>CAZHLL010000008.1:0-59494 GCA_964533305.1 uncultured Acidibacter sp.
TTGAGCATGGCGATCCCTGACACCGCTTGAATCGAATCATCGAGCGCGCCCAGACTGCCGTACGGCCCCGCTTTAGCATAACCATACGCACCGCAGTAGATCAGTCGCGGGTTGATGACCTTCATATCGGCATACTCGAGCTTGAGCTTGGTCATCACCTGGGGTCGATTGTTGTGCACGAAGACATCGGCGTCCTTGATGAGCGCGAGCAGTGCATCACGGGCGCCGGGTTGATTGAGGTCGAGCACGATGCTGCGCTTGTTGCGATTGCAGGTGAGATAAAGCGCTGACATCCCCGGGTGTCGAGCGGCACCGAGCGAGCGATTACTGTCGCCTCGCGGCTGCTCGATCTTGATCACATCGGCGCCCATGTCGGCGAGCATCTGACAGGCCCAGGGCCCAAGCACAACGCTCGTCATCTCGATAATCTTCACACCCTGTAACGGACCCGGCATCACGCATTCTCCTTGCTCGACACAGCCGTCTTGATCGACACAACCATCGACACGGCGGCACACGACGAATGATACGCTTCACGCCATGTCCCAAGCACCGCCGACCGGCGCAGGCCTCCCACAGGCGGTCTCTCACCTCGATCCCTTCGGTGCGGCCGCCGTGGCCATGGCGGCGATGCTGTTCGCCACCAAAGGCATTTTCGCCAAGGAACTGTATGCGATGGGCGTCAGCGTCGAAGCCGTCGTCACCGTCCGCGCAGTGCTGGCGTTGCCGCTCTTCTGGTGGTTTGCCGTGCATCGGGAGGGGCTGCGCGCGATTCTCGACACGCCGCGCGAGGCGCTGATCACCGCCGCGGCGGTCGGCGCGCTCTGCTATTACTTTGGTGCGATGATCGATTTCATTGCCCTGACCATGATTGACGCCAGCATTGAGCGGGTACTGATTTTCAGCTACCCGGCCATGGTCGTCATCGTGGCGTCACTGCGGGATCGTCAATGGCCGGGGCGACCCGTGATCGCCGCCACCGTACTGACCTATGTGGGGATTTTTTTCACCATGGGTGGCTTTGACCTCGCCGAACTGCAGGCCAATCTGTTTGGCGCGCTGCTCGTGATCGGCTCCGCCTTGACCTACACGGTCTATTTTCTGGTCAGCGAAAAGTACACTCGGCAGATCGGCAGCTCACGCTTTGCGCTCTTTGCGATGACGGCGGCACCCGCCTGCCTCGTGCCGCATTATCTTTGGTTCGAAGATGTCGCCGCCCTCAATGAAATCAGCGCCGGTGGCTGGCTGCTACTGGTCGCGCTTGCCGTGCTGTGCATGTTTTTTCCCGCGCTGTTGCAGGCGGAAGGCGTCCGACGTATCGGTGCCTCGCTCGGCGCCGTGCTCTCCACCGTCGGGCCTCCCACCACGGTCGTGCTCGCCTGGTGGGTACTGGATGAACGTCTCAACGCCTGGCAGTGGCTCGGCATGGCCCTGATCGTGCTCGGTATCCTGACGCTCGACCTCGCCCGTGGTCGAGTCCTCAGTCCGTCACCCACGGCCCGCCCTGAGTCTCGCGCTTGAGATCAAAGGCGTAGGTGAAGCGCTCGGCAGGGTGGCGTGCCATGGTGCATAGCAACAGCTCATCATCCGCCCCCAAATAGCGGCGCAACACCTCCAGTGCGGGACCGCCCTCGGCCACCTCGAGGCCACGCGCACTTTGCGCATCGAGACTCACGGGACGAATCTCGACCTGCACCCGATGAACCCGCCGCCCGAAACGTTTTTCAATGAATTCGAACACCCGCCCCGCCCGCTGGCCGACAAACTCCGCGACCGCGGCGTATTCAGCGGGCAAATAGATGTCGGACCAACCGATGGGCGCGCCGCCCGCGGCGAGATAGCGCATGGTGGACACTCGGTACCAGCCGTCGCTGGGAGGGACTCGCATGCGTCGTGCCAACTCACCACGCACCGAAGTTGGCTCGACCGAGAGCGCCTGCAGCCGACTGCCGGCGGGATATCGCATCAGCTCAGCGGGCGAGCCCAGATGCTGCACCGTGGCTTTGATCGGCTCGCGGGCGATCACCACGGTGCCGACACCGCGCGCCCGAGTGATCAGCCCCCAGTCCGAGAGGCGTCGCAAGGCCTCGCGCACGGTGTAGCGACTGACGCGGTAGCGGGCGACCCACTCGTGTTCTCCCGGCAAAATACTGCCGACCGGATAGCGACCGCGACCGATGGCAGCCGCGAGTCGGTCAGCCAACTGCTGGTAACGTGGCGCCTTGGTTCGGTGTGCATTCGCTTTCATGGCGTGGCATCCTATCCTTTGTCCGGACATTTGCACAATCGCACAAGGATGCCTGCATGAGCCACACTGCCAAACCCGTGGGCCCGAACCGATATCGGGAATCTTTTGGTCGGTATTTTGAAGACTTCGCGGTCGGCGATACCTACGAACATCGCCCGGGCCGAACCATCACCGAGACCGACAACACCTGGTTCACCCTGCTGACGATGAACACGCACCCGCTGCATTTTGATGCGGAGTACGGTAAGGCATCGGAATTCGGACGCTGCATCGTCTGCTCGCCCCTCACCGTCGCACTGCTCGTCGGCATGAGCGTGACGGATGTCAGTCAGAAGGCGATCGCCAACCTCGGTTGGAAAGAGATCCGCATGAGTGCCCCGGTGTTCGCGGGCGACACGCTCTACGCCGAATCCGAAGTGCTAGCCAAGCGAGAGTCCAACTCCCGCCCGACCGCTGGCATCGTCACGGTGCGCACCATCGGCCGCAATCAGGATGGCGTTGAAGTATGCAGCTTCGAGCGCAGCATTCTTGTGGCCAAACGCGGGCACTCGGTCGAGGACAAGCTCAATTATTGAGCCGCTATCGTATTGAGCTGCTATCGAGCGACATACTCAACCTATCATCGAGTAACACAGCATGAGCCATCACGCACACGATATCGATCAGGAAATCCTGGATACCATCGAGCGCTGGAGCGAACGGGAACTGAAACCTATCGCCAAAAAATTTGACCACGCAGATGAATATCCCAATGAAATCGTCGAACAGATGCGGGAGCTCGGCCTCTTCGGCGCCACCATTGCACCGGAATACGGCGGCCTCGGGCTGAGCGCCGCCACCTACGCTCGCCTCGTGATGCAGATTGCCTCCATCTGGATGGCACCGGTCGGTATCTTCAATTCGCACCTCATCATGGCGGCCTGCGTACAACGGCACGGCACCGAAGCGCAAAAAGCGCGCTGGCTGCCCCAGTTTGCGAGCGGCGAATGTCGCGGCGGTATTGGTCTAACCGAGCCGAATGCAGGTACCGACCTGCAGTCGATTCGCTCGGTCGCCCGCCGAGATGGCGAGCATTATGTCATTAATGGCACGAAGACCTGGATCACGAACGGTGTCTATGGCAGTCACTTTGCGATCCTCGTCAAGACCGATCCCGAGGCGATGCCAAGGCACAAGGGCATGAGCCTGTTCATCTGCGAAAAAGGCGAAGGCTTCACGGCCGCCAAAAAAATCCGCAAGCTTGGTTACAAATCGATCGACAGCGCGGAGCTCGTATTCACGGATCATCGCGTGTCCACCGATCAGCTAATCGGTGAGGTTGAAGGCCGAGGCTTCCAGCAAGCGGTGGGCGGCCTTGAACTCGGTCGGATCAACGTCGCCGCTCGAGGCGCAGGCATTGCCCAGGCTGCCTTGCGCGATGCCCTGCGCTACGCCCAAGAGCGTCAGACGTTCGGCAAGCCCATCGCCCAACATCAGGCGATTCAGCTGAAACTCGCGGACATGGCGACCCGAGTCGAGGCTTCGCGCCTTCTGATCGAGCAAGCTGCACGCAAGTACGACACCGGTGAGCGCTGCGATCTCGAATCGAGCATGGCCAAACTCTTCGCCTCCGAAGCCGGAGTCGAAAACAGCCTCGAGGCGATGAGAATCTTTGGTGGCTACAGCTACTCGGTGGAGTACGATGTCGAGCGCTACTATCGTGATGCGCCGCTCATGTGCATCGGTGAAGGCACCAATGAAATGCAACGAATCATCATTGCGCGCCAGCTGATGGAGCGACATCCGCTATGAGCGAACCGGCCAGCGTGACCCCATCAGCCGGCGTCAGTGCCTCACCCTTTTTACCGCTCTCGGGTCTGCGAGTGCTCACCTTTGAGGCCTTTGGGGCGGGGCCCTTCGGCTCTATGTATCTTGCCGATCTCGGTGCCGATGTCATCAAGATCGAAAACCGCAGCCAAGGTGGCGATGCCACCCGTGGCATGGGCCCCTATTTCCTCGGCGATCATGATTCGCATTTTTTTCAGACCTTCAACCTCAATAAACGCAGTGTCTGCCTGAATCTCAAAACGGAAGCCGGTCGAACCGCCTTTGAACGCCTGGCAGCCAAGTCAGATGCCGTGATGAACAATCTGCGCGGCGACCAGCCGGATAAGCTCGGACTGACTTACGAGGCCCTCAAAGATGTCAACCCGCGCATCGTCTGCGCGCACCTGTCGGCCTACGGCCGTGGCAACGACCGCGAGGCCTGGCCGGGATACGATTACCTGATGCAGGCCGAGGCGGGTTATCTGCACGTCACCGGCGAGCCGGGTAGCCCGCCCGCACGCATGGGGCTCTCGATCATCGATTTCATGACCGGCATCACCACGGCGCTCGCGCTGGTCTCGGCCTTGTTTGGTGTCGCCCGCAGCGGCGTGGGACGCGATATTGATGTCAGTCTCTTTGATGTGGCACTGCACCAGCTGTCCTACCCCGGTACGTGGTACCTCAATGAACAACTCGTGACGGGACGGGCGCCGCGCAGCGCGCACCCGACCGCCACGCCAGTGCAGCTGTTCAAGACCGCAGATGGCTGGATTTTCATCATGTGTATGACCGAAAAATTCTGGCAGGAACTCATGAAGGTGCTCGGCGAGCCTGTACTCGCTCACGATCCACGCTTTGCGGACATGCCCGCACGACGCGAACACCGTGAGGCTCTCACCCCCTTGCTGGATGCCATCTTTGAGACCGACACCACGCAGCACTGGCTACAACGGCTGCAAGGCGTGCTGCCTGCGGCGCCGGTCAATGATATGGCTCAAGCTCTCAACAATCCGTTCCCCTTGGCGACCGGTATGATTCGCGAGACACCCCACCCGTTACGCGCTGACTTTCGCAGCTTTGCCAATCCCATCATGCTCGATGGCGCGCGACTGCCAGCCAAATCGGCGCCTGCGCTCGGCGCTGATACCGCACGGGTCCTCAAAGATTTAGGCTATACCGAGACTGAGCTTGCGGAGCTTGCACAACAGGGCGTGATTTGAGGGCAACATATGAAACTTGAAGGCCTGCGAGTCGTCGACCTGTCGCTGTTTTTGCCTGGCCCTTTCCTCACGCAGATGATGGCCGATCATGGGGCTGAGGTGATCAAGGTCGAACCGCCGGGCGAAGGCGAGCCTGGCCGGCACATCGGTCTTGGGGAAGATGGCCATACCGTGTTCTACCGCAACACCCATCGCGGCAAAAAAAGCGTCTGCATCAATCTGAAACATGCGGCTGGGCGCGATCTGGTGCTCGCCCTGTGCGACCGAGCGGACGTGGTAATCGAGGCCTTCAGACCGGGTGTCGTCACTCGGCTCGGCGTCGGTCCCGAGGTGGTGCGCGCCCGCAATCCGAGCGTGGTGTACTGCTCGATTGCCGCTTTTGGGCAAACCGGACCCTACCGGGACCTGCCGGCCCATGATCTCGCGACCGAGGCCTTGGGTGGCGTGGTGTCCCTCAACCTGGGTCAGGATGGCGAGCCTACCCTGCCCCATGTCCCCGTGGCCGACATCAGCGCCGCGCTGTTTGCATTCGGCGGCATCATGATGGCGCTCTATCGACGACAACAGACGGGACGGGGTGATTATATTGATATGTCGATGCACGATGCCGTACTCGCCTGCACACCCAATGTCACCGGGCCCGTGTTCATTGAAAAACAAGCACCCGTCGTCAAAGAACAGCGTAGCCTGGGCGGAGCCGCGTTCTACAACATCTATCGTACGCTCGACGGTCGGCATGTGGTGCTTGGCGCGCAGGAGATCAAGTTTGTCCGCAACCTGCTTAATGAACTCGGTCGGCCTGAATTCATTGAACTCTGCGAGCGCGGGCCAGGTCGACATCAGCAGCCCTTGATCGACTTTCTTCGGGTGACATTTCTCACGCGCAGTCGCGACGACTGGGCGGAATGGTTTCGCGGCAAGGATATTGGCTTTGCCATCGTCAAAGATCTACGCGAAGCGTTTGACGACCCACAAACAGCGGCGCGTGGCATGCGACTGCTCGATGATCAAGGTCGCGAGCATATCGGTATTGCCGTCAAGTTCACCGACGAGCCGGGCCGAGCCAACGTCGCGCTCGCAGTCAAGGGCGAGCACAATGCCGAGGTACTCGCCTCGCTTGGCTACGATACCGATACCATTGAGACCTTGCGTGCCGCAGGTACACTTGAGTCCTGATGCATCAACCTCTCATTCTGGCCGCATTCTGGATAACCGCTGCGGGCGCGCTCGCGGCGAACCCCGCCCATGCCACCACCCAAACATTGGATGACAGCGAAACCTTGCAAGAGGTGATCGTCAGCAGTCGTCGCCAACCCGGTAGCGTGATCGGCGATATCGAGCCTGAGCTGCAATTGAGCGCGCGCGACATTCGCAATTTGGGTGTCAGCAACGTGTCTGAGCTCATTGCAGCACTCGGCTCGCAACTCGGCAGCGGCCGTGCAGGCGCCGGGGGCCGCCCCATTGTGCTGCTGAATGGTGTGCGCATTGCGAGCTTCCGTGAAATTCGCGATTTGCCCAGCGAAGCCATTCTCCGTAGTGACATCCTGCCTGAAGAGGTGGCGCTCAAATACGGTTACCCCCCTACCCAAAGGGTCCTCAACATCGTGCTACGCCCCCGGTTTCGGGCCGTGGGGGTCGAAGCGGAGCTTGGCGAGCGCAGTGAGGGCGGTCGACGCGGCGAGGAACTGGAAGCTTCCTGGCTCAGGATCCGCGAACCCTCACGAATTCAGATCGAGGCGCAATGGAGCGACTCCGCCGCTTTGATCGAAGAAAACGATCCGACTCGTTCGCTGTTGCCCGACGTTCGCAGTCGATCCGTCAATGCGGTCTATGGTCGGCCCCTGGTTGAGGGCTGGTCGGGCACGATCAGCGCCTCGCTTGATGAGCGCGATAGCTTCCGTCGACTAGGCCTCTCGGCCAACGAAATCATTGGTCGTGAGAGCGAGCTGCGGCAGACGCGCGGTAGCGCACAGTTGCAAGGCGCGTGGCGCGGTTGGCGAATCACGGCCACCCTCAACGCTGAGCGTGATCAGCTCGAGAATGACACCTTCGCCGGATCACGCGTGAGCGCTCAGAGCGAATCCATCAACCGCTTGCTCGATGCCGATGTACTGCTCTCAGGCTCGGTGGGCGATCTGCCGGGTGGCTCGGCCTCGGTCAATGTGCGCGTAGGCAGCGGCGAGCGACGGATCGGCGCGAGCAATTCGCAAACGACGAATGCGGCGGATACCGAACTGCTGCGTCAAAGACACGACATGCGAGCAAGCCTCGATTTGCCGTTGTGGTCAAAGATATCGGATGAGGGCTCGCGTCGGACCGTTTCTCTCAACCTCAATGGTGCCTTGGAGGATCTGTCCGATTTTGGCCAACTGCAGACCGCAGGACTTGGACTCAACGCGCGGCTCTCGGACTCCTGGCGCTTGTTGTTCTCCGTGACCGAGGAGGACGGCGCGCCGGGAATGGCCGAGCTCGGGGCACCGGAAGTGCGCACGCCAGCCGTTCGCAGTTTCGATTTTTTGCGTAATGAGACGGTGTTCGTGACTCGCATCGAGGGTGGCAACCTCGACTTGCTCGCGAGCAACACCCGAACCCGAAAAATCGGCTTGAACGGCAAGCCCTTCAAAGATTGGGATCTGGACCTCGGCGTGGAGTATCTCGCGATCGACAATCAACGACTGGTGGGTGATCTGTCGCTGGCCACGGCGGCCACCAGCCTCGCCTTCGGTGATCGTTTTGAGCGCGATCTCGACGGACGCCTGATCGCCATCGACACCCGAGCTTTGAATCTCGGTGACCGCGAGCGACAAGAGTGGCGTTGGACGCTGAACTTGCGTCGCCCGTGGGGGCCGCAGGTCGAGCCGCCGATGCGAGGACCCCGCAGCGGTGGCGGCGCAGGCGGCCGACCTGACCCCGCTCGATTCCGGGCCTTTGCCCGTCAGGGAAGCTGGCAGTTGGCTCTGACCCACACCCTGCGCGAACGGGATGTGATGGCGCTGGCGGGTGCGGGTGGAATACGGCTTGATTTGCTCACCGGCGATGCGCTGTTCAATGATCGCGGCACCTCGCGGCAGGAGTTTGAACTGCGATTAAATGGTGCACGCAATGGCTATGGCGGACGGGTGAATGCCCGATGGCAAGAAGGTACCCGCGTCACCAGCGGAGGCAGTGGCGGCAATGGCAATGTGGCTGCGAGCTCGCTGCGCTTTGCCGATCTCACGACGGTGGATCTGCGGCTGTTTGCCGATCTCGGTCTGCAGCCCATCGCCAATGGCCGCGACTGGTTACGAGGGGCGCGTGTCGCCCTCTCCATCGACAATGTGTTCGATCGCCGACAGTCTGTCACCGATACCGAGGGACGCACGCCAGCCAATTATCGACCCGAGTTGCTCGATCCCCTTGGGCGGTACGTCGAACTCAGTTTCCGTAAACTCTTCGTGCCGACTATCCGGCCTGCGACACGCGATCGATCCGCGGGTGGTGAGTCCTCCTGACGACTGCGATAATGGCGGGGTTGTCACCTTTCTGCAGGCTTACCCATGCTTGAGTCCCTCGAACGCGTTCCACCCGATCCCATTTTAGGCGTCTCCGCCGCCTTCGCGCAGGATCCTTCACCCAATAAAATCGACTTGGGAGTGGGCGTCTACAAAGATACCGCGGGCAAGACTCCGGTGCCCAAGGCCGTGCGTGCAGCCGAAGCTGCCATGCTGGCCGCGCAAGCGAGCAAAAGTTACCTCAGCCCGGTGGGTAACCCCGCCTTCAACGCACGGGTGGCAGAGCTCGTACTCGGCGACGATCTCTCTGGCCGCAAGACGACGCTGTCTCTCGCTCAGGCACCCGGCGGCAGCGGTGCGCTACGTCTCGGCGCCGCCCTGCTGACGGCCGCACGCTCGGATGTGCGCGTGCATGTGAGCGACCCGACCTGGGCCAACCACATCCCCCTGCTCGGCAGCGCCGGCATTGAGCTCGCACGTTACCCGTACTATGACGCGACGCGGCATCGAGTCGATTTTGATCGATTGATCGATTACCTGCGGGCATTACCCGCCGGCGACATCGTCTTGCTGCATGCCTGCTGTCATAACCCCACGGGACAGGACCTCGACTCGGATCAATGGCAGGTGATTGCGGAGGTACTCGCCCAACGTGCACTCGTGCCCTTCCTCGATATCGCCTATCAAGGTCTCGGCGAAAATCTGCACGCGGATTCCGCGTCCATCCGCCTGCTCGCCAAAGCGGTACCCGAATTGTTGGTGGCCGTCTCGTGCTCAAAGAATTTCGGTCTGTATCGAGAGCGTACGGGCTTGCTCATGGTGGCGAGCGAGCAGACGGAACGCGCCGATATCGTCAGCGGGCAACTCGGGCGCCTTGCGCGTACGCTGTGGTCCATGCCGCCCGATCACGGCGCCGCCATCGTGGCGCATTTATTAGGCGACCCCGACCTGAAAGCCGATTGGATCGGTGAACTCACTCACATGGCAAAGCGCATCAATGATTTGCGCAGTGCACTTGCGCAGTCACTCAGTGCCGCCACGCAAACTGATTTCAGCTGGATTGCCGCGCAGCGCGGCATGTTCTCCAAATTGCCCTTGAGCAAGGAGCAGGTGGTTGCCGCTCGAGAACAGCATCACATCTACATGGCCCCGGACGGTCGCATCAATATCGCGGGCGCCAGCACCGATAACATGGAACGGCTCACTCAAGGCCTCGCCGCCGTACTAAAGGCCTAGGAGGAGACAGGCATGCATCATGACTCAACAGGATCTGCCGCTCTTGATGCCTGGTGGATGCCCTTCACCCATAACCGCTACTTCAAAAATCATCCGCGGCTGATCACGGCCGCTCAAGGTGCGTACTACACACTGAGCGATGGCCGAAACGTATTCGATGGGCTCTCGGGTCTCTGGTGTTGCCCCCTCGGACACTCTCCGCGTGCCATTGTCGAGGCGGTACAAAAACAGGTTGCGACCCTCGATTTCAGTCCGAGCTTCCAGATGGGCCACCCCGAGGCGTTCCGACTGGCCGAGCGCATCACCGCGCTCGCCGGTCGTCCTAGCGACAAAGTATTCTTCGTCAACTCGGGCTCCGAGGCGGTCGATACCGCGCTCAAGATCGCGGTGGCCTATCACCGCGCCCGCGGCCAAGCCTCGCGCACGCGCATCATCGGTCGTGAGCGCGCCTATCATGGCGTCGGCATGGGTGGCATTTCGGTAGGCGGAATCCCCGCCAACCGCAAGATGTTCGCGCCGCTCATGATCCCGGGCGTGGATCACCTGCCCCACACGTTTGAGCCCTCAAAGATGGGCTATTCGCGCGGCCAACCCGAATGGGGCGCACATCTGGCCGATGAGCTCGAGCGCCTCGTGACCTTGCACGATGCCAGCAACATTGCTGCAGTCATTGTCGAGCCCATGCAGGGTTCGACCGGTGTCATTGTACCGCCGCAAGGTTATCTGCAGCGCTTACGCGAGATCTGCACCCGACACGGCATCCTCTTGATCTTTGATGAAGTCATCACCGGCTTTGGTCGGCTCGGCACGCCATTTGCTGCCGATTTCTTTGGGGTTCGTCCGGACATGATCACCTTTGCCAAGGCGGTCAACAACGCGACTGTACCGCTCGGCGGCGTGCTCGTTGATTCGGCGCTGCATGATGCGTTCATGACTGGGCCAGAACATTTGATTGAATTCTTTCATGGCTATACCTACTCGGGACATCCGCTCGCTGTCGCGGCGGCCCACGCCACGCTTGATCTGTTACCAGAGGCCATTCCCAAGGCAGCGGCGCTCGCGGGCGTGCTTGAGGATTGCATCCACTCGCTGCGCGGCGAGCCCCTGATCACGGATATTCGCAATCTCGGGCTCGCGGCTGCCGTGGATGTCGCCCCGGTGACGGGCGCACCGGCCTTGCGGGCCTTTCAGGTCTTTGAACAGGCATTGCAGCGCGGCTTGATGCTGCGCTTCACCGGCGAAACCTTGGCTCTCGCCCCGCCCTTCATCAGCTCGGCGCAGGAAGTCACGGACGCCATCGAAGTGTTGCGCGAATCCCTGCGCGCCGCCGCACGCCTCAACCCGTAAGCAGTATTTGCTCGGCGTGCGCCAGCGCGGAGGGTAACCCAGCGAGCACCAACTCGTCCCCAGCCTGAAGGCATAATGAGCCGGCAGGCTCCGGCCCGACAATCCCGTGTCGCCGAACCGCACTCACGGTGACGTCTGACAGCGCTTCGGACAGCTCGCCGATCGATCGCCCCACCCCCCAAGCCTGCGGCGGCAACACCACGGCTCGAATTTCCTCCACCGGCGGCTGCGAGTCGGAGGACAGCCGCTCGTCCTCTCCGGTCCACAGACCACGGAGTTGTCGATAGCGCTCCGCGCGAATGGCATCCATGCCCTGCATCACCTCTTGGGCAGGTTGCCCAAGCAACTGCAAAGCATGTGAAGCCAACATCAAGCTGGATTCAAACGTATCCGGTACGACCTCGGTAGCGCCGGCCGCCTGCAAAGCAGTCAAATGCCGATCGTCCACTGTCCTGACCAAAATCGGCACATCCGGACGAAGTCGGCGCACTACATCGACGATACCGACCGCCAACACGGGCTCCGCAAAAGTAATGATCACGGCATTGACCCGCATCAACCCCACTTCTTGCAACAACGCCTCATCGGCCGCGTCACCATACAAAACCGGCAAGCCGGCACCGCGTGCAGCACGCACCCGCGAGGGATCGAGATCGAGTGCAATGAATTCGAAGCCCTGAGTACCGAGTACCCGCGAGACATGCTGACCCACGCGACCGAAACCGCACACCAGCACGTGCTCACGCGAGGCAAGCTCTGCCCACTGCGCAGGTTGCTGCGGTTGCACATGGCTGGTGTCCGCTGGCTCGCCAAAGAATAATGCCGCGATCCGTCGGTTGTAACGCAGCAACAACGGTGCGCCCACCATGCTGACCACCAATGCCACCAACAAAGGCTGAGCGATCAAAGGCTCAATCACCCGGCCCTGAATCAAGATTGTCAAAATTGCGATTCCGAACTCGCCTCCTGTACCGAGCACGATCGCCGTGCGTAGCGCCTGTCGCGAAGATAGCCCCCCCAATCGCCCCACCGGCCACATCACCGCGATCTTGAGCAGCAAAAGTACCAGAACAATCAAAAAAATCAGCGGCCACTGCTGCTGCAAAATATGCAGATCGAGCATCATGCCCACCGAGATAAAAAAGAGACCCAAGAGGATGTCCCGGAAAGGCCGGATGACCGCCTCGACCTGATGACGATACTCGGTCTCCGCCAACATCATGCCGGCGAGGAAGGCGCCGGTGGCCATTGAGACGCCCGCTGCGTGCGACACCCAGGCAGCCGCTAGTACGACGCAGAGGACCGCGAGTGTAAAGAGCTCGCGCAAGCGACTGTGGGCCATCTCGTGCAGCAGTGGTCGCAGCAAAAAACGGCCCGACACCACTACCAGCGCCACGGCCAGCACCGCCAAACCGACCGCAGCAGCAGTCCCGGTCAAAGAAAACTGCATGCTGCCCGAAGATAACGCGCCCGCTAGAACAAGAAACGGCACGAACGCCAAATCCTGAAAGAGGAGCACACTAAAGGCCATGCGCCCGTGGGTGCGATTGAGCTCATCCTGCTCGGTCAACTGCTGCAGAATGATAGCGGTGGAGCTAACCGCCACAGCGCCCCCCAACGCGACTGCCGGCAACCAAGGTATGCCAAGCGCTATGGCGATGAGAGCAGCGATCGCGGCCGTGATCAACATCTGCGCCGAGCCCACACCAAAGACCTCCCGACGCATGGCCACCATGCGCGGCCAGGAGAATTCAAGTCCAAGGGTGAAGAGCAGAAACACCACACCTAGCTCCGCCAGCAAGCGGGATGTATCTGACGCACCGAACCAGCCCAGCACATAAGGCCCGAGTAGCATGCCGACACCGACATAGCCCAAGGTCGTCGGCAAACCCACCCTGCGCGCCAGCGTCACCACCAACACCGACGCGGCCAGCAAAATCAGCACTACGGCAAGCGGATCGTCCTGCATCAGTACCGCTAGGTCATGCCCACGCAGCGCACGCCCGTACCACCCAAACCGCAATAGCCGCCCGGATTTTTGGCGAGGTACTGCTGGTGGTAATCCTCGGCATAAAAGAATTCCGGCGCCGCCGCGATTTCGGTGGTGATGGCGCCATACCCGCCGTCGGCGAGCCCCGCCTGATAACGCTCGCGGCTCGCACTGGCCTCCACCAGCTGGTTTTCATTGAAGCAGTAAATCGCGGACCGGTATTGGGTCCCGATATCATTGCCTTGACGCATCCCTTGGGTGGGATCGTGCTGCTCCCAGAACGCAGTCAGCAAGTCCCCAAACCGGATCCGTGACGGATCAAAAACCACCCGCACCACCTCGGTGTGGCCGGTGCGACCCGAGCAAACCTCTTCGTAGCTGGGGTTCGGGGTGTAACCGCCTGCGTAACCCACGGCGGTGTTAATCACACCCGGCATTTTCCAAAAAAGTCGCTCTGCACCCCAGAAGCAGCCCATACCGAACAGCGCAAGCTCGCTACCCGCTGGAAAAGGCGGCTGCATCGCCGAACCATTGACATAATGCGCCGATGCGACCGGCATGCGGCTAGCGCGCCCGGGCAGCGCCTCGCTGGCTGCGATCATGTCGGTTTTTTTGTTCCACAAACCCATGAGTCACTCTCCTTGCCGAGGGGTTATTATGGCGGCGTGCAGGGCGAATGGCACAAGATGTTGCAACCACTGACATGACGAAAGCCAGTACCCGCCGCTTGCAGCGCACCGCCTCAGGTTATCTCCTGCTGCTATTGCTCACGCTGCTATCGCAACCCTCGGAGCCCGGCACGCAAGCCATGCTGGCGCTGACCGTAACAGGTCTACTCTGTGTGTCTGCTGCGTGCCTTGGTCGTATCTGGTGCTCGGTCTTCATTGCCGGTCGCAAAGATCAGGAGCTGGTCACGCACGGGCCCTACGCCCTGTGCCGTCACCCCTTGTATGCCCTATCGCTGCTCGGGGGCCTTGGCATCGGTCTGGCCACGCTCTCGCTCAGCCTGACTCTCGCCGTGCTCGCCGGCTTATGGTGGCTGCTGCGTGCCGCGGCAAAGAATGAAGAGCGTCACCTCGCCGCCCGTTTCGGCGACAACTATGAGCGCTATCAGCGAGAGACTCCGTCCTTGTGGCCAGGGCGATGGCAGCGCGTGAATGAACTGCCGACATCGCTGAACGTGCATCCACCCATTTTGTGGAAAGCGTTCGTCGATGCGGGTGCTTTCTTTGTGCTCTTTGTCTGCGTGGTGCTTGCCCGTCAGATTTCTTTGCAGGGACTACTGGCCAGCTGGCTGGTGCTGCCATGAGTCTGCCGATTAGAGGACAGCGGCTGAAGCAGGACCTTTTTGGCCACGTCGAGCTGATCGCAGAGGCGGCCCCAATGCGAATCCGGCGCGACACCCGTACGGCACACCCTTCGCTCCGGTGGTTGGCCCGGCACCTCTTGCAGCGCGAACGGCACGCCTTGACCTATCTCGCCGGTCGCAGCGAGGGTTTGTCGCCTGCCATCCCGCAACTCTTGTACTCGGACGACCTCACGCTGGAGCGCAGCTGGATCGAGGGTGTGCCCATGCATGAGGCCAAACCCCGCGACCGTCGTTATTTCGTCGATGCCTTGCGACTCTTGCGGCGCTTGCATGCCGAGGGCGTGACCCATAACGATCTGGCTAAGGAGCCGAACTGGCTCGTCACCGCAACCGGTCGTGCGGCGATCGTGGATTTTCAACTCGCGCGCTGTGCACCGCGCGGTGGTCTGCTGTTTCGTGCGCTCGCTCACAATGACCTGCGTCATTTGTACAAACACAAGCGGACGTATTGCCCGGAAGCGCTGACCTCACGTCAGAGGCGATTGTTGGCCAACCCTTCCACGCTGTCGAAAATCTGGCGCTGGGCCGTCAAACGCCCCTATCACTTTATCACCCGGCGTCTCTTCGGCTGGCAGGATCGCGAGGGTCGGTACGAACGGCATTGACGCGAAGGCGGCACTACGCAATGCCATTGAGCGCCGGGCAAGCTGCAGGTAATCTTCTGCGCCATGTCGATTTGCCAAGACCACAACGTACGTACGAGCCGCCACATTACCGCGCACAAGCCTCATGGCTTGCGGGTGTCACTGCGTGAGGGCGATCCTTTTCGCAAACTGCTGGGCGATGACTGGCATCGGGTTCACTGGTTCGAGAGCGAGGCTGAGCGCGATGCGGCATTCATGGAGATGAGCCGCAAACACGAGTACTCGCGTCCGGGGGATCAACCCGCCCACGTCTATGAAAAAATCAGCCGACCGGCCGATACTCAGAACGTGCGGCCGAGAAACAGATAGAACGCGGTATCGCCGCTTTCGCCAAAGCCACTACCGAGATAAATGGGCCCGAACAGGGTGTCAAAGCCGACAAACAGGCTACCCTGCTTCAAAGCTGACCCCAAAGAAATATCACTGCGGTCCTGCCAGACGTTACCGACCTCGAACGATAGTCCCGCGTAAGCCGGCACGTTCAAGAACCCCTCACCACCCCGACCAATCTGCCGATAGTAGAGTAGTCGAGTGATGGCGTAGTGGCGGGCGCTGATGGAATCGGGTGCGAGACCAGACAGATTCAAAAACCCGCCCAAGGTGTAAAGACCGCGCACATTGGCAGGGTCGCCATCCACCTCGGTACCGAATGAACTCCACAGCACCCCGGTATGGCGACCCCATGAGCGGGCGATCAAGCCATCCAGGGACACGCGATCCGCCCGCTGAGCTGAGCCCAACCCGGGGTGTTCGGCACGCCACTCGGCGGTGAGGTAGCCCCCCTCGCGGGGGAAGTTGCGATCATCGAGTTGGTCATAGGAGAACCGGCCAAAATATTCTCGCACGTCGAAATCTTCGACCACGGGAGTCGAAGGCAAGCCGATGCGTAGCCGTGTGCTACCCGTCGTGCGTCGCAAGCCGAAACGCAGTTCAGCCACATTGCCGAACTCACGACCGAGATCAAGCCCATACTCGCCAGTTCGCAGGCGATACTCGGCCACCGCCGCTCCCTCGGTTAGGAGCGGTACGTTGCGCAGCTGCAAACTGGCGTTCGGCAGCACAAACCACTCGGCCGCATCTCCAATCGGCCAATAAATTTCGCTGGCAAGTTTAGGTTCTGATCCGATCTGCAAATCCCAGACCCACTCGCCGCCCAGATCACTGATATCGGCCAGAACGAATCGCGCCGCAGCGTTGTAGCTTGAGTTACCGCTGAAGTCATCCTCCAGGCTTAAACCAAAGCGGACATAGTTCGGGCCCCAGGAGTTACGCCTCGCCGACCACTCGAGCACCGGCTCGGCTTGATCAGTGGGCTCCAGCGTGTAATCGATCGACTCGAAATTGCCTCGTCCGTAGAGCAAGGTCATGGCCTGATCGAGCGCGGCCGCATCGAGTGTCTGCGTATCGATCTGCACTGCACCCAATAATCTTTGATACCGCTCCGATCCCTGTTTGATGCGGGTGCCGGACACGCTACGAACGAGGGTTGCGGACCGACGGTCCGCCAAGTACGCCGAGTATTCGTCCTCTGCGCGTTGTAACGATTGCAACGGTGGCAGACTCAAAGCCGCACGTGCAGCCGATTCGCCCCGTTCGCTCGCCATCACCTGAATGTCAAAGTCGAAACTGGAGGCTTCCCCAAGCTCCGGCAACAGCAGTACGTCCTGCGGTTGCAGATTGCGACGCTGAGCATCGGCACTGCGCCGAATCAGGATCGCCAACATCTGGTTGGAAATCGTGGTGACCGAGTCGAGCGTATCCCGTTTGCGCAAGGGGAAACCGACATCCACCACGATCAGGACATCAACCCCCATGGCGCGTGCGACATCGATCGGCAAATTGTTGGCAAGACCCCCATCCACCAGCAATCGACCATCGATTTCAACAGGCGCAAACACCCCCGGAGCCGACAAACTGGCACGCATGGCGGCCACCAGATCCCCGCTTGCCAGCGTCACTGCTTCGCCCGTCTCAAGATCCGTAGCCACCGCACGAAACGGCACTGGCAGTCGATCAAAATCTTTGATATCCGCGACTTCAAAAGTGGCGCGCCTCAAAAGCTGATTAAGTCTTTGACCTGACACCAAGCCCTTGGGCAGGCGAAAACTGCCGCTTTTTAAGCCGAGTGGAAAATCGACCAGAAAATCCTGATCCTCAATTTTCCTGCGAAAACTCAAGCGGTCCCGCGGAGCCGGTTCGCGAAAGGCCGCCAACCATTCTTTGGAGGTGAGCAGCGCCTCGATCTCGCTCGCCGACATACCGCTGGCATACAAGCCTCCGATCAAGGCACCCATGCTGGTGCCGGCGATGGCATGGATCGGCACACGCGCCTCCTCCAACACTTTGAGCACCCCCACATGAGCGGCACCGCGGGCGCCGCCACCCGACAGCACCAAGCCCACGCGCGGCCCCACTTCCTGAGCGGACAGGGAGGACGGCGTGGCCCATGCACCAACCAGCAGAAGAATGGCGAGCAGTCGAATCACGGTACAAGGATACCAGTGACGATCGCTGTCGGCCCGCGGCAAAAATCGGTATCTTTGTGCGTGGCGTTGCGGGCTCAGGTCGACATTGCGCCCCTTGCTCGCCATCGCCCCCATTGACCGCCATTTAGGATAATTCGGACCATGTCAGCTCGGAACGGACGGCTCCCCCTTGTGCTCGCCTTGCTCGCTGCCAGTGCGGTATCAGCGCCGCGAGCGTCCACCGAGTCCGCGGCCCCTCCTGCCCCGGCAACCGTGGCCCCGCGTGGCGTGCTGGAAGAGGTGATCGTCACAGCCAATCGACGTTCGCAGACTCTCACCGAGGTGGCCGCCTCGGTCACGCGTCTGGTTCCGTACGACGAGATGGGACTGCTCGATCTCACCCACTACGAAGAAGCACTCAACCGGGTCCCCGGCGTCATGGTCCAGCGCGGTAGCGGCCAAGAGAGCCTCGTCGCCCTGCGCTCACCGGTGTTGAGCGGCTCGGGCGCGTGCGGTGCCTTTTTGATGCTGGAGGATGGCTTTGCCATTCGACCGCGAGGCTTCTGCAACATCAATCAAATGTTTGAAATCAACACGCGGCAGGCCGCGGCAATCGAAGTGCTACGCGGCCCCGGCACTTCGCTGCATGGTGCGCACGCCCTGCACGGTGTCATCAATGTCATTCAACCGAGTGCAGCGCAACTCGCGGGCCTGCGTCTTGCCCTGACCACAGGCGCCTATGAGCATGGCGTAGTCGGGTTCGCCTTTGGCAATAGCACGAGCGCCGCACAAGGTTTTTGGCGGCACGATGGCAGTTTTCGCGAGGATGCCACCGTCAAAGATGGGCACCTTTCCTTGCTGCACGATGCACGCTGGCGCGAAGGCGCACTGCAGTGGCGCTTGCATCACAGCGAGCTCGATCAGGACACGGCGGGATTCATCCAGGGGTTCGACTCTTATCGCGATCCGGTCATACGCCGCAGCAATCCCAATCCCGAAGCCTTTCGCAAGGCGCAAAGCACACGCGCCTCGGCCCAGTGGTCGCGCAGTGATTGCGCGGACTGCGAACTCGAGTGGCGCGGGATCCTGCGACATTCCTCGATGCAGTTCCGGCAACACTTTTTACTCGGCAAGCCGATGGAGGAAAATGCCCAAGTCAGTGCGGCCGTGAGCCTCTCGCAGACCCGCCCCCTTGCGCTGCTGTCGGGAATGCGTCTGCAGTATGGGCTCGATGCAGAGTGGGCTCAGGGCGAGCTGCTGCAGTTTCAGGAAGAAGCCACCACGGAAGGCTCTGCCGTGGCGCGCGGCATACGACCCGCGGGGCGTCACTATGACTATCGCGTGGACATCTCGGGACTCGGGCTGCTCGCCAACATCGAGTACCCGCATGGCTCTTGGTTGTGGCGTGCCGGCGTGCGCGTGGATCACACGCGCTTTGATTACCGCAACCGCCTGCCGAGCGGTAACACCGCCGAGAATGGTACCGCCTGCGGTTTTGGCGGCTGTCTTTATCTTCGCCCTGCCGACCGTCGCGACGAATTCACGGATATCACACCTCGGCTCGAAATCATCCGCCCGTTGGGGGTAGATGGCTCGAGCGGCGCGATCTATTTGCTTTTGAGCGATGCCTTCCGCCCCCCTGAAGTGACCGAACTCTATCGCTTGCAACGCGGACAATCGGCAGACGGCATCGATTCCGAACGCATGAGCGGGACTGAACTCGGCTGGCGCTTTGCCACCGGCGCACTGCGGGGCAGTCTTGCGATCTTTGAACAGCGCAAGCGCAATCTCATTCTGCGCGATGCCAATGGCCTCAGCGTGACGGGCGGCAAGAGTTCACATGAAGGTCTCGAGTACGAGCTCGCCTGGCAGGTCAATCCGTCAATGAAATTACGTGCAGCCGGCAGCTTTGCTCGTCACCGCTATGAGTTCGACCGACGGATCGCAGGCGGCGAGCGCATCATCGCCGGCAATGATATCGACACCGCCCCTCGCGATCTGCACGGACTCGAATTCAGCTGGCGACTTGGGCCAGGACTGCTCGCGCTGGAAGCGAGACAGGTTGGCCGATACTTTGCCGATGCCGAGAACCAGCAAGCGTATCCGGGGCACACGCTCTTGGGGCTGCAGTGGCGCCAGCGCCTCAAAGAAAATGTGTCGCTCGCGGTACAAATCGAGAATCTGGCCGATCGTGACTATGCCGATCGGGCCGACTTCGCCTTTGGCAACTGGCGCTATTTTCCGGGTCGCGGTCGCAGCGCCTATGTCAGCCTCGATTGGCGGGCAAATTAATCCGCGACAACACCAGCGGGGATTTGCTGGGTGATGCAGTGGATATTGCCGCCACCCAAAAGAATTTCGCGCGCAGGGACGGTGACCACTCGTCGCCCGGGAAACCACGATCGCAAATGCTCGGCGACCTTGTTGTCCCAGCGCGAATCGAGCTGCGGCATCACAATGCCACTGTTGGCGATATAGAAATTGACGTAGCTCGCGGCGAGGCGTTGGCCGACCTTACGCGACATGCCCGATGCCTCACTCACCCCGTCCGGGATCTCGTATCGCCCCGTGTAGAGCGGGCCCGGCATGGGTAATCGATGAATGCGCAGGCGTCGACCTCGTGCATCACGTGCGGTCTGCAGGCGTCGATAAGCATCACGCGCGATGGGATACATCGGGTCTCGCCGATCCGAGCAGGATTGCAGGATGATCTCGCCCGGCCGCACAAAACAGGCGAGGTTGTCGATGTGACCATCGGTTTCGTCCTGATACACGCCCTCATCGAGCCAAATGATTTTTTCCGCACCCGTGTACTCACACAACAGGTGCTCGATCTCGCTGCGAGACAAATCCGGGTTGCGGTTACGGTTGAGTAGGCACTGCTCGGTCACGAGCAGCGTGCCCTCCCCATCGCTGTGAATGGCGCCGCCTTCGCAGACGAGCGGCGCTCGGTAACGAGCCAGCGCCTCGATCCGCAGTACCCGACGCGCGACCAACGCATCCCGATCCCAAGGAAAATAGAGCCCGCCCTGTAATCCGCCCCAGGCGTTGAATTCCCAATCCACGCCCCGCACCCGACCCTTGGCATCAACCACGCAAGTGGGCCCCACATCACGCATCCATGCATCGTCACTCTCGAGCCGCAACACGCGGATGCGCGGCTGCAAGAGTCGTCGCGCGGACTCGTATACCTGCGGCGAAACGCCTACCGTCACAGGCTCGAAATCAGCGATCGCATGCGCGACGGCCGCGAAGGCTCGCTGCGCGGGCTGAGCCCCGTCGCGCCAGTTATCAAGGCGAGTGGGCCACAGCATCCAGCAGCCGCGATGAGGCTCGAATTCACCGGGCATGCGAAACCCGTGAGCTCGTGGCGTGCCCTGCAAATCCGCGCTGCTGTGCCATGGTTGCATGGCCGCATTCTAGCCGAGCCTCCTGCGCCTGCATGGTAGGATTCGCGCTGCGCGCGCCTCGGGGGTTTTCGGGGTGCGGCGCTTCATTTTCTCCAAGGAGTTCGATAAGCCATGACCACAGCGGCAAAGATCACGCTGACACCTCCCGCGGGCGGTGCCAAGATTCGTATCGACCAGGGCAAATTGGTCGTCCCACATAACCCCATCGTGCCCTTCATCGAAGGGGATGGCACGGGTCCCGATATTTGGCGCGCCAGCGTTCGAGTGATGGATGCCGCAGTGCAAAAAGCCTATGGCGGCGAGCGCAAGATTCATTGGCTCGAAGTCTATGCCGGCGAAAAAGCCAACAAGCTGTTCAACACCTGGTTGCCGGATGAGAGCGTCGAGGCCTGCCGCGAATATCTGGTGTCGATCAAGGGCCCGCTCACTACGCCCGTGGGTGGCGGCATTCGCTCACTCAACGTCGCCTTGCGCCAATTGCTCGATCTCTATGTCTGCCTACGTCCTGTGCGCTGGTTCAAAGGTGTGCCCTCACCGGTGCGTCACCCTGAAAAAGTCAACATGTCGATCTTCCGCGAAAATACCGAAGACATTTACGCCGGTATCGAATTTGAGCAGGGTACGGCTGATAATGAATTGTTCAAGAAGCTTTTCAAAGAAAACTTCCCTAAGGCGTATGCCAAGATCCGCTTTCCCAACACCTCGGGTATCGGCATCAAACCGGTATCCAGTGAGGGCACCGAGCGCCTCTTCCGCGCCGCCATCCAGTACGCCATCGACAACCAGCGCAAGAGCGTGACGATCGTCCATAAGGGCAACATCCAGAAATTCACCGAAGGCGCCTTCCGTAATTGGTCGTATGCGCTTGCCGAACGCGAATTCCCCAACCAGACCTACACCTGGGAACAGTGGGAGCGCACCAAAGCCGAGGATGGCAGCAAGGCCGCCAACGAAGAAATGGATGCCGCACTCAAGTCCGGCAAGATCCTGATCAAGGATGCGATTGCGGATATCACCCTGCAGCAGGTGCTGACGCGGCCTGAGGAGTTCGATGTCATCGCGACACTCAACCTTAATGGCGATTACCTCTCGGATGCACTCGCCGCTCAGGTGGGCGGCATCGGCATTGCGCCAGGAGCCAATATCAATTATCAGACAGGACATGCGGTGTTCGAGGCCACGCACGGTACGGCGCCAAAGTACGCAGACCTCGACAAGGTGAATCCGGGCTCGGTGATTCTGTCGGGCGAAATGATGTTGCGCTACATGGGCTGGACGGAAGCTGCCGATGCGATCATCCACGCTATGGATCGCACCATTGGCCAAAAAACCGTGACCTATGATTTTGCGCGTCTGATGGAAGGCGCCACCGAGCTCAAGTGCAGCGAGTTTGGCGACGCTCTGATCCGTAATCTTTGATCATGGGATCCGCCGGAACACTGTCTGCGGATGGTGCCCGGCGGATCGCCGACGCCTTTGTTCACTACAATGCCGAATTCCGCGAGATCACCCGGCGCGCGGTGCGGCATTTCGATGAGCGTCAATGGGCGGCAAGAGAACACGACTCCGTTTCCCGCATCGAGCTCTACGAACACTGGGTCGATCGAACCGTCAAGCAGATGGCCACCCTGCTGGGAGACCAGCAGGGCGACCGCCGCCTGTGGCAAGACATTCGCGAGCAATTCTCGCTACGGGTATCGGGCTTGCCCGATGCGGCCTTCATGCGTACGTTTTACAGCTCGGTCGCACGGCGCAGTCTTGGCACCATAGGTGTTGATACCGATACCGAATTTGCAGCGGACAGCATCGACCCGCTCGAAGGCATCAGCCCGAGCGCCGAGACCGTGCGCTACCCCAATCGGGGTGGCCTCGAGTGGCTGGTCGAAAATCTGCTCGGTGATCTGCGCCTGCGCTCGCCCTGGATCGATTTTGAAAAAAGTGTACTGCATGTCAGGCAGCAGCTTGCCGCCGTCGGTGACATTCAAAGAATAGACATCCTGCGC
Organism: uncultured Acidibacter sp.; assembly: GCA_964533305.1. GTDB lineage: Bacteria > Pseudomonadota > Gammaproteobacteria > Steroidobacterales > Steroidobacteraceae > UBA964. The sequence continues at coordinate 23,230 of CAZHLL010000008.1, forward strand.
CCGCTTTTTTGCCAATCCACGCGCGCCTATCTCGTCGGTAAAATCACCCTGCTCGACGAAACTGTTCGACCCCTCGCCATTGCCCTGCAGAACACCGAGCGCGGCCTGATCATTGATGCCGTCATGACCTCCGAGGATGAAGTCAGCATCCTGTTCGGCTTCACCCGCTCCTACTTTCACGTGGACCTTGAGCGCGTGGTCGAGGCGGTGGTGTTCTTGAGAGCCCTGCTCCCTAAAAAACCGTTGTCTGAATTATTTGCGGCGCTCGGTCGAATCAAGCAGGGTAAAACCGAGCGTTATCGCGAACTCATGCTGCACCTGCAACGTTCGCAGGATCAATTTCAACATGCAGCCGGCGAGCGCGGGCTCGTGATGGTGTGCTTTACCCTACCCTCGCTGGATGTGGTCTTCAAACTGATCCGCGATCGCTTCCCGCCAGTCAAAAATGTCGTTCGACAGGATGTGCTCGACAAGTACCGGTTTGTATTTCGTCACGATCGCGCAGGTCGCCTGGTCGATGCGCAGGAATTCAAGCGCGTTCGATTACCGCGCGCCCGTTTCAGCGAAGCCTTGCTTGAGGAGCTCGCCACCGAGACCGCAGAGACTGTCCACACAGAGGGTGATGATCTCATCTTCGACCACATGTACATCGAACGGCGCATGACGCCGCTCAACCTCTATGTGCGCGAAGCAGCCCCCCATTTGGCAGAGCGAGCGGTCGTCGACTATGGCCAGGCCATTCGGGATCTCGCCTACTCGAATATCTTTGCTGGCGACCTGCTGCTGAAAAATTTCGGCGTCACCCGCCATGGGCGCGTGATTTTTTATGATTATGATGAACTCTGCCCCGTCACCGATTGCCGCTTTCGCGACATCCCGGAAGCCACCAATGACGAGGACGAAATGCGCAGCGAAGCCTGGTACCACGTCAACGACAACGACGTGTTTCCCGAGACGTTCATCAATTTTCTCGCCTTCGATGAGGGCCAGAAGGCGGCATTCCTGCGTACCCATGGCGATCTTCTGACCGCCGATTTCTGGCGTGCACTGAAAAAACGCCTGAAAGCAGGAGAAATACTGGAGGTGCTCCCCTATCGCAAGGCCTGATCGAGATCGGCGATCAGATCCTCAACGCTCTCGAGGCCGATTGACAGCCTGACCGTACCCTCGCCGATGTCTGAGTCGCGGCGTTGCGGATCGGTAAATTCTTTGGGTTGCATCATCTGCGGTGCCACCACCAACGATTCTGCAGAGCCGAAGCTCGGCGTCTTGGCAAAGAGCTGCAGAGTCTCGGCAAAACGCCGGCCCGCCTCGAAGCCGGCGCGCACATCAAAGGCGACCACACAACCCATGTCGCGCATCTGCTTGCGCGCGAGCGTCGCCTGCTCCCCCGCACCAAAACCCGGATAGCGCACCTTGCTGCATGCCGGATGTGAGGCCAGAAACTCGGCGATTCGCGTCGCACTCTCGCTCTGCGCCCGATAGCGCAGGAAATAGCTCTTCATGCCACGCAACATGAGCGAAGCCGACAAGGGATCGAGTTGCGCCCCGAGAATCGAGAAATCCGCTTTCATACCGGCGATGATGTCGCGGTTGGCGATGACAGCGCCTCCCATCACATCACCCGCACCGGTGGTGAACTTGGTCAGGCTATGCACGAAAACATCAATGGCATATTCACCGTGCTGATGAAACCCGGCCGCCGTATTGTCGAGCACGGCGAGTGCACCATACTGATGCGCCAGAGTCACGATGGCCTCGATATCGGCGATTTTATTGACTGGATTGGTGGGACTCTCAAAGAAAACAAGTCGGGTCGGTCTGGCACTGAGCTCGCGCTCAATGCCGGCATGATCCTCGATCGAGATCATGCTGTGAGTCACCCCATAGCGACCGAGCAGGTTGCGGATGATGGCGCGGGTCGGGCCATAGCCTTCGACGAAAAAGAGCACGTGATCGCCCGCGCGACACAAGGCGAGCAAGGACTGGGCAACGGCATTGACCCCGGAAGCGGTGGCAAGACACTGCTCACGCCCTTGTAAGCTGGCGAGCACGGTTTCAAGCTGATGCACCGTGGGGTTGCTCACCCGCGAATAAAAATACCCAGGCCGCTGGCCGCGCAGAATACCGAGCGCATCTTCGACCGTATCGGCTTCCCATTTGACGTTCTGATAGACGGGGAAATTGAGCGGCCGACTGTCATCCGGAATATCGATGACGGGCGCGTGAATCACTCGAGTTTCGGGCTTCATGCGCCGATTGTAGCCTCCTTGGCTGCACGCGCCGCCCCGATCACACCTGCCTGCCCACGCAGTGCCGCGGGCCGCAGCCGCAGATCGGTGAGAAGCAGCGGCAACCATTCATCGGCATGAGCGCTCACCGCACCGCCGAGAATGACCCAGTCCGGCCGCAACAAGCGGCGCAATTCCGCCAGATAGTCATCGAGGCGCACGCACCAATCGGCCCAGTCAAGGCCGAGTGTCGTGCGCACACTCGCCGCCGCCCAGCCCTCACCATCGACGTGGGAGATGCCGGGCAAATACAGATGCCCAAGCTCGGTATTGGGCCAAAGTTTTCCGCCGGTGAAAAGCGCAGAGCCAATCCCGGTGCCGAGAGTCAGCACGATGATGGTCGCATTGGGTTGCTCTGTAAGAAGCTCCGCCCCCACCCCGAATCGCATCTCGGCAAGACCCGCCGCATCGCCATCATTGAGCACGCAGGCGCTTCGTCCAGTCCGCTCAAAGAATAGACGCCCGACATCCAAGCCAACCCAGGACGCATCCAGATGGGCAGCCGTGTGCGCTACGCCGTGCTCGACCACGGACGGTAGGCCAATCCCCACCATGCCGGTGGTGGTAGCGAGCAGCGGACTCGCAGCGAGCGCCTGCAGCACCTCCTCCGGCCGCGCGCCCGGGGGCATGGGGATGGTCTGCATGTTGTCGATGACCCGACCTGCCGCCACATCGACTCGTGCAAGCCGCAGGCTTGAACCGCCGACATCGATCCCGAGCATGGCATTCACGATGGCGTTCAGACGTTGAGCAACAAATGCTCGCGCTCCCAGGAACTGATGACCTGCAGGAATACCTCGTACTCGGCCTGCTTGACGACCGAAAAGGCCGCAACGAAGGACTCGCCCAACACCTCGATCAGCTCTTCGCACTCGCGCAGATGCCGAATGGCCTCATCGAGGTTGCGCGGCAAGGCAAACGGCAAATCATGGGCGCTCCCCGCAATGGGCTCAGTGGGCGTCAAGCCTTGCACCATGCCGAGATAGCCGCAGGCGAGCGAAGCGGCGATGGCGAGGTAAGGATTGGCGTCCGCACCGGAAATTCGGTTTTCGACCCGGCGTGAGGCCGCATCCGACATCGGCACCCGCAAGCCCGCCGTACGATTGTCGTAGCCCCACTGCACATTGATGGGCGCGAGCTGCGTACGCGTGATGCGTCGATACGAATTCACATTGGGTGCGAGCAAGACCATGGCCGCGGGCAGATAGCGCTGCAAGCCGGCGATGTGAGCAAAGAAAAGTTCGCTCGGTCGATCATCGTCACCCGAGAATATGTTGTGTCCGCTTTTGATATCCACCACGCTCTGGTGAATATGCATGGAGCTACCGGGCTCTCTGGCGTGGGGCTTGGCCATGAAGGTGGCATACATCTTGTGCCTGAGCGCCGCCTCGCGCGCAGTGCGTTTGAACATGAAAGCCTGATCCGCCAGATCCAGCGCACTGCCGTGTAACAGGTTGATCTCCATCTGCGCAGGGCCATCCTCGTGGATCAGGGTGTCGATGTTGATGTCCTGATCCTCGCAGAACTGATACATCTCATCGAACAAGGGATCAAATTCATTGACGGCCGCGATGCTGTAGGCTTGTCGCCCGGGCTCTGCGCGACCGGAGCGGCCGATCGGGGGCTTGAGCGGATAATCCGCATCGATATTGGGCTCCACCAGATAAAACTCGAGCTCGGGCGCCACCACAGGATCCCAGCCCCGCTGCGCGTAAAGATCGAGCACATGCTTTAGTACCTCGCGCGGTGACATCGTCACCCGTCGACCATCACTGTAGAAGCAGTCATGGATGACCTGCGCCGTGGGCTCGGCCGCCCAGGGCACTTTGCGTACCGTGCGCGGGTCCGGCTTCAACAAAATATCGCTTTCGGCAGGACTCATGGCCGCACCCGGATCATCGGGATAATCGCCGGTCACCGTCTGTAGAAAAATGCTCTCCGGCAAGCGCATGCCCTGCTCGGTCTGAAACTTTTCGGCCGGCATCAGCTTGCCGCGGGCGACGCCGGCCATGTCGGGCACAATGGCCTCAACCTCTTGAATGCCGTGTTCTTTGAAAAAATTGGCAATCGCATTACTCATAGGGGATGACCTCCGTCATGGGTTCTGGCGTGTACGCTGGCGCGCGCGCGCCGCATCGCCGAAACGTGTAAAAAGGGCCCGCGACAAGGGCTGCTCCGCAGCGCGCCATTCGGGATGCCATTGCACGGCAAAGGCGAAGCTGCTCGCGTCGCGCACGGACACCGCCTCGATGAGACCATCCGGTGCGCGTGCCTCGACTCGAAGGCAATCTGCTGGTCGAGCAACCCCCTGACCATGCAAAGAATTGACCTGCGCCCGGCTTTCGCCCGGGAGCCATTCGGCCAGCGCACTCCCCGCCTCAAAAATCACATCGTGCGCCGGGCCGTACTGGACATCGATCGGGGCCGTTGGGTCATCACGATGATCCATCATGCCAACAACCGCCTGCACCTGTTGGTGCAGGCTGCCACCGAGCGCGACGTTGATCTCTTGTAAGCCACGACAAATACCGAGCAAAGGGACACCGAGCGCCAGCGCCTGGCGGATGAGTTCAAAACTCAGGCCATCGCGCTCGGCATCGAGCGGCAGGCTCGGATCTGCCACGGTCTCGCCGAACCAATGCGGTTCGACATTGCTGACACTGCCTGTGAGCAGAACCCCGTCCACCGCTTGCAGCACGGCCTCGATCGGCAAGGGTTGATCGGGCAGCGAAGGCAAGACCCAAGGCACCGCGCCGCTCACTTGCACCAAAGCCTGTAGATACTTTTCGCCTGCAGAGTGCCAAAAATGACCTCGCCGCAAGCGACGATCGGCTGGAATCAGGATGATTGGCGAGGCAGACATGGGCACAATGCTCGGGGCTCAGAACCTTTGAGCATACGCATTATGACCGAGACCCCCCCTATCCCGCACCCTAAAAGCTGGTACGCCGCAAGCAGTCCGGGCGAGAGTTATCCCGTTTTGCGCGGTGAAACACAGGTCGATGTCTGTGTGGTTGGCGGCGGCATTGCCGGTTGTTCGGCCGCCTTGCATCTGGCCGAACAGGGGTACCGAGTGCTGTTGCTGGAAGCCGACAGAATCGGCTTTGGCGCCTCCGGTCGCAGTGGTGGACAGTGTTTGCCCGGGGCCTCCTGCGGTCAGGGTAAGCTCGAAGCCCTGATCGGCAATGGGCCCGCCCGAATGGCCTGGGACCTGAGCCTCGAGGGGCTGAGTTTGCAACAAAGCCTGATAGCGCGCCACGCGATCGACTGTGATTGGCGAGCGGGACATCTGCAGGTCTGTTGCCATGCCCGCCATGAGCGCGAACTCAAAGCCGAGATCGAGCATCTTCAAGACCATTACGGCTACTCCGCATTCGAGTGGATCCCGCGGGAGCAGCTCAAACAGCACGTGGGTAGCCATCGGTATCTGAGTGGCGCCATCGATCGCAATGCGGGACACCTGCATCCGCTCAAATACACCCAAGGCCTGGCCCGAGCTGCACTCAAAGCGGGCGTCGATATCCGCGAGGGTAGCCGCGCCCTGGCTCGCAGCCAGCAAGCGCATCCCAACCGACGCTGGCGGGTCGAAACCACCGAGGGACAGGTGTCCTGCGAAGCGATCGTCCTGGCGGGCAATGCCACGCTCGGCGCCATCGAGCCTGCCCTCGGTCAAAAAATTCTGGGGGTCGGTACCTACATGGTCGCCACCGAATCTTTGAGCGAATCGCTGGTCGCCGAGCTGCTACCGACGGATCTCGCGGTCTCGGATCTGAACTGGATCATCGACTACTTTCGACTCTCCGCGGACCGTCGACTGCTATTCGGCGGTGAGGTGAGTTACACGGGCCTGTATCCCGATCGCTACGGCTCCGTGCTGGAGTCGCGCCTGCTGCAGGTGTTCCCTCAACTCGCCGGCACGCCGATCACGCATCGCTGGGGCGGCTGGCTCGATATCACCGTGAATCGGGCTCCCCACTTCGGTGAGATCAGTCCCGGAGTCTTCTTCGTGCAAGGGTTTTCCGGCCACGGACTTGCCCTCGCGACCTTGGCGGGCAAGCTCTTAGCCGAGGCAGTGCGAGGAACGCAGGAGCGCTTCGATATCTTTGCCCGCATTCCCCATCGCCGTTTTCCGGGGGGACCGTGGTTGCGACGACCCGCGCTCGCCCTCGCCATGCTGGCCTACCGACTGCGTGATTTGCTTTGACCACCCGATCTGCGTTGGGGGGAGCGGCCCGACCCCCATTGCGATCCCGGCCTTGACACCACCGTCCTTAACCAGTACCTTTTCTCATAAAGGTACTGGTTAATATGCTCAACGACAACAAACTGGCTCCCTTGCGCAAAGGCCTGCTGGAGTACGTGGTACTCAAGATTTGCGGTGCCCGCAGCGCCTATGCGGCCGACATCCTGCGGCGGCTGTCGACCACGGAGTTTTCCACCCAGGAAGGCACGCTCTATCCCCTGCTCAGTCGTCTGCGGCGCGAGGGTCTACTGGCCTATGAGTGGCAAGAGTCGGAAGCAGGCCCGCCCCGCAAGTACTATCAGCTCACCGAGCTCGGCCGCGAACAGGTCAGTCAGTTGGATCAGTATTGGACACAGCTTCATCACACCGTCACCACCGTGGGACACTACGAATGAAACCCGTTATCACCGCCAGCCTCAACCAGCAGCCCTATTTCTTTGAGCAAGATGCTTTTACGCATCTAGAGGGTTACCTGCGCTCGGCCGATGAGACACTCGCGCTCAATCCCGATCGTGAGGAGGTCCTGCGCGATCTCGAGCAAGCAATTGCCGAGCGCTGCCAGCAAGGCCTCAAGACGGGCGCGGGGGTGATCACGCTCGCGATACTGGTACCGGTCCTCGAAGAAATCGGCCCGGTCACCGACCCGACGAATACGCGGCCGGATCCCGCCACCACCACAAGCACGGGGCCGTCCGATGCGTATGCGACCGGCGCCGAGCATTCCACGTCAGGCGCACACGGACGCGCCCACGCAGCGCGTCCGCCGCTGGAACAAATCAGTGAAGGCGCCTTGCTGAGCGGAGTCTGCATGGGGCTTTCGCGATATTTCGGAATCGATGTTTCCTTACTGCGTATTGCCGCGATCGTGCTGGCCCTGGTGAGTGCAGGGCTGGCCATTGGTCTATATCTATTTTTGATGTTCCTACTGCCCTATGCACCCGTCAATCTCGATGCCCCGCCGATGGGACGTTGGCCCCGAAAAATCCGGGGGTGGGTCGAGCGGATCCGCAGTCGTCTGACCGGTGTCCTGAGTTAAGGCACTAATGTCATGCCTTGACCGTAGGCATGACCGTAGGATTGGCTATCTATATCGCGCTAATATCTCACGTCGACGCAGACGACGGCTTGACTTCAGCCGCTGTGCCCGTCAGGCGTCGCATCGCCGGCTGCAAGTACCTTTCCGTGATTTCGGCCACCAAAGAATAGGCGGCCGGCACCACCACCAAGGACAACAGGGTCGAGGTGATGAGGCCGCCGATCACGGACACGCCTAACGGTGTGCGGAAGTTGCCGTCGGCCCCGAGGCCAAGAGCGAGCGGCAACATCCCAGCGCCCATCGCCATCGTGGTCATGATCACGGGTCTTGCACGTTTGCGACAGGCCTCGATCAACGCTTCGTAACGCGGCATGCCCGCACGCTCGCCGATGATGGCGTAATCCACGATCAGGATGGAATTTTTGGTAGCAATACCCGTCAACAGCAAAAGCCCGATCAATGACGGCAGAGATAAAGCATTCTGCGTCAATAGCAGCGCCCCGAACGCGCCGCCGCCACACAGGGGCACAGCGGCAAGAATCACAAAAGGCTGCGTGGCACTGTGAAACAGCACTAATAGCACCACATAGACTGCGACCACTCCAGCGAGCAACGCCAGTACGAAGCCGACAAAGAGCTCAACGAAGGCCTCCGAATCTCCCGCGGGGACGATACGCACCCCGGGCGGCAAAATATTCGCCTCGGGCATGCGCATCACCTGCGACATGACATCGCCGAGCGGCAAGCCGTTCAACTCGGCACTGACGGTGACATTGCGTTCACGATTCAAGCGATCAATGCGAGCAGGACCACTGCCCTCGGAAATCTCGGCGACCGCCGAGAGCGGCACCGGACCCCGACTGCCCGGCACGCGCAACTGACCCAATACCGCAGGATCCGTGAGTGACGCACCCGACAGCTGTACTCGAATCGGAATTTGTCGATCCGCAAGATTGAGCTTGGCCAATCTTTGACGAATATCACCACTCGTCGCGATCCGAGCCGCATCAGCGATCGCTACCGTCGACACGCCGAGATCCGCTGCGCGCGCGGGGTCAGGCCGGATGATAATCTCGGGTCTCAGCAGCGCCGCAGTCGTTGTCACGGAACCCAAACCCGGAAGGTCGCGAATCGCTGCGGCCAGCTCGCGCGACGCCTTACCCAAAGCATCGAGATCGCGCCCCGCGAGCACGAGGCTCAGGCGATCACCCGGACCGCCAGCGGCAAAGCTGACACGCACGCCGGGCAGATCGACCAAGGTGGCCCGCACGGCATCTTCGAGTTCGGCACTGCTGCGATTGCGATCTTCGACAAACTGCAGCGTGAGACTGAGCCGTCTCACTTCGGCAAACGACAAGCCTCCGCTCATGCTCTCGCCTGCTTCGCCACCCACCGTGGTGAAGATGCGCTCGATTTCCGGCACCCCCGCCCTCAAGCGGGCCCGCACCTCTCGTCCGACTTCCAGAGAGTCACCCAGCCTCGCGCCGGGCGGCAACTCCACCTGCAACTGTGCGCGTGAGGCGTCGGTGGTCGGCACGAAGGTCTTCGGGATCAAAGGAATAAGGGCCATCGACAACACAAAGATCACGAGTGCACCGGCGAGCGTCAAGCGACGATGATGCAAGGCGAGATCGACCCATCCGAGATAGCGTCGCAGCAGCTTCGAGTCTTCGGTGGATTTGGGTTCACCGCGCATGAAGGTCGCCGCCAGCATGGGTGTCAACAAACGCGCCACCAACAAAGAAAACAAGACCGCTGCCGCTGCCGTCCAACCGAATTCGCGAAAGAACTTGCCCGTCACGCCTGGCATGAACGCCACCGGCACGAACACGGCTGCCAAGGTCGCCGAAGTGGCAATCACGGCCACGCCGATTTCATCGGCGGCATCAATCGCAGCCTGTCGCGGTGATTTACCCATCGCCCGGTGTCGGGCAACGTTTTCAACCTCCACGATGGCATCATCGACGAGGACACCAATCACCACCGCCAGGGCAAGCAGCGTCAAAAGATTGAGCGAAAAATCGAGCCAATGCATCACTGCAAAAGTGGGGATCACCGAGAGCGGTAAGGCGGTGGCGGAAATCCAGGTCGCACGGGCGTCGCGCAAAAAAAACCACACCACGATGACTGCGAGGATCGCTCCCTCCAGTAACATCATCATGGAAGCGTCGTAGGACGCTTTGGCGTCTTCGATGGTGGCGAGCACCTCCGTGAAGGTCACCTCCGGGTGCTGATCTGCGAGTCGTGCGATTTCTTTGCGAACCGCCTCACCAACAGCCACTTCGCTCGACCCACGAGTGCGACGCAAAGAAAAACCGATTACCGGCTTCTCGTCGAGCAATGCGGCAGCACGGGGCTCGGCTGCTCCGTCCGTGACGGTAGCGATCGCCGAGAGTCGGACACTACGACCATCGGTAAGATAAATGGGATAGTTCGCCAAATCAGCGGCCGTGCGCACCACGGCAACCGTCCGCACCGACTGTTCTGCCCCGCCCGCCTCGGTGCGTCCGCCCGGCCGCTCCACCTGCAAGCGAGCGAGTTGCTCGGACACGGAGCCGGCTGAAACGCCGAGTGCCTGCAAAGCCTCTGGACGTAAATCAACCCGCACCTCGCGCTCGATACCGCCGACCCGACTGACCGAGCCCACCCCCGACACGCCGTACATCGCTTTGGTCACGGTGTCATCAACAAACCAGGACAGCTCATCCGGCGCCAGTCGATCGGACTCGACCGCATAGGCGAGCAAGGTCCCGCCCACCAGACTCAAGCGCTGCACCAGCGGTTCGTCGATATCGGCAGGCAACTCGCGCCGAATGCGCGTGATGGCATCGCGCACTTCATCGAGTGCCTGATCCATATCACGCCCGAGTTCAAATTCGATCTTGGTGACTGATGAGCCCTCGCTGATGGCGGAGGTCATCCGGTTGATGTCCGAGAGGCTCGAGACGGCATCCTCCACTTTGCGGGTGATATCGGTCTCGATCTGTGAGGGTGTCGCCCCCGCCAACCCGACGGATACCTGCACCGTGGGCAAAGCGATGTCCGGTAATTGTGAAATCGGCAGTTGTCGCCAGCCCCAGAAACCCGCCAGGGTAAGCACCACGAACAACATCACGGACGGCAAGGGATATTGGATTCCCCAGCGCGAGAGGCTCATGAGCCCGCTGTCCCCGCTTGACGCACGAGCTCACCGTCCCCAAGGAAACCCGCCCCGCGCACGACGATCAGGGCGGTCTCACTCAGCCCCGAGCGGACTTCAATGAATTCGTCCTGTGCGGCACCGATTTCGATGCGTCGTTGTCGTACCCGGTTACCCTCATCCAGTTCAAAGACGTAGGGAAAGCCGTCACGAAACACCACCGACTGGCGCGGCACCACCGCGACCCGCGCGCGCCCTACCTGCAACCGTCCCTCGGCGAACATACCGGCGCGCAAGCTGCCGGGCTCAGGCAGATCCACAAAAATCAAGGCGGTCCGAGTTTGCGGATCAATGGCGGGCGACACCGCACGCACGCGGCCCGCCACAGGCTGCCCATCCGGACCCCGAATCGCGACCTCCGCGCCCACCACAAGACGGGGCAAATCCGTCTCCGCGATCTCGGCTCGCCACTCCAAGCGACCATCCCGAATAAGCCGCAGCAATTCGACACCGGTGGAGACGATTTGCCCAGGCTGCACGGATCGCAGCGAGATCACACCCGCATGCGGGGCTCGTAAGGTGGCGAACCCAAGTCGCAACTTCGCGGCATCCCGCTCCGCCTCCGCCACGACCCGCTGCGCCTCGGCGCGCGCAAGGTTCGCCTGCAATTCATCAAAATCACTGCTCGAAATCAAATTTTGGGCGAGCAAGCTCTCACCGCGAGTGGCCTGCGCGCGCGCAAGCTGAAGGCTCGCCTGCGCCTGCGAGAGACTGGCCTCTGCCTGCCGAGCCTGCACTTCGAGGGTACGTTGATCGAGCTCGAGCAACGCCTCGCCCGCCTTGACGCGATCACCCGGCTCCACCCGTACCTTCGCCACCCGGATGCCGGACAACTCGACGCCGAGCAACATCTCCTGCCACGCGGCAACCGACCCCGAGGCGACCACCTCACGCTCCACATCCCGCATCGCGAGGCGCGTGGTCGTCACCGTCAGCGAAGCCACAGGTTCGTTAGCCTGCTCGGCACCACCCCCACAGCTGGTCAGTAACAGAGAAAAAATCAGCAAAGAAAGTAAACGGAAACCGTGCATCAGGTCACGATACGCCGAGGCTGGCCATAGAGCGAGAGACGCGCATTGGGTGACCAACAATCGGCCATGGATGGCAACCATCGGCCATGGGTAGCCATTTTGCTGTCCAGTGGTTGAGCGCTAACGAATCCGAATATCAAAACATTGATGGATACGGGTATTACGTACAAAGTCGGGTGGGATGCTGCCACGAGTGACATCCTCGATGCTGCATTCTTCGCGCAGGCTCTCATCCAGCACGAATCGTTGTGCGTTGGTGGAAAACACCAAGAGCCCCTGCGGCGAGAGCAGCTTGAGACAATGCCGAATCAACAGGGCGTGATCGCGCTGTACATCGAGTACACCCTGCATGCGCTTGCTATTGGAAAAGGTCGGCGGATCACAAAAAATCAGATCGTAGCGCTCGCCGGCGGCCGCAGCCTGCAGCAGCCACTCCAGCACATTCGCCTGAATCAGCGCGTGCCGTGGACGCGGCCGTGAACTGTAGGGCGGTGGCACCCATACATCCGCTCGCAAGCCATTCAAGCTGAAATTGGCTTGCGCCCATTCAAGGTAGGTTGCTGACAAATCCACACTGGTGGTGGACGCAGCCCCGCCCACCGCGGCATGGACGCTGGCGGTACCGGTATAGGCAAACAAATTCAAAAAATGCTGGCCACGCGCGATCTGGCCAAGTCGGCGTCGCACCGGCCGGTGATCCAAGAATAACCCCGTATCAAGATATTCACCCAGACTCACCTTGAAACGAACCTCGTTTTCTTTGACCGACAACAGTGTTGGAGCAACTTCACTGCGCTCGTACTGCTCGCCGCGCTTGCGTCGTCGCCGGGTGCGCAGTCGAATCCGCTCCGCCGGAATGCCGGTGGCGAGCACCAGACCCGCCAGCGCTTCGTTGCGTCGCTTGCGCAAAGTCTCCTCGGGAATCTGTGGCGGGGCAGCGTACTCCTGCACCATCAACCAGCGCTCAGCTGGCGCCTCGGTGCCGTGCTGGCTTTGCTGTGCAGCCTGCAGCTCGCCCTGATAGACATCAATGGCAAAGGCATATTCCGGCATATCCGCGTCATACAGTCGGTAGCAATCCACCCCTTCACGCGTGAGCCAAGCTGACAATTGTTTTTGATTTTTGCGCACACGATTGGCAAACATTTGCGCACCCGGAGATGCCATCAAAGACTCATCCACGCGCGGATGCGCCTGATGACTGGGCCGCAGATCGCGGGCCTGACTGTCGGTGAGATCAAAACGCAGCAGCCGACATTCGATGCCACCATTGAACACCGTATGCACCCGGCGGGCGCGCATGCCTAGCTCAAGACCGAGCGACGGGTCGCCGGTGAGTACCGCCGCCTGCCAATCTTTGAAATGCTCACGCAGCACCTCACCGAGCTGCTGGTGCACCCGGCGCGCCCCGGCTTGATCCTCCAGCCTCACGCCCCATGGCGGATTGGTACAGACGAGACCCGGTTGCGTCGCCGTCGCCGGCGGGCGGCTGGCGAGCAAATCAACCGCTTCGAACTCCACCCAATCCTGTACGCCGGCGAGGCGAGCATGTTCCCGCGCTGCCGCAATACGCCTGGGGTCACGATCACGACCCACTGCCACGAGTCGCGCCGGTCGAGTCGCGGCCGCCGCTTGACTGCGTACTGACTGCCAAAGATCCGGGTCATGGCCTCGCCAGCCAAGTAAGCCAAAATAATCTCGATGCGCGCTCGCGGCCTCTCCCTTCGCCATGCGGGCGGCTTCGATGACGAGCGTGCCGACGCCACAGAGCGGGTCGAGCAGCAGTCCCCCTTTTGCGAACAAGGCAGGCCAGCCTGCCCGGTGCAAGACCCCGGCTGCCACATTTTCGCGTAACGGGGCCGCGCCGCCGTCGCTGCGCCAACCTCGGCGATGCAAACTTTCCCCCGCAAGATCAATCGACACCGTCAGTTGCGGCCCTGTCGCATGCACGTGAATGCGAACGTCCGGCCGCTCGGCCGCCACGCTCGGTCGCCGGCCATATCGCTCTCGCAAGCTGTCACAAATCGCATCTTTGATGCGTAACGCACCGAAGTGGCTGTTGTTGATGGCGGGGTGTTGACCCGTGAACTCGCAGGCCAAGCTGCGATCCGGGTCCACATGATGTGACCAGTCAAGCCCATGCAGCACCCGATAGAAAGACTCGGCATCGTCCGCCTCAAGCCGCGCGATCTCGAGATAAACTCGACTCGCGAGCCACGATTCAAGGCAGGCCCGATACGCCACCGCAAGATCACCGGTGAACTGGACCGCGTTACCTCGCTCACGGATATCTTTGGCCCCCATGGACTGCAGCTCGATGGCAAGAAGATCAGCAAAACCGCGGGGTACGCTGGCCAGCAAACGATACAGCTCAGTCATGATCCTGCCCCGGGGAATGGTTTCCGACGTTGAAGGGCCACGGTTTCACTCGGCTGCCTGCGCGACTGAGAAAGCGCCCCAGAATACGGTAGGTGTCAATATCAAAATGTCCCAAGCTCCGATGGGTACCAGCCCCCTGCAAAGTATCGTCTACCGTCACATCCTCCACTTCGCTGTCGCGCACCGTGCCCAAATAACGCCAATGGTTCAGCACATGCCATTCGCGTACTCCGAGGCTGTTACGCTCCTCGACCGCGACGGCCCCGGGCCATGGCCAACGGCGCAACTTTTGCCGCATCAGTGCGAGATTCAGGCGCAAGCCATGTTTTTCCCGCGATTCCTGGCCGATGCAGGCGCCCGTACAACGCCCAAGCTGATAGGCGAAACAACTGCCCTGCCCAACCTGCTCGAGCCCCAAGAGCTTGCGACAAAGCTGCGCCTCGCTCGCGAGCGAGTCGAGCGCCTTGCGTGCGTCACGCGCACTGCGGTAGAGACCAAATAAATCGCCCTGATCAGGCCATTCATCCGTGAGCTCAAGCAAGCGGGGCGGCGCGATAGGCCGCTCAAGCCACCAAGTCCAACGCTCGCCGCCGCCGCGCAAACGACGGTTATAAACGGGTTGCGCCTCGCGCACCCAGCGCGCCTCCTGCAGCAAGGCACCGAGCTCACCCGCTGTCTCCTGCCAGTCGATACGTCGCACCTGGGAAGCCAAGCGCTGCGCCTTGCTGTCACGTAGCGCCGTACCGAAGTGCGACAACACGCGCTCCCGCAAATTATTGGCCTTGCCCACATAGAGCAACACCTCACCGTCGCTCGCCTCCCCGAGGAAGCGATAGACGCCGGGACTCTCCGGCAGGTCATCGACCAAGTCCGGTGACAACTGCGGCGGCAACGACGGTCGCCGTGAGACTCGATCGATGGCGGCGTTGAATTCATTGGCATCGACTTGCTGCAACAGCACCTGCCAAAATTGCGCCAGCACCGCCGCATCAGGCAGCGCGCGATGTCGCCTCTCACACTGCAGGCCGAAGCGCTCGATGATCATGTCGAGGTTGTGTCTGCCTGCATCTGGAAAAAGGTCACGCGACAAGCGCACTGTACAAGTGACGGGCGCGGAGTAACGGTGACCGGCACGGCGCATTTCATTGCGCACGAACCCGTAGTCGAAGCGCGCGTTGTGCGCGACAAAACGCCGCCCGTGCAGGCGCTGCAAAATTTCCGGCATCAGCTCGCCGAAGCTCGGCGCCTCAGCCACCATATCGTTACTGATGCCGGTCAACCGCTCAATGCCGGGGGGAATGCGCGTCTTGGGGTTAACGAGGGCTGACCACTGCCACTCGACGACACCCCGATCCATGCCCACGATGGCGATCTCGGTGATGCGGTGCAGGGCCGCATGACCTCCCGTCGTTTCCACATCGACAAAGGCGATGGGCTCACTCGCAAGGGACACAATCAGCCAAGCTCAACCCAAGTGGTTTTGAGTTCCGTGTATTTATCGAAAGCATGCAAGGACTTATCGCGTCCGATACCCGATTGCTTGAAGCCACCGAAAGGTACCGTAATGTCGTCGGCGTCGTAACAATTGACGTACACCGTTCCTGCCCGCAACGCGCGTGCCGTGCGATGCGCAAGTCCAATATCTCGGCTCCATACCGCAGCGGCCAGCCCGTAATCCGTACCATTAGCGATGCGGATGGCTTCCTCGGGTGTCTCGAAGCTGATCACGCTGAGCACAGGACCAAAAATTTCTTCCTGCGCGATCCGCATACCTGGCTGCACGTCATCAAAGATCGTCGGCGGAAAGAAAAATCCGCCCGACTCCTCGCGTGCCCGCTCGCCGCCACAGCGCAGCATAGCGCCTTGCTCGAGCCCGCTCGCGACATACTGCTGCACCCGCGCCAATTGGGCGGCATCCACCAACGCGCCCAAGCGAGTCGAGGGATCAAGGGGATCTGCCGGCTGATAGGCCTGGGTGAGGGATTGAAGTCGCTCCAACAACTCGGCTTTGACGCTGTGATGCACGAGCAGGCGTGAACCTGCCGAGCACATCTCGCCTTGGTTGTAGAAAATCGCTGCAGCCGCGGCGTTGGCCGCCGCAGTGAGATCGCCACAGTCCGCCATGATGATGTTGGCCGATTTACCGCCGCACTCAAGACCCACTCGTTTCATGTTGGAGTCGGCCGCGTAGCGCATCACGAGCTTGCCCGTCGAGGTGGATCCCGTGAATGCGATGGCATCCACCTGCATCGAGGTAGCCAGCGCGCGGCCCGCCGTAGGCCCGAAACCGGGCACCACGTTGAAGACGCCCGCCGGGATACCCGCCTCGATGGCCAATTGCGCAAGACGCAAGGCGCCGAGCGGAGATTTCTCGGAAGGCTTCAATACCAAAGAATTACCCGCGGCCAGAATGGGGCCTATTTTCCAGGCCGCCATCAACAAGGGGAAGTTCCACGGGACGATGGCCCCGACCACCCCCATGGGCTCTCGGGTGATGGTGGCAAGCGACCCGGGTCCGGTCGGCGCGACCTCGCCGTAGATTTTGTCGATGGCCTCCGCGTACCACTCGATACAACGCGCCGTACCCGGTACATCCGCCCTTAGGCTTTCGCTGATGGGTTTACCCATGTCCAGCGTTTCAAGCAGCGCTAGCTCATCCTTGTTTTTGAGAATAAGTTCCGCAAATTTTTTGAGCACGCGCTTGCGCAAGGCGGGCCGCATCGAGGCCCATTTGCCCGACTCAAAGGCCGCGCGCGCGGACGTGACCGCGAGTTCGACATCTTCGACATCGCAAGCCGCGATCTGCGCAAGCGCGCGACCGTCAACGGGACTCGTCTTCGCGAAAGTGGCGCCGCTCAGCGCCGGTCGAAAGGCACCATCAATGAAAGCCTCACCCGCAGGCCGCAACGCCCACGCCCGATCATGCCAAGGAGATGAAGAGGTCACGGCGTCGCTTCGAGCGCCGTGATCACGAGCCGACCCTGTTGTCGTTCCACCTGGAAGCGCACCTTGGCGCCTTCGCCGAGCCCTTCCAAGGACACCCCCTCGCCCACGCGGAACACCATGGTCATCGGCTCCATATCTAGGCTCTCGATCCGTTCGTGGCGCAAGGTCAAACGGCCCTGCTCCAAATCGACTTTACGCACTTCGGCCAACGTCCAGCCCGTCGCCTCTGCGGAGGACTCACCCGAGTGTTGTGCGTGGTCGCCGTGCTCATGCGCTTGCCCAGCCCACGCCGGTAACCCGATGGCCGTCACGCTGAGCACACAGGCTGATGCCAGTACCTGCAATACATATCGAATACGCTGCGAAATCATTGATGATGTCCTCCTGAATGTTTGCCTCGCCGAAGCTGCACAATGGTCTCGGTACCCACCTGCTCTTTGGCAGGCGACTGCCTCTGTGCCGCCGGTGGCTCGCCGTTGTACTCGTAAGCCACCGTTCCCGGTGGGTGCTTAAACCAACCAGGATCAGAGAAATCACCTGGCTTTTGTCCGCGCCGAACCTTGACCACGCTGAACATGCCACCCATGCCGATCGCACCAAAAGGCCCGTACCCGGTCATCATGGGAATCGTGTTGTCCGGCAGAGGCATCTCCATCTCGGCCATTTCCTCCATGCCATGCTCACCCATCGCCATGTAATCGGGAATCAATTGATTGATTTTTTCGGCGACACCACGTTGACCCACCCCGATCATCGTGGGCACATCATGGCCCATGGCATTCATCGTGTGGTGACTCTTGTGACAATGAAATGCCCAGTCACCCTCCTCGTCTGCCAGAAATTCGATCTGACGCATCTGGCCGACGGCGATATCCGTCGTGACCTCGTAAAATCGCGTGCTCTTGGGCGTGGGTCCCCCATCCGTGCCAGTGATCAAGAACTCATGACCATGCAAGTGGATTGGGTGGTTGGTCATGGTGAGATTGCCAACGCGAATCCGCACTTTCTCACGAAAGCCGACGACCAAAGGATCAATGGCGGGATAGACTCGACTGTTCCAGGCCCAAATATTGAAATCCAGCATGGTCATGATCTTGGGCGTGAAACTGCCGGGATCGATGTCGAACGAGTTCAACAAAAAGCAGAAATCCCGATCCACCTCATCGATCAAGGGATGTGGTTCACGCGGATGGGTCACCCAAAACCCCATCATGCCCATGGCCATCTGCACCATCTCATCGGCGTGCGGGTGGTACATGAATGTACCTGGCCGACGGGCCGTGAACTCGTAAACGAAGGTCTTGCCCGGCGGGATGCCCGGCTGGTTGAGGCCGGTGACACCATCCATGCCATTCGGCAAGCGCTGGCCGTGCCAATGGATAGTGGTGGCTTCGGGCAGTCGATTGGTCACGAAAATCCTTACCCGATCGCCCTCCACCACCTCGATGGTCGGGCCCGGGCTTTGGCCGTTGTATCCCCAAAGATTGCCCTTGAAACCGGGTGCGAACTCCCGTAACACGGGCTCGGCCACCAAATGAAATTCTTTGACTCCACGACGCATGCGAAACGGCAGTGTCCAACCATTCAGCGTCACGACCGGCTTGTAAGGCCGACCCGCCGCAGGCGCAAGCGGCGGGCGTGTGTTGGCCGAAGTCTCAATCACCGGTTCAGGCAGGGCGGCCAGTGCGCCACGGGCCACAGTGGCACCGGCGAGAGCGCCGCCCGCCACACCTGCCATCCGAAACAGATCCCGCCGAGACGTCATGACTTGATCATCCTCTTTCGTACAGACCTTCGTTCCTGCACATGGGTCATCTCAGTGACCCGGATCCGCCGCGACCTTCGCGCCTTCCACCTGCAGGGCTCCGCCGGCCATGGGTCGGCCGAGCATCGCCGCCTGCAGATCCGCCTCGGCTCGCCAAAAATCCTCCTGGGCGCGAATAGCCTGCATCACCGTCTCGCGCTGCTCCCGTGCGTCAGCCAACAGCTCGAACACGCCGAGCAGCATCGCGTTGTACCGTAGCAGCGTTTCCTCGGATACTTGTTTGCGAAGTGGAATGACTTCGTCGAGATAGAGACGCGCGACCTCGTGGCTGTTGCGATAGAGCGCGTAACTCTCGCGCAAATGCGATCCCGCGCGGCGCAAGGTGGAATCAAGCTGATTGACCGAAGCCAACGCGCGCTGGCTGGCCGCGCCGCGTCGAAGTTCGCCGGCATCGAACAACGGGACGACCAGCTCGAGCTCGTACCCGCTGACACGCTCGATGTCACCATCCGTCTTTTGCTTGCGCTCACGGCTTCGACTGAGCTCAAGGTCACCCAAAGAAATAATGCGTGTCAGCCCCTCAGCCTTGGCTGCGGCCTGAAAGCGCGCCTCTGCCAAAGCCACATCGAGTCGCTCGGAGAGGGCGCGCTGGCGCACGGACTCGATGCCGAGCGGTGAGGCCGGCAGGCTAGGCAACTGGGTAGGCAGCTGCAGCCGACCCGCCTCGGCATCATCCAAGCCCAAAAGGCGCACCAAAGCTTCGCGCTGGGCCAACCGCGACTGCTCCGCCGCCGCCAACTCCGCCCGAGCCAGCGACTCGAACAACTGCTGTCGGCTGCGTGCCAGGCGATTGAAATTCCCCGCAGCCTCCATGCGGCGGGCGAGCTCTGCACTCGCTTCGGCGCTCTGCAGCACCTGTCGCGCATAAACGAGTCGCTGCTCGGCGGCCACCGCACTCACCCAAGCCGTGCGCACCGCCGTGATCTCATCAACGATCGCCCCGGTGAGTTCGATCACCGCCGCCTCGGTCAATGCACGCGCGGTTTCCCGACGTTGCGGCCAGGTCAAAAGATCCAGCAAGCCAATAGACAGCGCCCGCCCCACCTCACGCTCGTCAAGCGAGCGCATGCGCTCGTACGAGAAGACGGGATTGGGTAGTCGGCCGGTTTGTCCCGCCTCGGCGATCTCCGCCATGCCCTGCGACAGAATCGCCTGCAGAGCTCGGCTATGGATGAGCGCAAGTTCAACTACCGCGTTTTGATCCACCGGTGTCGCGAGCAGCAACTCCACGCGCTCGGACGAAGATCCCTCGTTGGAAGACCCCTCGTTGGACGAGGGGTCCTGAATCGCAACTGGCGCCGGTAAAGGACCCAGCGCCTCGTTGACGCGATCGAGCCCAGTTTGAAAGAAAGACGATGACTGACAACCCGCAAGCAGCGCCAGAGCCGGTACCCAACAGGCCTGACGCATACCGCGTGTCATGCTCATCGACCTCGCGCGGAGATCAGCGCTTGGCTCCGAGCGCCGCTCGCTTGCGACTGGCCACGGCCAAGGCGAGGACGAACGCCATCGCCACATAAGTGCCCATGGTCAAAAGATAGCTCGGCAGGTACTGGGACACAGCGCCCAGATACGCCACCAAAGAATACGGGGTCGCCGTCTCGGCCAACCACCACATCCCGAGGTTGGCCCAGAAGAAACAGACAACACCGCTCAGCAACGCCGCAGCGCCCAGCATGCCAGCGCCTTGCGGCCCCGATAGGACTGCATGCCGCCCAAGCAGCTGGCCAGCCGCCCACAAGGAACCGTAGGCAGGGATCAGGAAGAGATAGGCCAGCGAATAGCAATCTGTGGGCGTACCCAAAGAAAACGCCACCATGTCCGCAAGCCAGCCCAGGGAAAAGAAAGCCGGGAAGGCGCGCGCATCCTGCAACCAGAGACCCGCAAGAAAGAATACAGCCCAGGAGGCGTCTGGCGGTCCGCCCGCTTCGCCGAAGTGACCCACTCGAGTCACCATCATGACCAGAGCGAGACCGATCGCAAGCCATGGCCCGGTGGTCCCCAGATTTTTTTGTTGCAGTACACTCAACATGATGTCGTCCTCTCCCCGTTACTGTCAGCGCGACGCGCGATATCTCACATTCACAAATACTTCGCGCCCAAGCGCGGTGTACCAATTGGCCGTGGTGTATTCACGATCAAAGGCATTGGCGACCTTGAGCTGAATATCCATCGACGTGCTTGCCCGCCAAGTTGCCATCAGATCGAGTAGCGCGTGGCTGCCGAGCTCGACCGTGTTGGCAAGGTCATCATACCTGCGACCGGTGAAGAGCACACTCGCAGACCAATCGACGGACGGCGTCACCCAGGTCAACGCCGAGCGCGCCTGCCACTCGGGCCGACGCGGCAACTCCCGTTGGCTCGAGGCGCCCGGGCTGCGATCTTCGGCCTGCAACCAGCTGGCCGACTGATCGAAACGAAAGGCACCGCGCCGCCATTGCAGCTTGCCTTCCACGCCCGCCAATTGCGCCTCCGCCAGGTTTTGCGGCGTAAAGGTGACGAAATCGAACGCCACCAGATCTTTGATCTCACTGCGGTAGGCGCTGACCGACCAGCTACCCCACTCGGGTCGAGCCTTCACCCCAAGCTCGACAGTGCGCGCTCGCTCGGGATCGAGCTGCGGGTTACTGAAACCCGGGAAGTAAAGATCATTGAACGTGGGCGCCTTGAAAGCCGTGCCCGCGCTCGCGTACACCTGCACGGGGCCCACGGCGCGGCCGAGCGCGAGGCTGCCGGTGACCTCGGAGCCAAACTGTTCATCATCGTCATGCCGGGCTGAGAGCCCGATCCGCGTCCCCGCCCATTCCGTGCTGAAGCTTGCGTAGACGGACCGATTGTCTCTGGAATCACGATCATAAGCCGTCGTACCACCCAGGCGATCACGCAGCCAATCCACACCGGCGATCCAGCGGCCCGCGCCCGTCTCCCATTCGTTCTGCAGTGTCAGACTGTCTCGGCGGGTATCAAAGATTCCAAGGCCATTGAGCCCCTCGCGAAAGCTCGTGGACTCATCGCGTGACTGACCCAGCTGAATGGTGCTGCGCCATGCTGCCGTCCAGTCTGATACCCACTTGATGCCCGCCGCCTGATTGACGAGATCCGAACGATTGTAAAAAGAGCTGTCAAAGGCCACATCGGCCTCGGCGCGTTGCACGAAGGCCTCCCACACATGTCCCTCGAGACGATAGCCTGCGCGTACATTCACGCTGGTGTTTTCATAGGGATCGCGATCAGGCTCTGAGGTGAAGCAGCCCCCGCCAGGCGGAAAGGGCGCGCCGAGACAGGCATTGGTGCCATCGGTCTCGAGGTGGGCGGCTTGCAGGTCGAGCCAAAGATCCTCCACTCCCAAACGCACACCCGCCGAGGCCTGACGCGTGCCATTGGAACCCATACCCACGCGTGCCGTGGGCTCGGCCCCCGCCGGACGACGGGTAAAAATCTGGATCACGCCCCCCATGGCATCGGCGCCATAGAGACTCGAGCGGGGACCGCGCACGATCTCGATGCGCTCGATGCTATCGACCGGCAGATCCTGCAACGCGGGCAAACCCGCCGACACCGAACCGATGCGCACGCCGTCGATCAACCACAGGACGTGATCGGATTCGCCACCGCGCAGATACATGGCGGTGATCTGGCCGACGCCCCCGTTACGGGCGAAGCTCACCCCCTCCACGCCTTGCAGGATGTCATCGATGCTGCGCGGTTGTAGTGCTTCGATCTGCGCGCGATCGATGACGGTGACCGAGGCCAGCGTTTCGTCCAAAGATTCAGCGACCCGCGAGGCGGTGATCACAAACTCATCGGCACGCGCCAACGCGCTCAGACTCAACGCGACTGAGGACAAAAAAATCACACGACAAAAAGACATGACCGACTCCCGTGCACGCACCACCCGTACGTGTTGTGGTTAACCCCGAAAGGCCGGTCTCCGGACTCGCAAGTGGCGTCTTGATCTGACGCCGGCCGACCCCGCCTTCCCGCATCCTTTCTCGTTGGATGCAGTGGCTGATTGAGGGGGTGGCCTGCCTCGCTTACCGTTGCGGGGGCAGTGTCGGCTTTGAACCGACTTCCCGTTTCACCCCATGCATGCGGACCACGCATGGGGCACCTTTCGAACCGGGGCTGACGTTACCCGAGGCGGCAGAGAGGGGTCAAGCCTAAGCGCGTTGACTTAAGAACTGCACGATAAAGCCGAACAGCCTGGCTTATGCCGCGCCCACTCGGGACGCTTGGCGGAATACGCCTCACAAGCGACTTGCGAAACATAGGGTTGCGACAACACTTGCAGCCATCGCTTGAGGGGCGTGGTGTCACCCGCCGTCGCTGAATCGATCGCTTGCTGGGCCAAATAATTGCGCGGCACATAGAGTGGATTCACGGCATGCATACGCGCAACGCGCTCTGCGGCATCCGGCATCTGCGCCTCACACCGCAGTGCTCGCTCGCCCAACCACGCACGCCAGCGCTGCGCCAGCTCGCCGCTCAAGTCCTGCTCGCGATAGAAAGCCTCGCGCAAAGGTTCGGGGTCTTCCTGCGTCACCGCCAGCTGCCGAAAGAATAGCGTGTAGTCGGTTTCGGTGGCGGCGAGCAGCTCAAACAATTCGCCGAGCCACGCGTCATCGGCGCCGTCGACTAGCGTGGCGAGTCCGAGTTTTTCGGCGAGCATTCTGCGGTACTCACTGCGAAACACCTGCCGATAATGCTCAAGCGCCGCTTGCAACGCGGCGGTGTCCTGAACCAACGGCTGCAAGGCCGAGGCAAGCCGTGCGAGATTCCACAAGGCGATCTGCGGCTGCTTGCCAAAGGCATAACGCCGCCCCTCGGCATCGGTGGTGTTCGGCGTCCAGTCGGGGTCGTAGCCCTCCAGCCAGCCGTAGGGACCGTAGTCGATGGTGAGCCCAAGAATCGACATGTTGTCCGTGTTCATGACGCCGTGCACGAACCCTACCCGCATCCAGTGCGCCATCATCACGGCGGTACGTCGGCATATTTCTTTGAACCAAAGAATAAACGCATCCGGTGCAAGAGGATCGAGTTCAGGATGAAAACGCGCGACCACGTACTCGGCCAGCTCGCGCAAGCGCTCATGCTCGCCGAGCGCCGCGTGGATCTCAAAATTACCGAAGCGCACAAAACTCGGTGCCACCCGGCAGACGATCGCTCCCGGCTCCGCCTCCGGGTGTCCGTCGTAAAACATGTCGCGAACCACCGCGTCACCACTCGCTACGAGACTGAGCGCGCGGGTCGTCGGCACACCCAGCGCGTGCATGGCCTCGCTGCAGACGAACTCGCGCAAACTCGAGCGCAACACGGCGCGGCCATCGGCAAAGCGGGAATACGGCGTTGGTCCTGCGCCCTTCAGTTGTAACTCCCACGCTGCGCCGCCGGGCGCTCGCCACTCACCGAGACTGATCGCCCGGCCATCACCCAACTGGCCCGCCCAGTTACCAAACTGATGCCCGCCATAGCGGGCGGCGTACGGTTTCATGCCCGGGGCCAGAGCATTGCCCGCCAAGATCTGCACCGCGAGATCGTCATCGACCGCAGGAGGATCGAGCCCCAGTTCCGCCCCCAAGGAGTCGGACCATGCCAAGAGATGTGGCGCAGGCACGGGCGTCGGCCGCACGAGGCTATACATCACGTTCGGCACCTGCCGAGGCCGGTTCGGTCCGTCGTGATCGCCGCTCAATGAGTCGACAAAGGACGATTCGAAAACACTCTGCGCAAGATCAGTCATGGCATCCAAACGACGTCGCCACGAGGGTGTGGCCAGCGCATGAAGCCTAACTGATTCGTGCCGGATCCGATGACATGTCAAATCGCACGGCTGGCACGTAGCGCGGGCGACAACACCCCTCTGCGCAGCAAGGCTTGGCGCGCCTCGCTCCTGATCTCGAGCGCCGAGAGAAATTGGCGCGTGGCGTTGAGCCAAGAGCGGGATTCCGCCTGCCGTCGGCAGTCTGCTGGATCGAGCGCGAGTGCCGCGATCGCCGCTCGCCGCAAATCGACGTCCAACACCCCCGTCACCCCCGCTTGCACCACATCCAAAGGCCCTGTCACGGGATAGGCTGCGATCGGTAAACCGCAGGCCATGGCCTCAAGCATCACCAGACCAAAGGTGTCCGTTCGACTGGGGAACACCAACACGTTCGCTTGAGCGAGCTGGGATGCGAGTGCGTCACCGCGCAACATGCCAAAGAATTTGACCTCAGGGTACCGTTGCGCCAAAGCAGCGCGAGCGGGACCATCACCAATGACCCATTTCTCGCCGGGCAGATCGAGTTCCAAAAACGACTCGATATTCTTTTCGACGGCCACCCGCCCGAGGCAGACAAACCGGGGAGCATCCGTCGGTTGCGCGCGGGCTATGGGCCGAAACAGCTCCGTGTCCACACCGCGACCCCACAGCGCCAGACGTTTGAACCCGCGCGTGGCGAGCTGGTCACGCATGGTGGGCGTCGACACCATAGTTCTTGCCGCGGGATCGTGAAACCAGCGCATGTAGGCGTACGACACGGTCAACGGAATCGGAAACCGTGCCCGTACGTATTCGGGGAATTGCGTGTGGTAGGAGGTCGTAAACGGTCGCCTGCGTGCAAGACACCACTGACGCGCTGCCACGCCGAGCGGACCTTCGGTCGCGATATGAATCGCATCCGGATCAAAACGATGCAGCCTGCGTGCGACCGTGGGGCCAGCTGCCCAGGCCAAGCGTATCTCGGGGTAGGTCGGACACGGGACGCTGCGAAAACCTTCCGGCGATACTCGCATGACCTCGACCCCCAATGATTCGAGGGTCGAAAGGGTTTGGCGCAGCGTCGATACCACCCCATTGACCTGGGGCTCCCACGCATCCGTGACGAGGGCGAGTCGCATCCCACGAAAATGGCAGTATTTCTTTGCGGCGCGATGACGGAGTTGCTGCAAGTTGTTTAAATCCGCCCCACCGCCACCGATCGGCTAGCATGTCGAGCCATGGTCCGTATCGAATCGCTGCATGTCTATCCGCTCAAATCAGCGGCTGTCATCAACCTCGCCGAAAGCGTGGTCACGCCTCAAGGCCTGCTGCACGATCGAAACTGGCTGATCGTCGATGGCGATGGTCAGTTCATTACCCAGCGCACTGAACCCACGCTCGCACAACTGCGTACCGCCATCACGGACACGGAATTACGCCTGCAGCATCCTCAAGCGGGCGAACTCATCTTACCCGTGCCGTCTCTGGCAGACGCCGAAGCTCTGCCAACGACCCCGTTGCAGAAAGTCCGCGTCTGGAAACGGGATATTCTGGCCCACGATAATGGCGATACTGCAGCCGAGTTCGTCTCAAAAATCGTGCAGCGCCCTGCCCGTCTCGTGCAGGCAAGCAAAGAAAACTTTCCCGATGGCTATCCGCTGCTGATCTGCACCGTCGAATCATTGCTAGCGCTCAATGAGCACATGTCGATAGCACTACCCATGAATCGCTTCAGGCCCAACCTCGTGTTGAGCGGCCTCGCCGCTTGGGAGGAGGATCGCATTCAAAGCCTCTGCATCAACGGCGACATCTGGTTACGGCCGGTCAAGGCCTGCACGCGCTGCGTGATGACAGGGATCGATCAATCCACGGGCAAACCAGGCGCAAGCCCTCTCTCAGTGCTCAAGGCGCTGCGTTATGACCCTGTGCTGCGGGGTGTGACGTTTGGCCAGAACGCAAAAGTCGACCGCGGGTTTGGCCGAAAACTTCGCGTAGGCGACTCGGTGGAGGTCAGATTGTTCTGACCTCCCCAAGACGCCACAAACCCGTGTCTGCCAGGCCGATCAGTTCGAGGCCGGTGCCGTCTCGAGCAACGGTACACGCGCGGTGACCTGACCCTTGAAATCCAGCCACGCGTGATTCGCGAAATCATAGAGCTTGCAGGATCGCACGCATTCACGATATGTCTGCCAGTTCATGCGGTAGCTCTGGAACTGGTCATTGAAGCGCTCGTTGAGCAGCTGCTGCGCCCGGCGTAACTGATACATCGGAATGCGCGGGTTCAGATGATGCGCATTGTGCTCCATGATGTTGTGCATCAGGCGATCGATGCCAAACGGGAACTTCACGTGCACCGTCGCCGTGAGATAGGCCCGATAACGCTGCCATTCGTGCCGCTGCTGAAACCACGCGATAGCAGGATGAGTGTGATGCACGAACACCACGAAGCCCATCACGACATTCCATAGCGCGAAGGGCACGATCACCCCGAACGCAAGCAGCAACCAGACATTCTGCTCGGTCTGCACCGCCACCAGCGCCACGATCGCAACCCAAGCAATCATCGCCAACGTGACGAGCGCACTGTCCCAATGATATTTCGCGCGGCTCGCGCCGATCTGGCGCTTGGTCGCGAAATAGAGCTTCTTCCACCACAGCTCAAGGAAATAGTAGAGACCCCAGCCCGCTCCACTGCGATAGATGCGCTCGAGCACTTTGCGATAGCCGGGCAGCGCATCGAACTCTTCTTTCGAGAATGGCGCCCAGACCTGATCCCGACCTTTGAGATTATTGAAGCCGTGATGAGCAACGTTATGCCCGACGTCCCACAGACTGAAGGCCGTCATGGATGGCAAGAAAGCAATCCGGCCCACGATATCGTTGAGCAACTTGTTCTTGAAAAATGCCCCGTGACAGGCGTCATGCCCAATCAGAAACAGCCGCACGATACCCGCGGTCGCGAGCAGTGAACCGACAACTTTCCAGATGAGCCCTGAATCGATGAGCACCAACGCCACGCCACCGACAAAGATGGCGAGGTCCATCAGAAACACAAAGGCTGGCTGAAAAAACCCAGCTTTCTCAAAGGCCAACAGCAGGGCCTTGCGGCTGACCATGGGTGCGGGTGGCGCTTGCGGGGGTCCGAGGGATTCCATGTCTCACCTGTGCAACAACAAACCTTCCGAAGTCTACTCGATTTGGCCTGCATGTCGATAAAATCGGCCATGCTCTTTGCTCAACGCCCGGAACCACGCGCGGAAACCGAGGATTTGCGTCAGCTCATCACCCTCTGCCCTGCCGGCCCGACGCGGGAGATCGCCGTCGGCCTCGCACGGAGCTTCGTTGAGGCGGCGCGCGCGCACCAGGCTGACCGACCCTATCTGGATGCCTTTCTGCAGGAATTCGGCCTCTCCAATCAGGAGGGCATCGCACTCATGTGCCTCGCCGAGGCCTTGCTGCGCATTCCTGACGATGGAACCGCCGATCAGCTCATTGCCGAGAAGCTCGCAAGCGGTAACTGGGATGCCCACGCCGGCCAATCCGAGTCGCTGTTCGTCAACGCTTCGACCTGGGGCCTGATGCTCACCGGGCGACTGGTGGAACTGCCGGACCCTATCCGACGACAACCCCAGGGATGGCTGCGCTCACTCACCCAACGCGCGAGTGAACCCTTGGTGCGCGAAGCCTTGCGTCGCGCCATGCAAATCATTGGCGGTGAATTCGTCGTGGGACGTGATATCAAGGAGGCCTTGCAGCGTGCTCGCAAAGAAAAAGAGCTGCAATACTGCTCCTTCGATATGCTGGGCGAAGGGGCGCGCACGGAAGAAGATGCTCGGCGTTACCTTGACGCCTACGCGAACGCCATCAACGCCATTGCGGACGATGAGCAAGAAAATCACGCGATCTCCATTAAACTCTCAGCCTTGCATTCAAGGTATTCCCTCGCTCAGGCGGCCAGCGTACGCCAGCATCTGCTGCCGCGGGTGATGGAATTGGCGCGACTCGCCGCCTCGCGCAATCTGCCTCTGACCCTGGATGCCGAAGAGCAGGATCGGCTCGAAATCTCGCTGCAGATTCTGGATGAGTTGATGCGCGATCAAGCGACCCGCGACTGGGCGGGTCTCGGGCTGGCCGTGCAGGCCTATGGGCGTCGCGCGCCGGCTGCGCTCTCACACATCCTCGAGCGCAGTTGCGAACTCTCCCGCCCAATCTGCGTTCGACTCGTCAAAGGGGCCTACTGGGACAGCGAGATCAAGCGCGCCCAGGAGCGCGGTCTCAAAGAATATCCGGTGTACACTCGTAAGAGCTCGACCGACACCGCCTATCTCGCCTGTGCGAGCATGCTCTTGCGCTCAAACACGCCGGTTTTCGCGCAGTTCGCAACCCACAACGCCCACACTATTGCCAGTATTCTCGCGATGCGCGATTCACCAAAAGAAAACGGCCAGGGGCATGTCCGGCCTTTTGAATTTCAACGCTTGCACGGCATGGGCACCCTGCTTTATGCCGCCGCGCGCGAACAGTCCGAGCACTTTCCACGCGTACGCGTCTATGCGCCGGTGGGACCGCATGCGGATCTGCTTGCGTATCTTGTTCGAAGGCTGCTCGAGAACGGCGCCAATACGTCCTTCGTCAACCGATTCATGGACGAACGTGTACCGGTCGACGCCCTAGTGCAGGACCCCATCAAAGAAACCGAGATCCGCCTGCAAAGAAGCAGCATCGCGCATCCTGATATCCCTTTACCGCCGCATCTGTTTGGCCCCGATCGACCCAACTCTCTGGGCGTCGACTTTGGCCGTCAGCAGGAGCTTGATACCTTGATGACGTCTACTTCAAAGATCATTTCTCTGCCGGCCATGCCGGCGTGGTCGCAAGCGGACGATGTCCGTATCGCCTTTAATCGAGCAGCACGCGAGTTTGTGAGCTGGCGGCGGCACACTGTCAGCGAGCGGGCCAACTGCCTGCGACGGGCCGCTACAGAATTGGAAAACGCACGCGATGAATTCGTCGCCTTACTCGTGCGCGAGGCTGGTAAGACCCTGCCGGATGCGGTCAGTGAAGTGCGCGAGGCCAGCGATTTCTGTCGCTACTACGCCCACTGCGCCGAATCTTTGCAGGCAACCCCGGTTGAATTACCCGGCCCCACCGGCGAGCGCAATACGCTGCATCTCGAGCCGCGCGGAGTATGGGTCTGCATCAGCCCCTGGAATTTCCCGCTCGCCATTTTTGCAGGGCAAATCGTCGCCGCCCTCGTCACCGGCAACACGGTCGTAGCGAAGCCTGCAGAACTCACCCCTCGCGTCGCTGTCGCGTTCGCGGAAATCCTGTATCGAGCGGGGATCCCGCGTGATGCGCTACAGCTTCTGCACATGGTCGGGCGCGATTTTGGCGACGCCGCGCTCTCGCACCCTGAGCTCGCGGGGGTGGTGTTTACCGGATCCACCCACACGGCCCGTTGGCTCAATCGTGCGCTTGCAGCACGCGAGGGCGCGATCCTGCCGCTGATCGCCGAAACCGGCGGCATCAATGCCATGGTGGTGGACTCGACCGCACTCATCGAACAAGTCGTGGATGACGCCGTGAGCTCCGCCTTTGGCAGTGCGGGGCAACGTTGCTCGGCCTTGAGATTGTTATGTCTGCAGCAAGACATCGCCGATCGCACGCTGCACATGTTGCAGGGAGCAATGCAAAGATTACGCATCGGAGATCCCGCCAACCCTGGCACCGACATTGGCCCCATGATCAGTAGCGACGCCGCACAAAGCATGCAGCGCCATGTCGAGGCTCAACTCGCCCGTGGCGCCACCCTGCTCGCTCGTACACCTTTACCTGAGTCGGCCGAGCTCGAAGACCTGAAGCGCAGCTCCGATATCGAACCTGCACGATTCTTTGCCCCGACCCTGCTTGCGCTCAAAGACATCGGCGATCTGGACCAAGAGGCTTTCGGCCCCATCCTGCATGTGGTTCGTTTTGAAGCCGGCAAGCTCGAAGACAGTTTGGCGGCTATCAACGCCAACGGCTATGGACTCACCTTTGGCGTACACAGTCGTCTCGATGAGACTCGCATCAAAGGTTTTGCCAACACTGTCGCGGGCAATGTCTATGTGAATCGCAACATGATTGGTGCGGTCGTTGGCGTGCAGCCTTTTGGCGGCACGGGGCTCTCGGGCACTGGGCCGAAAGCCGGCGGTCCGCACTACCTCACGCGCTTTACGACCGAGCGCACGCTCACCGTCAACACCACGGCCACGGGCGGTAACACCGCCCTGCTCAGCCTCGACTGAACGCGCGACACTCAGCGCGCAAGACTCAGTGCGAACTCAGCAGCGCCAACTCGGTAACTCCTGGGCCGCGACGCTTTGTCGCGCCGCCTCCTCCTGCCATCGCTTACGATCCAGTTGACCCGACTCGCCGAGCGCCTGCAGCGCCGCGAGCACCACACTGTCCCGATCGACTTCAAAGAATTTTCGCAGCGCCGTACGTTTGTCACTACGACCGAAACCGTCGGTACCGAGCGTGATGTATCGACACGCCGGCAGATACGCCGCAATCATCTGCGGTACGGCGCGTACATAGTCGGTGGCGGCCACCACGGGCGCATCACCCGCAAGACAGGTGTCGAGATGACTCTGGCGCGCGGGCTCCGCCGGATGCAGCCGATTCCAGCGCTCTACCTCGGCTGCATCGCGCGCGAGTTCGCTGAAACTCGTTGCACTCCACACCTCGCAGTCAATGCCAAATTCGCCTTGCAGACGCTCAGCCGCGGCGATCACTTCACGCAGGATGGTGCCGGAGCCGAGTAAACGCAGACAACTTGCTGCTTGGGTCTCGTCTCCCCACACGGAGTGACGATAAAGACCTTTGATCACATTCGGCGCTGCCTCCGGTGGCAGCGAGGGCTGGGCGTAGTTTTCGTTCATCACGGTGAGGTAATAGAACTCGTCGACCCCTTCGCTCAGCATGCGTTGCATGCCGTGATCAAAGATCACCGCGAGCTCACCGGCAAAAGCCGGGTCATAGGCACGGCAATTCGGCACTGTCGCCGCCACCAGATGGCTTGAGCCGTCCTGATGCTGCAAACCCTCGCCGCTCAAGGTGGTTCGCCCTGCCGTCGCACCGAGCAAAAATCCGCGAGCCCGCTGATCAGCGGCCGCCCAGATGAGATCCCCCACCCGCTGGAATCCAAAGATGGAGTAGTAGATGTAGATCGGCAGCAGAGACACGCCGTGGACGCTGTAGGAGGTAGCCGCCGCTACCCAGGACGAGAGCGCACCGGCTTCGGTGATGCCCTCCTCCAGCAACTGCCCATCCCGACTCTCACGATATGAGAGCAGACTGCCCGCGTCCTCGGGCTCATACAACTGCCCGAGTGGTGAGTAGATGCCGATCTGTCGAAACAGACTCGCCATGCCAAAGGTGCGTGCCTCATCGGCGACGATCGGCACAATCCGAGGCCCAAGCTGCTTGTCTCTCAAAAGATTGCTGATCAGTCGCACCACCGCCATGGTAGTGGACATTTCTTTGCCTTCCGCCTCGAGAGCAAAGCTCGCATAGCTTGAGAGCGCCGGAATCGGCACGAGATCCCCGGCGCGCTTGCGCCATGGCAGCGGGCCGCCGAGGGTTGCACGTCGCTCGCGCAAGTAACGCATTTCCGGACTATCCTCAGCCGGCTTGAAAAACTGCAGCTCGGCGACCTCGGTATCGGTCAAAGGCAAGTTGAATCGATTGCGGAATTCCAGCAAGGCATCGACGTCGAGTTTCTTCTCCTGGTGGGCGGTCATGCGCGACTCACCCGCTCGCCCCATGCCATACCCTTTTTTGGTCTTGGCCAAAATAACGGTGGGGCGCCCCTCGTGCGCCTTGGCCGCCGCAAACGCCGAGTACAACTTGCGCAGGTCGTGACCACCGCGCTTCAAGGCATCGATTTCCGCCAGCGACATGTGCGCAACCAGCGCCCGCAACTCCGGATCTAGAGCAAAGAAATGCTCTTGATTGTAGGCGCCGTCATTGGCCCCTAAAGTCTGATACTGCCCGTCCACCGTGTTCGCGAACGCCTTCAGCAAGGCATGCTGCTTGTCCCGGGCAAAAAGGGCATCCCAATCAGACCCCCACAAGACCTTGATGACATTCCAGCCGGCGCCCGTGAACAGCGCCTCAAGCTCCTGAATGATCTGGCCGTTGCCCCGTACCGGGCCATCCAAGCGCTGCAAATTGCAGTTGATGATGAAGGTGAGATTATCGAGCTGCTCGCGCGCAGCCAGCGTCAGCGCGGCGATGGACTCGGGCTCATCCATTTCGCCGTCACCAAAGATTCCCCACACGTGTCTCTGTGAGGTCTCGGCGAGACCCCGGTGGGCGAGATAGCGCATGAACCGAGCTTGATAAATCGCGTTGATGGGGCCGATCCCCATCGAGCCCGTCGGAAACTGCCAGAACTCCGGCATGAGCCAAGGATGCGGATAGGAGCAGAGCCCCTCCCCGCCCACTTCCTGCCGATACTGCGCAAGTTGCGCCTCACTGAGCCGACCCTCGAGGAAGGCGCGCGCATAAATGCCAGGCGCGGAATGTGGCTGGAAGAAGACGAGATCCGCGCCACCCTCGGCCTCTGGGCCACGGAAGAAGTGATTGAGCCCGGTCTCAAAGATTTCGGCGGCCGAGGCATAGGTGGCCACGTGCCCCCCGAGCTCGCCATAAGCCTTGTTGGCCCGCACCACCATGGCGAGCGCATTCCAGCGCATGATGGCAGTGAGCCGTTCCTCGAGCTCGACATTGCCCGGATGCACCGCCTGCTCGGCGAGCGGAATGGTGTTCTGGTAAGCGGAGTACGGCATAACGTGAGCGACCACGCCGAGCCGCTGCGCTTCTTGCTCGAGCGCCGTCAGCAAGAAGAGCCCACGGTCGCGCCCCCCCGAGGCCACACTGGCGCGCAGCGCCTCCAACCATTCGGCGGTTTCTTGCGGATCTTGATCGGTTTTCATGAGCGTACTTTACTGCGGAGCCCCACCGCAGGTCATACGGAAGAAACGGATTTAACCGCGAATCGCGGGTATTTTATGCTTGAATTCGGTGATCGAACGAAAGAATATGCCGGGATGAAGCTTGATCACACGGATCGCAAGATCCTGGACCAACTGCAGCGCGACGCCAAACTGACCAATGTCGAGCTCGCAAAAAGGGTCAATCTCTCACCCTCGCCCTGCCTCGCGCGGGTGCGGGCGCTGGAGGAATCGGGGGTGATCCTGCGTCAGGTCACCCTGCTCGATCCGCGCAAGCTCGAGCTTGGGCTCAATGTGTTCATTCAGGTGACACTGGAGCGGCAGATCGAGCATTCGCTCGAAATCTTTGAAGACAGCATCCGACGCTTTCCGCAAGTCATGGAGTGCTACCTCATGACCGGCGATGCTGATTATCTGCTGCGGGTGGTGGTGGCCGATGTCGATGCCTTGCAGGCGTTCATCGTCAATGAACTCACGCGCATGCCCGGGATTGCCAGCATTCGCTCCAGTGTTTCATTGAAGCAGGTCAAATATGAAACGGCGCTGCCGATCGGGTAGTCTAATCGGCCAAGTGATTTGGTGGAAAGGGAGGGACTCGAACCCTCGACCCCGGCATTATGAGTGCCGTGCTCTAACCAGCTGAGCTACCTTTCCAATGCCCGTGCTCGGCAGGGGCGCGAGTGTGGTCGGCTCACACCGCGCTGTCAAGAAACCAGCCGCTTAAGGAACCGGGGTAAGCCAGCCATGACGATCCTCGGCGAGGCCCTGCTGCAGAGCCACCAGCGCCTCGCGGAGGCGCCGAGTTTCAGGGCCCACCTGACCGTCTCCGACTGGATGCTCGCTACCGCCTCGCACCAGCGTACCCACCCCTGCGAGTACGGCCGCGGTGCCCGACAGCGCGGCCTCACCGTGGCGAACCCACTCCAGCATCTCAGAGACCGACAGTCGGCGCTCGTCGACCTGCCAGCCCATGTCTCGTGCGAGCGTCAGCAACGAGTCGCGCGTCACTCCGTGCAGGAAAGTGCTGTCGAGATTGCGCGTCAGGATCTGGCCAGGACGAATCAATAAAAAATTGGCGGCGCCAGTCTCCTGCACATCACCGCCCGGGCAAAACAACACCTGATCGACCGCATATCTTTGACGAGCCGCCAGCGTCGGACCCATGGCAGCGGCGTAGTTGCCGCCAGTCTTGACCATGCCGAGGTGGGCTGCACAGCGCTGGGTCTCCTCTTCGACCATGATCCGCAGCGGCTTCATGCCACCGGCAAAGTAATCCCACACGGGGCTTGCGAGCACGATCAGCTTGGCCTCAGTCGACGGTACGGCGGCCGCGCCAATGTTGGCCATGGTGCCGATCAACAAGGGGCGCAGGTACAGAGCACCCGGCGCCTCCGGCACCTCCGCGCGAACGCGATCGATGAGGCCCAAGACCATCTCGGTGAGCAGCGCCTCGGTGGGCTCAGGCAAATACAGCAGCCGCGCACTCTGGCGCAGGCGGGCGATGTGCCGATCAAGGCGAAAGACGTGTATCGAGCCATCACCGTGACGGTAGGCCTTGAAGCCCTCAAAGCACTCGCTGCCGTAGTGCAACACGTGGGCGGCGGGATGCAGGGGAAGGGGCCCGGTCTCGGGGTACGCCACCCCAGACCAACCACCATCACGAAAATCCGCCACCGCCATGGTGGGGGCGAGAACACTGCCGAACGGCGCACTGCGGGCTTGGGCGGTCATCTATCTGATTCCAGGTCGAATTATCCAGGTCGAAAAATCTGCTCGGGCTGCTCGAGCTCCAGCTTCAGCCGTTGGATCATGGCCGCGGCATCGTACCCATCGACAAAGCGATGATCGAAGGACGATGACAGATTCATGACCCTGCGGATGGCAATCTTGCCATCATGAACGACGACGCGCTCGATTGCCTTGTTGATGCCGATGATCGCGACCTCAGGGAGGTTGAGAATCGGGGTGGAGACGATGCCACCCAACTTGCCAAGGCTCGTCAGCGTGATGGTCGAGCCCGTCAAGTCTTCGCGCCGGGCGCGCCCCTCGCGGGCTGCCGCGGTCACCGCGCGTAGCGCCTCGCCGAGGGCGATGAGATCAAACCGCTGCGCCTCGCGCAAGACAGGCACCTTGAGACCGTGTGGCGTGTGGGTCGCGATCCCAAGATGCACGCTGCGATACTGACGCAGCACATTACGCGACTCGTCGTAATGTGCATTGCACTGAGGAAATTCCTTGAGCACGTTGATCAGCGCGCGAGCAATGAAAGGCAGATAACTGAGCGGGCGACCATTCTCGACAGCCGAGACACTCGCCTCACGCTCGGCGTTCAGCCGTTGCCGCAAAAGCTCAAGCGCCGTGACATCCACCTCTTCCACGTAGGCAAAATGCGGCGCCAAGCGCTTGGCTTCGCTCATTCTTTGAGCAATCACTCGGCGTACCCCAATCACCGGGATATCCTCGTAGCCCTGCCCCATTTGACCCTCGAGATCCGTGCGCAGAATCCTCCCGCCCGGCCCGGTGCCCGATACCGTCGCAAGATCGATACCGGCTTCGCGGGCCGCCCGGCGTGTGGC
>CAZHLL010000009.1:0-15649 GCA_964533305.1 uncultured Acidibacter sp.
GACCTGGCGACCGGTGTGATGCAGGTGCTCTCGACCGGTACGCAGGATGAGTCGCCGAGTTACTCGCCCGCCGGGTCCACCCTCATTTACGCCACGCGCGCCAATGGCCGTAGCCTGCTTGCGACCGTCAGTTCCGATGGACTTACCCGTCGGCGTTTGAGTAGTGAGCGGGGTGAGGTCAGGGAGCCCGCGTGGGGCCCCTTGCCGCGCGAGTGATTGCAAGGCGTCTGCATGTGATAATGGACACGATTTTTCCGGAGAGCCATCAATGATTAAGCCGTCAATGAACACGCTATCCAAGGGCACCTTGCGAAGGGCCTGGATTCTCGCTCTGGTGTTGGGCCTCGGCGCCTGTGCCTCCACGGATCGTCAGGCTGACGAAGCTGAGGCGGCCGCGCGTGAGGCAGCTGCCCGCGCTGCCGCCCAAGCGCAAGCCGAGGCGGCTGCGGCAGCCGCCGCCGCACAGGCGGACGATACGGGTGTGGCGACGGTATCGAGCGTGGTGGGGGATGGCGAGGGCGCTGATGTCGGTTTACCTGAGGTGTTACGCCAGCGTCTTGTCATTTATTTTGCCTTTGACAGTGCCGAGCTCTCGGCGGATGCACAGTCCACGCTGACCGACCATGCCAATTTTTTGAGTGGCCGCAATGATCTTAAGCTCCGTTTGGAAGGGCATACCGATCCGCGTGGGACGCCGGAATACAACATCGGTCTCGGCGAGCGGCGGGCGCAGAGCGTGCGCCGGGCACTCGGCTTGCTGGGTATCGCGGATGGGCGGTTGGAGACGGTGAGCTTTGGCGAGGAGCGTCTTGCCTCAGCGGGTGAGGATGAGGCGTCGTTGGCACTCAATCGCCGCGTCGAACTCGTTTACGGCCGTTGATGTGTCGACTCGATACGCTGTGAGTCCTGTCATGTGGCCGGTTATGCGGACTCGGTCCGCAGGTGTGTCGCGGACACAATCGGCGTGCGCACGGCTTGCATTGGCGATCGTATTTCTTTGCCCGCTGGCGGCGCCAGCGCAGTCGACTCGCAGCATGGTCGAAGATCTTGGCCTGCGGGTCGAGCGACTCGAGCAGACGGTGCAGGGTCAGGCGCTACTCGAGTTGCTGCAGCGTATCGAGACGCTCTCGGCCTTGAGTCGGGAGCAGCGCGGCGAGTTGGATCTGTTGCGTCGCGAACTCGAAACCCTCAGGCAGCAACAACGCGATGTCATGGTCGATCAAGAGCGACGTCTGGCGATGATCGAGCAGGCTCTGACCGAGATACGTGCCCGCGCGGCGACATCACCCGTCGCAGCGGACGAGGGCGCGGCTGAGGTCGCTGCGTCGATGGCTGCTCAGGCTGGCGTCGCTCCGTCGATGGGTGCGCAGGCTAGTGTGGCTCCATCGACTGTCGCGGGCGAGATTGCGCCGGTGGTGAATGAATCCCCCGAGGCACTTTACGCGCGGGCGCTTGCGTCGCTCAATGCAGGTGAATATCCCACCGCCATCGCTGCGTTTGAGGTATTCATGCAGCGTCATCCCACGCATCCACTCATCAATAATGCGCGTTACTGGATGGGGCAGGCGTATTTTCTGCTGCGCGATTATTCGAAGGCGCTCGAATTCTTTGCCCAAGTCGGCCCTGACATGGCGGATATCGGCAAGGTCGCCGATGCCGGGTTGAAGCGGGGCTTGTGCGAGATTGAATTGGGGCGCAACGAGGCGGCCCGCCAAAGTCTTGAGACGGTTGCGAGTCGCTACCCGGATTCGGCGGCCGCACCGCTCGCCCGTCAGGCTCTGGCGCGTTTGCCCGGATCGGGATCGCAATGACGGCATCGACTCCGCGGCTGAAGCTCACCGAGATTTTTCGTTCGCTGCAAGGGGAGGCCGATACGGCCGGTATCCCGACGGTGTTCGTTCGACTCACGGGCTGCCCCTTGCGCTGCGTCTATTGCGATACCGCCTATGCCTTTACGGGCGGTAACTGGTGGTCGTTGCCCGATGTGCTGCAACACGTGGCCGCGCTCAACACCCGTCATGTCTGCGTGACCGGCGGTGAGCCTTTGGCGCAAGCGGCCGTGCACCCTCTCATGCAGGCCTTGTGTGAGGCTGGGCATCGGGTTTCGTTGGAAACGAGTGGTGCCATGGCCTTGTCCGAGGTCGATCCGCGCGTCATCAAAATAGTCGATGTCAAAACGCCGGCCTCGGGCGAGGAGCGGCGTAATCGGTATGAGGATTTTGTCTATCTCCAGCGCCAGGACTGGCTCAAGTTCGTCATTGCCGATCGGGCAGATTACGAATGGAGTCGGACGCAGGTGCAATCCCGTGCGCTGACTGCGCGTTGCGGCGTGCTGTTTTCGCCAAGTCACGAGGTGATGGCGCCGGGCATGCTCGCTGATTGGATACTTGCAGATCAACTGGATGTACGTCTGCAGGTGCAGCTGCATAAATATCTTTGGGGCAATGTGCCGGGCAAATGAGTGTGACGGGCAACAAGGCTGTGGTGCTGCTCTCGGGTGGTCTCGATTCGGCGACCGTGTTGGCGCTCGCGCAGGAACAGGGTCTGCAGTGTCATGCCTTGTCGGTGCACTACGGTCAACGACACTCGGCCGAATTGGCGGCTGCTGCGCGTGTGGCGGGTGCGCTTGGTGCCATCGAGCATCGGGTAATGGGGGTAGATCTGGCGGGCATAGGTGGCTCGTCGCTGACCGATATTTCGATGTCGGTGCCGACTGCGCCGACGGTGGGCATCCCGAGTACCTATGTACCCGCGCGCAATACTTTGATGCTGTCGCTCGCGCTCGGGTGGGCGGAGGTGCTCGAGGCGACTCACGTATTCATTGGTGTCAACGCCGTGGATTATTCGGGGTATCCCGACTGCAGGCCTGAGTTCATTGCGGCATTTCAAAGATTGGCGATGCTCGCGACCAAGGCGGGCGTCGAAGGTCACGCGATCCGGATCGAAGCGCCGCTTATTTCGCTCAGCAAGGCCGAGATCATCCGCGAGGGCACCCGCTTGGGGGTGGATTATTCGCTGACCGTCTCCTGCTATCAGGCGGATGAGGCGGGACGAGCTTGCGGCCGTTGTGACTCGTGTCGGCTGCGTGCGGAGGGATTTGCCGCCGCAGGTGTCCCCGATCCGACTCATTATGGGTAAAATAGCCGCTCCCTCCCACGGATGGGTCCTTAGCTCAGTCGGTAGAGCAGCTGGCTTTTAACCAGTTGGTCGACAGTTCGAATCTGTCAGGACCCACCATCCCCTTTAGTTTGACCTCACTTGACCCCAGTCGCAGGCGGTGTGTTATAGTGATATACAACACCAATATTAGAGGGATGCCGACATGTCGGGTACTCAGCAAGATCGTCGATTTATCGGGTTTGGCGCCTGGGTGGTCGTCGGGCTGGTCGCAGGGTGGGTCACCTTGGCGGCGGGCAGCGCCTTGGCTGCGCCCGCCGCGTCCGAGGCTAAGAGCGCGAAAGCCACGCAAACGGTCACTCGAGTGCACCGACTGGAGCTCACCGACATCAGTCGGCTCAGTGTGGTCAACAGCGTTGGGAGCCTGAGCATTCAGCTCGGTGACGTCGATCGGCTCGAGGTCACGGTCGAGATCAAGAGCGATCGGCGGGGCTGGTTCAGCAAGCATCGCGATGTGTCGGATATCGATATCGACATTCATCGTCGTGGCGAGCAGTTGCGTCTGGCACTCGAGCAGGAAAATGTTTCTGGGCATTGGCGGGTGATCTTGCCGCGCAAGCGACTCGGACTGATTGACGTTAATGCGGGTGTCGGCGAGATGAAGATCGAGGCGTTGACCGCAAAGCTCGAGATTGATCTCGGTGTTGGCGAGGTGGCGGTGCGCAGCCCCGAGGGTGTGATTGACGTCGATGTCGGCGTGGGCGACATCAAAATATTCACGCGTCAGGCGAATGCGGGGGCGGTGCGCGGCAGTGTCGGCGTGGGTGAGGTCACTGTCTCGGGTGAGGGCGTCGATTCACGGGGTCGTGGCGTCGTCAACATCAAGGCCGCGGGCCGCGGCGACAATGAGATTGCCGCCGCAGCCGGGGTGGGAGATATCGAGATCGTGCTTACACAACCTTGATATCGATACGTTTCGTTTCGGCTTTGGCTGTTTTCGGGATATGCACAGTCAGGGTGCCATCGCGCGATTCCGCCTGGATGCGTGAGGTATCGGCCGAATCGGGCAGCGAAAAACTGCGGGCAAAGCAACCTTGGAATCGCTCAATGCGATGAAAGCGCTCGTTCTTGTCTTCTTTTTGGTGTTGTCGTTCACCGGATAGCGTCAGCACCCCATCCTCGATCGAGAGCTTCACGTCATCGCGCGGAACACCGGGAAGCTCTGCGCGGATCACGTATTCTTTGTCAGTTTCACTGATATCGGCGGTGGGCGCCCATTGTATCGCTTGGCCACCGTTGTTATCGCGGCGCCAGCGGGTCAGCGTCGGTGTCATGCGGTTCATGAATTCTTCGACTTCGCGAAAGGGTTCCCAGTTGGTGAGGTTCATGCAGAAGGCTCCTAAGAAAAATAAAATGGCGAAGCCCCATTGTGACCACTGGAATGATCACGCCAATCGCGAGGAGCCCTTAAGGAGCTGCGGGTTTTTCGCAGCCACAGCGTGCGAGCACGAACTCTGCGGCCTCGGTACCTGAGTCGGTGAAATGCACGAGCGCGCGGTCCTGTGCTTCGATGAAGCCTTCCGTGGCGAGATAATCGAGATCCAGCACCTGTTCCCAATAGTCTCGACCAATCAAGACGATGGGCATCGGATTGATGGTGCGGGTCAAGACCAGATTCAGAGCCTCAAAGACTTCATCCAGCGTGCCAAACCCACCCGGCAGGGCAATGAGCGCTCGGGCACGAAACATGAAATGCATTTTGCGCAGCGCGAAGTAGCGGAAGCTGAAGGCCAGCCCCGGGGTGATGTAAGGATTCGGAAACTGCTCATGAGGCAGGCGGATGTTGAAGCCGATGTTGGGCGCACCGGCTTCAAAGGCGCCGCGATTGGCGGCTTCCATGAGGCCGGGACCGCCACCGGTCGCGACGACCAACTGGTGACAGTTTGCGGTGTGCAGGGCACGTGAGCTCAGCTCGAAGCCAAACTTTCGACCCTGCTCGTAGTAATGCTGTTGTCGCGGCGTCGCGCGCCCGCTCTCAGGCGGCGGCACCCGGGCGCTGCCGAAGACCACCACGGTGGATTCGATACCGGCCGCCTGCAGGTAGGTGTCCGTTCGATGAAACTCGAGTGCGAGGCGCACGGCTCGCGCGGCATCACTTTCCAGAAATTCGAGGTCATCCTCGGCCAGCCGATAGCTCGGATGGTCGAGGATCCGTTGCCTCAAGTGTTCGATTTCTGCGGGTGTGGGGGTCACGAGAGATGGCGCTCCTTACGGGATTCGAACCCGTGTTACAGCCTTGAGAGGGCTATGTCCTGGGCCTCTAGACGAAAGGAGCGCAGAGCCGAGTCATGTCCGACGAGGCGCGCTATTATAGTGGCACAGTCATTTTGCTCAAGCAGAACTCAAACACCTTGAACGCTTCCCACGGTATTTCGGGCGCCACGCCCACTCTCGCTCGAATTATTCCGCGCGACGGGCATCCCGTCTCACGTTCGCAAATTTCCCCTGAGGCGCTGCGGGTGCTCTATCGCCTGCGCGAGGCGGGGTTTCAGGCCTTTCTCGTCGGTGGTTGTGTGCGCGATCTCATGTTGGGTCTCGCGCCCAAGGATTTTGATGTCGCGACCGACGCCTTGCCCGAGCAGGTCAAGCGCTTGTTCCGCAATTGTCGCCTGATCGGCCGACGCTTTCGTTTGGCACATGTTTATTTTGGGCGCGAAATCATCGAAGTCGCGACCTTCCGCGCAGCGACGGCGCCGTCGCAGGGCGAGGACCCCGAGTTGCTCGAGGCGCTGGCCGAAGCGACAGACGAGGTGGGAATCGATGCGCAAGATGACTTGGCCGATGAGTCATTCGACACGCCGGCGCAGGGTGGTGTCTCGGATCCGGAGCGCGGGAGCGGCGGCGATGAGGAGCGCTTGATCGATGAGAGCGGGCGTATTTTGCGCGACAACGTCTACGGCAATATCGATGATGATGTCTGGCGACGCGATTTCACCTGCAACGCGCTCTATTACAATATCGCGGATTTTTCGATCTGGGACTACTGCAACGGTTTTGAAGATGTCATGGCGCGACGGTTGCGCCTGATTGGTGATCCGGAAACACGCTATCGCGAAGATCCGGTGCGCATGCTGCGTGCGGCTCGTTTTGAGGCCAAGTTGGGTTTCACGCTGGAGCCGGCAACAGCCGAGCCGATCGCGAGCTTGCAAGGCTTGCTCGATGGCGTACCCGCCGCACGGCTCTTTGATGAATCATTGAAACTTTTTTTGACCGGCCATGGCGTACGCAGTTTTGAAGTGCTGCAGGCGCGGGGCTTGCTGCACAGTTTGATGCCGAACGTGGCGGACTTTCTGCGCCAGTACCCGGGCAGTGCGCCCGAGCAATTGCTGCGACAGGGGCTCAAAAATACGGATGATCGAGTCCATGCAGGCAAGCCGGTCACGCCCGGGTTTCTTTTTGCTGTGCTGCTTTACGGACCGATCGGACGCACCATCGAACGCGCACCGCCGTCGCAATGGCGCGATATCGGTACGATCCTCGATGCAGTGGATCTTGAGGTACGGCGCGTGCAGGGGCGCATCGCGATTCATCGCCGATTTGTGCTTGGCATCCGCGACATGTATGCGCTGCAAAGCCGCCTCGAGCAACCGCGAGGTCGGCGTGCGTTGCGCACGCTCGAGCATCCCAAGTTTCGTGCGGCCTTCGATCTCTTTGAGCTGCGTGGCCAGTTCGGCATGGCGGATTCGCGTTGGGTGGAGTGGTGGCGCAGCTTGCAGAGTGTGAGTCCCGCCGAGCGAGAGGCGATGTGTGCGGCGACCGCCTCGCCGAGTGAACGCAGCGGCTCACGTCGGCGCGGAGGTCGGCGTCGGCCACGACGAGGTCCAGGGGTTATGGCGCGTGGCGGTGCCGATGGGGCAGACTGATTGGCCTTGCTGGGTGCCCGTCTATGTGGGCCTCGGCAGCAATCTCGGTGATTCATCCACTCAGCTGCACAGGGCCCAGGCGGCGCTCGCTGCCCTGCCGCAGACCGTGTTGGTCGCCGCGTCACCGGTATATCGCAGTCGTCCGTTCGGGCCTGTCGCGCAGGCTGATTTTCTGAATGCCGTGGTGGCGCTCCTGAGCCAGCTCTCGCCTGAGCGTTGGCTGCAGGAGTTGCAGCGCATCGAGATCGCGCTTGGTCGCAGCGCTCCGCGTGTGCGCTGGGGGCCACGGGAGATCGATCTCGACCTGCTCGCACACGGCCAGACCCGTCGCGACGATGCACAGCTATCGCTTCCGCATCCCGGCATACCCGAGCGTGAATTCGTTTTGTATCCTCTGCGGGATATCGCAGCGGATTTGCGTCTGGGGCAATGGGGGACAGTGCGTGAACTCGCTGTCCGTGTTTCAGCGCGTGGCATTGAACGGAGCGGCTCTCTGGGCAGTTAATGGCAGAGCATTCCACAGCGCATCGGTATGTGGTGATCGAGGGGCCGATCGGTGTCGGCAAAACCTCGCTTGCGCGTCGTTTGGCTGAATGGTGGTCTGCAGATTTATTGCTCGAGCAAGCCGAGCAAAATCCCTTCCTCGACAAGTTTTATCGCGATCCTGTCGGTAACGCCTTGCCGGTACAGTTGCATTTTTTGTTTCAGCGTACGCAGCAATTGGCGGGGCTCAAGCAGCAGGATCTGTTTGCACCGGTAAGGGTTGCCGATTATCTGCTGGAAAAGGATCAACTTTTTGCTCGTGTGACGCTGGATGATGCCGAGTATTCGCTCTATCAGCAGGTCTATGATCGGCTCGTGATCGAGCCGCCTCAACCGGATCTCGTGATCTATCTGCAGGCGCCAGTGGATGTGCTGCTGCAAAGAATTCAGCGGCGCGGCTTGCGCATGGAATCTTTGATCGATCGCGCCTATCTTGAAAAGCTGAATGAAGCCTACGCGCGATTTTTCCATGATTATGATGCGGCGCCCTTGTTGATCGTCAATGCAGCAACACTCGACCCGCTCGCACACGAGGCGGACTTTGCTGAATTGCTGGCGGCGATCGCGCGCATGAAGCGCGGACGCTTGTATTTCAACCCTGTCCGGCACAGCATGCTCTGATCAAGCGGGGGCGGTCGGTTCCCGGAGGAAGTTC
This sequence comes from uncultured Acidibacter sp., assembly GCA_964533305.1. Classification (GTDB taxonomy): domain Bacteria; phylum Pseudomonadota; class Gammaproteobacteria; order Steroidobacterales; family Steroidobacteraceae; genus UBA964. The sequence goes on from CAZHLL010000009.1 coordinate 8,239, forward strand.
ATCGTCATGTACACCCATTTGCAATTGCGCGACTCGGCGCGCCCGCCGGTGTCGCTTGCGACACTGCACAAAATGAAAGCCCAGGGCGAAAAGATTGCCTCACTCACCTGTTACGACGCGAGTTTTGCCGTGCTGGTGGACGAGGCCGACACTGACCTCGTACTTGTCGGAGATTCGCTCGGTATGGTGATTCAGGGTCACGATACGACGGTGCCGGTGACCATGGATGACATGGTGTATCACTGCCGCTCCGTGGCGCGCGGTCTGCATCGTCCGCTATTGATGGCCGACCTGCCGTTTGCCAGTTATCCAACCAAAGATATCGCCTTGGCCAACTCGGTGCGTCTGATGCAGGAAGGCGGTGCCGAGATCGTCAAATTGGAAAGCGGTCCGTCGCAGCTCGAGATCGTCGAATTTTTGGCCACCCATGATATCGCCGTTTGCGCCCATCTCGGGCTCAAGCCCCAGTCTGTGCACAAGACGGGTGGTTTTCGGGTGCAGGGGCGCAGCGACGATGCGGCCGAACGCATGCTGCAGAGTGCGCTTGATCTTGAGGCGGCCGGTGCCGATGTGGTGCTGCTTGAGTGCATCCCGACCGCACTAGGTCAAAGAATTACCGAAGCCTTGCGAGTGCCGGTGATCGGCATCGGCGCCGGTCCGCACACGGATGGGCAGATTCTGGTGTTGTACGATGTGCTCGGTATCACCACCGGTCGCCAGCCGCGCTTTGTGCTCAACTGCATGCAGCAGGCCGGGGACAATCTCAAGGCCATGCAGCACTATGTGCAGGCGGTCAAATCGGGCGCCTATCCGGCTGCCGAGCACTGTTTTGATTGAGGCTAAGGCGATGCAAACCGTCACCACCATCGCTGAAGTGCGTGCGGCCATCGCGGCTTGGCGTCAAGCCGGGGAGCGCATCGCGTTCGTGCCGACCATGGGTAATCTGCACGAGGGTCATATCAGCCTGATCGAGCGCGCCCGAGCGTATGGCTCGCGGTTTGTTGCGAGTATCTTCGTCAATCCCATGCAGTTCGGGCCAAACGAGGATTTCAATCATTATCCGCGTACGCCCGAACGCGATGCGACGATGCTGGCCGAGGCCGGTTGTGATCTGCTCTTCATTCCGGATGTCAAAGAAATGTATCCGCAGGGTCAGGAGACGGCCACGCGGGTGGTGCTGCCGGGGCTATCCGAGGTGCTGTGCGGGGCGGTGCGGCCCGGGCATTTCATCGGAGTTACCAGTGTGGTGGCGCGACTCTTCGGTATTGTGCAACCGGATGCAGCAGTGTTCGGCCGCAAGGATTTCCAGCAACTCGCCATCATTCGGCGCATGGTGGCGGACCTGTGCTTGCCGATCGACATTGTGGGTGCGCCCACGGTACGTGCTGCCGATGGTCTCGCGCTCAGCTCGCGCAATCAATATTTGAGTGCGGAGGAACGGGCTCGCGCGCCGAGTTTGTATCGCGGCCTGCAACAGGCGGTGGAGTCCTTGCGCGCCATCGGCGCCAAGGCAAGTTCGTCGATGGCGACCCACACGGCGGAGCCGATGGACGTGGTTGGGGCCATCGAAGCGGTCGAAGCGGCGGGGCGCCAGGCGCTGACAGACTTGGGTTTTGCGGTGGATTACTTTGTGGTGCGGGATGCGGGCTCGTTGGTGCCGCTTGCTGAGTGCGCGGGGTCGGCTCGTACTGCGGTGGTGCTGGTAGCGGCGCGGCTCGGACGTGCACGTCTCATCGATAACCTTGAATTCGAGTGGCCAAGGCTGCCAGCGCCCAACTGACATGCTCGCGGACGAGTTCCGAGGGATGATCGAGTCGAGACCGTAGTGCCTGTTCGGCTGCGTCGGTAGCCGGTCCATTGCCGAGTGCGACAGCGATATTGCGCAGCCAGCGCTCATGACCAATACGGCGGATGGCGGAGCCCTCGGTCCTCGCCAGAAAGTCCTCTTCGCTCCAGGCGAAGAGTCGGATGAGGGATTCACCATCGAGCCCATGCCGGACCCTGCGGAAGTCCGGATGACTCGCGGCGCGCGCAAACTTGTTCCAGGGACAAACGAGCTGGCAATCATCGCAGCCATAGATGCGATTGCCGATGAGGGGACGCAGTTCGGTCGGAATCGCGCCATGCAGCTCAATGGTCAAATAGGAAATGCAGCGACGAGCGTCGAGCTGCCACGGTGCCACGATCGCACCGGTGGGGCAGGCGGGCAGACAGGCGCTGCAACTGCCGCAGTGAGCACTGGCCGGCGTATCCACCGGCAGTGGCAGATCGGTCAGGAGTTCGCCCAAAAAAAACCAGGAGCCCTCGCTCGCGTGAATGAGATTGGTGTGTTTGCCGATCCAGCCGAGACCGGCATTGCGCGCGAGCGCTTTCTCAAGCACGGGCGCTGAGTCCACACAGACCCGATAGCCAAAAGTCCCAATGCGCGTCGCGAGCGCCTCGGCGAGTTGTCGCAACGCGCGCCGTAGCACCTTGTGATAGTCGCGCCCCAAGGCATAGCGCGATACATAGCCTTGCTCGGGGTTCGAGAGCACAGCCTCGGCATCGGTCGCCTCCTCGGGCCAATAGTCCATGCGTACGCTGATCACGCGCAGGGTGCCGGGCACCAGTTCCTCGGGTCGAGAGCGACGGGTCCCATGTCGTTGCATGTAGCCCATCTCGCCATGAAATCCGTGATCGAGCCAACGGATGAGATGCGCTTCGTCTTCGCCAAGATCGATGGAGGCCACACCGACCCCACTAAAACCCAATCCTTGAGCGAGCGGCGTGAGTTCATGACGCAGTTGGCTGAGGTCGGGGCGATCCATGCGCACGAGTATACTGAGCCGCATGCAGGACGGTCTTGAATGGAGCCCGGGTGATCTCTACAGCGCGGCGCAGGCACGGGCCATCGATGCGCGCGCCATCGGCCAAGGCGGTATCGCAGGCTATATTTTGATGCAGCGGGCGGCCGCGGCCGCACTGCAGGCGCTGCGGGCCCGTTGGTCGGCAGCGCGTGACTTGTTGGTTTTTTGTGGCGCTGGCAACAATGGCGGCGATGGTTATGTATTGGCACGTGATGCCCGCCGTCAGGGCTTTCGTGTGCAAGTCGTCGCCGCAGTCGATCCCGCAGCGCTCACGGGCGATGCGGCCACCGCCGCCAAAGATTGTGTGGCCGCCGGTGTACCCGTGCTGCCTTTGAGCGGTATCGATCTCTCGGCGATCTGCGCGGCCGCCGATGTGATCGTGGATGCTCTCCTTGGCACCGGTCTCAAGTCCGCTGTTCGCGAACCGTTGGCGGCCGTCATCGGAGCGATCAATGATTCCGCGCGGCCGGTACTGGCGCTCGATGTGCCTTCGGGGTTATGCGCCGATACCGGGCGCGTGCAGGGGCTCGCCGTGCGCGCGGCGCTGACGGTCACCTTCATCGTGGACAAGACCGGTCTTTGGCTCGCCCAAGGCCCCGAGTACGCGGGTGAATGTCGCTTGGCTACGTTGGATCTTGCGGCCATGACGCTCGCCGAAACGCCCGTGATACAGCGCCTTAGCGCGACGCGTCTGCGGCGGAGGTGGCAGCGGCGCGCGCGCGAGGCACATAAGGGCCATGCCGGTCACGTCATGGTGCTCGGCGGCGCCGAGGGTATGCCAGGGGCGGCGCGGCTGGCGGCGGAGGCTGCGTTGGCAGGCGGTGCGGGTCGCGTAACGGTGCTGTGTGCGCCTGCCTCGGTGACGGCGATCGCGGCAGGGCGAGCGGAGGTCATGGTATCCGGCGTGGCTCGGGCGGCCGATGCCGAAGCGCTGCTTGCGCGTGCCGATGTGGTCGCGCTCGGGCCCGGACTCGGATTGACCGACTGGAGTCGTGAGCTCTTTTCTTTGGCGATTTCTTTGCAAACGCCTATGGTCATTGATGCCGATGCGCTGAGCCTGCTAGCCGAGCTCGGGGGCGATAGCGCAGGAGATGCGCTTGGCCCTCGACCCGCCTGGGTGTTGACGCCGCACCCGGGTGAGGCGGCACGACTGCTGCAGACCGAGACTCGAGCGATACAGGCCGATCGACTCGCGGCCTTGCGGGCGCTCTGTGCCCGCTATCCCGGTGTCACAGTGCTAAAGGGCGCGGGTACCTTGATTGGCGAAGAGGCGCCCGTGGACAGAAGCGTCAAGACCGTGAGCCCGCCGGCTTGCGCCATCTGCACTGAGGGTAACCCTGCGATGGCCACCGCCGGCATGGGCGATGTCTTGACGGGCGTGGTCGCGGCTCTGCTTGCGCAAGGGGGCACGCCTTGGGAGGCGGCCTGCACCGGTGTTTGGCTGCATGCTCAGGCAGGCGATGAGGCTGCGCGCGCGCGGGGGATCGATCGGGGTTTGCTCGCGAGTCAGCTGCTTGATGGTTTGCCATCGATATGGGGTCGTCTGCTCGGCATCGACCGCGCGTCCGGGTGGCGAGCGTGATTTCTTTGGTCGATGAGGCCGCGACCCTGGCGGCGGCGGCAGTCTATGCGAAGAGTCTGCCGCGCTCGGGCGCCGAGTGCGCCTTGCCAGATGCCGCCATCAAGCTTTATCTGCGCGGTGACTTGGGTGCCGGCAAAACCTGTTTTGCACGTGGCTTCCTGCAAGCGCTCGGGGTCACTCGTTCGGTGCGCAGCCCCACCTACAGTTTGCTGGAGCTTTATCCAGCGACGGATTTTCATGCCTCCTCTGGCGCGCCGCCCCCTCCTTGCGAAGGGGTGGCGCACCTCGATCTCTATCGCATGGGTGATCCGGAGGAGCTGGAAGCATTGGGGCTCGCGGACCTTGATCGAGCGGGCTGGGTATGGCTCGTCGAATGGCCGGAGCAGGGACGAGGACGATTGCCGCGCGCGGATCTCGACTGCGAGCTCGCGTCGCATGGCGAGGGGCGCTCTCTCTCCGTGCGTCCGGGCACCGAGCTTGGCGACGCTTGGCAGCGCGCGGCGAGTCGGCAGATCAAGGTCCATAAGTCACCTGAGTAATGAGCGGCAGCTTGTTAGTTTTGTGGAATTTATTGGGGGTTTCGACGTACCCTTCGCGCATGTTCAAAAAGCAGGCGTGGCGTGCACGATCGGTAGGGCTCTGGTTCGCTTGGCTGGCACTGTCGGCCACTCTCGCCGTCGGCCCGGTCCACGCCGCCAACCTGCAACAGATTGAGATCGCCACCGAGGGCGCAGCCACCCAAGTGAGTTTGCGGCTCGATCAGCCAACGGCGGTCACGTTTTTCGGCTTGCAGCAGCCCAACCGTGCGGTGATTGATCTCGAGTCGGCTGCGGCGCGTGGATTGCGGGTGCCCGCCGCGCAGGGGGCCGTGCTCGCCGTGCGTCAAGCCGCCCGCCCTGGCGGCGGTTGGCGAGTGGTGCTCGAGCTCGTCGAGGGGGCGAGCGTCAGCTGGCAACAACCGACTCGGTCGGGTTCGCGGGTGGCAACCATTCGCTTGCGCATTCAGGATGCAGCGGGCACCTCGAGCGCCGCGAGTGTCGCGGCCGGTACAGCGCCCCCGGCTTCCGAGCCGCTCAAAGTGATCAAAGATGCCGAGTCCTCGCCGTTCGCCAATCGAGATGTGGTCGTGGCCATCGATGCCGGTCACGGTGGCAAGGATCCGGGCGCCATTGGCCGTGCGGGCACGCGCGAGAAGGATGTGGTGCTCGAGATTTCGCGCTTGCTTGCCGCGCGCATCAATCGCGAGCCGGGGATGCGTGCTTATCTCACCCGAGATGGCGATTATTTTTTGACCTTGCGTCAGCGTATCCGTCGCGCGCGAGATGCCGGTGCGCAACTGTTCGTCTCGGTGCATGCCGATGCTGTACTCGATCCCAGCGTGTCGGGGTCGTCGGTCTACGTCTTGTCTTTGAAGGGGGCGAGTGACGAGCAGGCGCGCTTGTTGGCCGATCGGGAGAATGCGGCCGATCTGATCGGCGGTGGCTCGATCGATGAGCAGGAGCCCGCGCTCGCCTCGGTGCTGGTGGACGTCGCCCAGTCTGCTCAGATCGCCAACAGCATGGAGGCGGCACAGCGGGTTCTCGATTCGCTCGGTCGGGTGGCAGAGGTGCGCAAGCCGCGCGTGCAGCAGGCGGGTTTTGTCGTGTTGAAGAGCCCGGATATCCCCTCGATGCTGGTGGAGACCGCGTTCATCTCGAGCCCAGCCGATGAGCGCAGGCTCCGTACCGAGGCGTATCGTAAGCAAGTCTCCGAGGCGATTTTCGCCGGTGTACGCCAGTTTTTCATTGATCATCCTCCGGACGGCTCGCGCCTTGCCGCGCAGCGACCGGCGCCGCGCGTGGTGGCCGAAGGTGAGGATGGGGCGCGCGGCGGGCGGCTTTGAGTCAGCGCTCGCCGATTCGTCAGCTGCAGGGTGAGCTCGTCGATCAGATTGCGGCGGGCGAGGTGGTCGAGCGACCGGCTTCACTCGTCAAAGAATTAATCGAAAACAGTCTCGATGCCGGAGCAAGCCGGATCGATGTCGATATCGAAGGCGGCGGCACCCAGCTCGTTCGGGTACTGGACAATGGCGGTGGTATTCCGGGCGAAGAGCTGCCGCTCTCGGTCTCTCGTCACGCGACCAGCAAAATCGCGACGCTCGATGACCTTACCGCCATTACCACCCTGGGGTTCCGCGGTGAAGCGCTACCCTCGATTGGTTCGGTATCGCGGCTCAGAATTCTGTCGCGGACGCAGGATGCCGCGCAGGCGATGTCGTTGTCGGTCGAGGGTGGTCAGATCGGCGCCGTGCAGCCGGCTGCGCTGGCGGCAGGCACGCTGATCGAGGTGCGCGATCTGTTCTACAACACCCCTGCACGCCGTAAATTTCTGCGCGCCGAAAGCACCGAGACCGGGCACATTTTACGGCTCATCGAGCGCTACGCCTTGCTGCGTTTCGATGTGGCTTTTCGCCTGCGCCAAGGTGCCAAGACCTTGCTGGACGCGCCGCTCGCCGAATCGCCTGCCGCGCAGCGTCGCCGCATCGCCTCGATCATGGGCGAAGATTTTATTGATGCTGCGTTGCCGATTGACGTGCGTTCGGGATCGGTGCGTGTATGGGGATGGCTCGGGCAGCCCGAGGCGGCGCGGGCCAGCAGCGATCAACAATTTTGGTATGTGAATGGTCGGGCGGTGCGCGACAAGCTGCTCGGCAGCGCACTCAGACTGGGTTATCGCGATGTGCTCTATCACGGCCGGCAGCCTGCTTGCCTTCTATACCTTGAGCTTGAGCCGCAGGCGGTGGATGTCAATGCCCATCCTCAAAAATTGGAACTGCGTTTTCGGGACTCACGGCAGATCCATGATTTCGTGATGCGCGCAGTGCAGCAGGCCTTGGCCGTCCCTGCGGGCGAGACGGCACCGACGGCGCGTGCGCATGTCACTTGGGGCGCGGTCGGGGCGAATCGCACGGCGTGGCCGCACGCGCCCACGCAACAGCGCGGGC
>CAZHLL010000009.1:15749-53058 GCA_964533305.1 uncultured Acidibacter sp.
GCACGGCGTGGCCGCACGCGCCCACGCAACAGCGCGGGCTCGACTGGCGCGATTTGGCCGTGACCGAGCCGCTCAACGCAGGCAATGCCATATCTTTGGTTGACAGTGGGCGTGTCGATGACTCGTCTTTGGGTAGTACCGCGAGTGCCGATGCACCGCTTGGCACCGCCATCGCGCAATTGCACGGTATTTATATTTTGGCGCAGACGGCAGCTGGGCTCATTTTGGTGGACGCCCACGCGGCGCACGAGCGTGTCCTCTACGAACGCCTGAAGCGCGACTTTGCAGCGACACCGGCTGTACAGCAGCTCCTTGCGCCTGAGGTGGTCGAGATCGAGCCGTACGAGACCGACCTTTTTTTGGCGGAGCAGCCCGATTTCGCGCGCGCGGGGTTCGAGATCGACGTATTGGCGCCCGGTCGTCTTGCCGTGCGGGCGGTGCCGGCGTTGCTCGCGAAGGTGCCCGCAGGTCCCCTTTTGCGTGAAGTATTGACCGGGATCCAGGCGGAGGAGGGGGCGCATCATCTTGATGGCGCGGCGCATCGGCTGCTCGGCAATTTGGCCTGTCGCAGTGCCATTCACGGTGGACGCCGTTTGAGTTTGCCTGAGATGAATGCCTTGCTCCGGGACATGGAGGCCACCGAGCATGCCGGTCACTGTAACCACGGCCGACCGACCTGGGCGCTCATTACTTTGGAGCAACTCGATCGGTTGTTCTTGCGTGGACGTTGATGCGCTGATGCTCGCCGGGCCCACGGCGAGTGGCAAGACCGATTGGGCGTTTTCTTTGGCTGAGCGCCTGCCGATCGAAATTGTGAGCGTGGATTCGGCGCAGGTGTATCGAGGTCTCGATATCGGTACCGCGAAGCCAACCGCGGCTGAGCGGGCGCGAGTGCCCCATCATTTGCTCGATTTGCGCGACCCCGCGGAGAGTTACAGCGCGGGGGACTTTCGGCGCGATGCGCTCTCGGTGATGGCGGAGATTCGACAACGCGGGCGGGTGCCGCTGCTCGTGGGCGGGACCATGCTGTATTTCAATGCGCTGTTGCGGGGTCTTGCGCCTCTGCCTGCGGCCGATCCCGCCGTGCGTCGGCAGATTGATGCCGAGGGAGCCCGTCTGGGTTGGCCTGAGCTGCATGCGCAGCTTGCAGCGGTGGATCCGGTGCTCGCGGCCCGAGTGTCACCGCAGGATGCGCAGCGGATTCAGCGCGGGCTCGAGGTGTACCGCTTGAGTGGGCGTTCGCTGAGTGAGTGGCAACAGGCGACTCAACCCGAGCACGGTTTGCGCTTCGCACGCGCGGCGCTCGTGCCGCGGGATCGGGCGCGCTTGCATGCCGCGATCGAACAGCGCTTCCATCGCATGCTGCAGCAAGGATTTCTGGCCGAGGTCGAGGCGCTCGCTGCCCGTGGGGATCTTGCCGCTTCGCTGCCGGCCTTGCGCGCCGTGGGGTATCGACAGCTGTGGGCGCATGTGCAGGGGAGTGACTCACTGGATGAGGCGATCTCGCGAGGTATTATTGCGACGCGCCAGCTCGCCAAACGACAGCTCACATGGATCAACGCGGATCCCGCCTGGCAGCGCTACGATCCAGGGGACCCTGACGCCAAGGCCGATTGGATGGCCGCCATGCAGACTGTGTGTCAAGCTTCATAACATTTCGTGTGTCAACGCACATGGATGGGAACTTTCTCCGAGGTAGAATGGTCTTCGTCGTATAACCATTCACAACACGGCCGGTCCGCCAAGGGTCGGTAACCGACAAGGAGCTCCATCATGGCCAAGGGCCAGTCCCTGCAAGATCCTTTCCTGAATCAACTTCGCAAGGAACGGGTGCCGGTGTCCATTTACCTGGTCAATGGGATCAAGCTTCAGGGTCAGATCGACTCCTTCGACCAGTTCGTCGTGTTGCTGAAGAACACCGTGAATCAGATGGTGTACAAGCACGCCATCTCCACGGTCGTGCCGGCGCGCAATGTGCGTCTGCCCTCGGCTGAGGAGCCCGAGGGTGGTGTGGATGACGCCCCGGCGGAGGGTTAACGCCACGTGCTGATCCTGCCGCGTGGTTGAGCACCAGCGTGTTTGAGCGTCCCAGCGGCGGCGAGCGTGCGCTGCTCGTACGCATCGGGTTAGGCGCCGCGGTCGAGCACGAGGATCTCGAAGAGTTTTCTCAGCTCGCCGATTCGGCGGGTGCCGAGGTGGTCGCTACGGTAACCGGTCGGCGCGAGCGCCCTGATCCCAAATATTTTGTTGGCAGCGGCAAGGCCGAAGAAATCCGCGCGATAGCCGAGCAAACCTGTGCCGCAGTGATTTTGGTCGATCATGCCTTGTCGGCCAGTCAGGAACGCAATCTTGAAAAGCTCACGGGTTTGCGGGTGCTCGACCGCAATGCGTTGATCCTCGATATCTTTGCTCAGCGCGCACGCAGTCACGAGGGCAAGCTGGAGGTCGAGCTTGCACAATTGCGCCATTTGTCGAGCCGGCTGGTGCGCGGCTGGACCCACCTGGAGCGTCAAAAAGGCGGTATCGGTTTGCGCGGACCGGGCGAAACCCAGTTGGAAACCGATCGACGTCTGCTCGGTGAGCGGGTGCGTGTGCTTTCGCGTCGACTCGAGAAACTCAAGCGACAGCGCGAGACGGGTCGGCAGCGACGGGTGTCGATTCCGATCCCCTCGGTGGCGCTGGTCGGCTACACCAACGCCGGCAAGTCCACTTTGTTTCGCGCGCTCACAGGTAGCGATGCCTACGTTGCCGATCAATTGTTCGCCACGCTCGATCCGCTCGTGCGTCGAGTGCGTTTACCTGGGGGCAGCCCCGCGGTGCTCGCCGATACGGTCGGGTTCATTCGCGAGCTGCCGCATGAACTCGTCGCCGCATTTCAATCCACACTGACCGAGGCGCGCGAGGCCACGTTGCTCTTGCATGTGATCGATGCGAGTGATCCGCGCCGCGATGAGCGCATCGATCAGGTTAACGCTGTGCTCGATCAGGTGGGCGCCGGCGAGCTGCCGCAGATCCGCGTATTCAACAAGATCGATCGGCTTGAACAACTGCCGCATGTCGAGCGGGATGCCGACGGGGTTATCACCCGTGCCTGGGTCTCGGCCGTGACGGGTGCAGGGCTGGATGCACTCATGCAGGCCATTGCCGAGCGCTTGCTGCGATTCGCGCGCCCTTATCGCCTTGAGGTTGAGCCTGCGCAGGCCGGGCGACTGCGGGCGCGGTTGATCGCAGACGGCGTGCTGCAGTCCGAACTCACGAGGCCGGATGGAGTGCTCGAGCTCCACATCAATGTGCCGGCGTCGGAAGCCTCAGCGCTCACCGCCCTGCCGGGGGTGCGGCTGCTTGAGCCCGATTCTCTTTCGGAACTTGACACCAAAACTTGTGCGACGGAAGGGGGGTACCTACAATCCCCCGAGAGTCGCGTCGCTTCCTGACCACCCGGCGTACACAATACTTATGGCATGGAATGAACCTGGCGGAAGCCAAAACAACCCTTGGGGCAAACGTCCGAACCGATCTTCGGACGACGCCTTTCGCAATTTTCAGCGCAAGCTCGAATCCATCCTGAAAGGCGCGGGCTCCGGGCCGAGCTCCGATGGGGAGGGTGGAGCTGGCGGCGGCGATGGTCGCTCGCAAGTCTTGGTGTTTGCGGGTGTGCTGCTCGCCTTCTTTCTTTATCAAAGCACCTTCACCATCGATCAGGCCGAGCGCGGGGTGGTGCAGCGCTTTGGTGAGTTTCAAGGCATTCGCGAGCCCGGTCTCGGTTTCATGGTGTGGCCGATCGATCGACTGACCAAAGTCAACACGCAGGCAGTGCGTAGCGTTAATTACACCGCCAAAGTGCTGACCCAGGACATCAACCTCATCGACATGTCGCTCGCCGTGCAATACCAGACACGCGATCCCGTCAAATTCCTCTTCAAGGTGCGCGATCCCGAGCAAACCCTGCAGGATGTGGGCGAGAGCGCCATCCGCGAGGTCGTGGGTCGCAACACGCTGGATGAAATCTTTGTCTCGAATCGCGAGCAAGTCACGACGAGCACGCGCGATTTGATCCAACGTACGCTCGACCAATACGAGACCGGGATTTTCATCACCAGCGTCAACTTGACCGACATTCAGGTCCCGACGGACGTGCAGGAATCCCAGCGCGATGCCAACAAGGCGCTGGCTGATAAAGAACGTCTCGTGAAAGAAGCCGAAGCGTATGCAAGCGGTATTCTGCCGGTCGCAGAGGGCGGCGCTGCTCGACAGTTGCAGGAAGCCGAAGGCTACCGAGCACAGACCTTGGCCGTTGCGGAGGGTGAGGCCGAGCGGTTCTCGTTGGTCTTGACGGCCTATGAGCGCGCGCCTCGCGTCACGCGCGAGCGCCTCTATATCGATGCCGTGGAGTCCGTCATGAACCGCTCGCAGAAAGTCGTGGTAGACACCAAGGGCAACAATCAAATGCTGTACTTGCCGCTCGATCGCATGATGGAGCGCGGCGCCAACCGCAACAACGAGAATCAGCCGACACCGCGGGTCACGGTGGAACCGGATTCTCCGGCCAGTGTGGATCCGCGTTCACGAGTGGAGCGCTGAGCATGAACCAGTTGCTGCAAAAAATTTTGGCGGGGATCCTCGTGCTCGGTTTCGTGGCGAGCACCTGCGTCTTCACCGTCTCCGAGAACGAACTGGCGGTGCGCAGTCGCTTCCAGGAAATCATCCAATCGGGCTACACCCCGGGTCTGCACTTCAAACTGCCGATCGATACGGTACGCAAATACGAGCGGCGTATCGTGTCTGAGAGTTTCGTCGGTGAGACCTTTCTCACCAGCGAGAATCGGGGTTTGATCGTCGATTACTTTGTCAAATGGCGGATTCGCGACGAAGCGCGGTATGCCCAGACTTTTGGTACCGACACTCTGGCAGCAGGGCAGCGTATTGCGGACATCGTCAAAGACGGCATCAAGAACGCCGTCGCGCAGCGTACGCTCGAAGAAATCGTCTCGGCGGAACGCACGGCGTTCACGGGCGACATGTTCAATCGCGCCAGCGCCACAGCCGATGCGCTGGGTCTCGAGTTGATTGATGCGCGTGTGCGGACCATCGGGCTCCCGCCAGATGTCGAATCCCGCGTCTATGCCAGCATGCAGCAAAGTTTTGGTCGCTTGGCGCGCCAGCTGCGTGGCGAAGGCGAGAAGGATGCATTGCGGATTCGCGCTGAGGCCGATCGGCGTCGCACCGAGATCATTGCCGAGGCGAGTCGCGAAGCACTCAAGATCCGCGGTGATGCGGATGCCCGTGCGGCCGCCGTGTATGCGGCCGCCTATGGTCGCAACCCCGAGTTTTACGCGTTCTATCGCAGTATTCAGGCCTACAAGAATTCATTGGGCAAAGAGGGCGACATCCTCGTTGTCTCACCCGACAGCGAGTTCTTCCGCTACCTGCGCGATCAGTCCGGCACCAAGCGCTGATTCTTCATGACCGGGCGTTTCGTGGTCGTCATCGGCACCCAGTGGGGTGACGAGGGCAAGGGCAAGATTGTGGATCTGCTCACCGAGCAGGCGGTGGCCGTGGCTCGTTTTCAGGGCGGGCACAATGCCGGCCACACACTGATTGTGGGCGGTGACAAGACCATATTGTCGCTTATTCCCTCGGGCATCCTGCGGCCGCATGTGCGCTGTTTCATCGGTAATGGGGTCGTGCTTTCTTTGGAAGCGCTGCTGACCGAGGCCGATATGCTGATCGCGCGTGGCGTACCGGTCTTTGAGCGCTTGCGCATCGCACCGAACTGCCCGTTGATTCTGCCCTCGCACGTGGCGCTCGATCGGGCTCGTGAACTGGCTCGTGGAGCCAAGGCCATCGGCACGACGGGTCGGGGCATTGGGCCAGCCTATGAAGACAAGGTCGCGCGTCGTGCTTTGCGGGTGGCGGATCTCTTTCAGCGTGAGCGCTTTGCAGCGAAGCTCGGTGAGGTGCTCGATTTCCACAACTTCGTGCTCAAGCACTATTTCAAGGCGGCAACGGTGGATTTTCAGGCCACGCTCGATGCGCAGCTGGCCATGGGTGAGCGCATCAAACCTTTGATCGAAGATGTGACCCAAGCCCTCAACGACATGCGGGCAGCCGGCCAGCACGTGATGTTTGAAGGAGCGCAAGGTGCCATGCTCGATGTGGATCTGGGTACCTATCCGTATGTGACCTCATCCAACACCACGGCAGGTTTTGCCGGCACGGGCACGGGTCTCGGGCCGCGAAATTTTGACTACGTCCTCGGCATTGTCAAAGCCTATACCACGCGGGTGGGAGCGGGTCCGTTCCCGACCGAATTGTTTGACGAGACAGGCGAGCATTTGCAGCGCGCAGGGCAGGAGTTCGGTGCGGTCACGGGTCGTCGCCGGCGTTGCGGCTGGTTCGATGCCGTGGCGCTCCGACGGTCGGTCATTCATTCGAGCATCTCCGGCCTTTGCATCACCAAGCTCGACGTTTTGGATGGTCTCGACTCGATCAGGGTCTGCACGGGTTATCGCGTGGCGGGCGAAATTTCCTCCTTGCCACCTTTGCAGATCGAAGCCTTTGATGAGGTGGAGCCGGTGTACGAGGAGCTGCCGGGCTGGAAGAGTTCGACCTTCGGTGTGACGCGGGAGTCCGATCTGCCGCAGGCGGCGCGCGACTATCTGGCGCAGCTGGAATCTTTGGTCGGCGTGCCGATCGATGTGATCTCCACCGGGCCGGATCGGGACCACACTATCATTCGGCGTCACCCCTTTGCCGCTTGACAGGGCGCCGGTTGAGGCGTCATCGTCGGCCGACAAACCATAACGCATGGGCCACCTGTGGGTGGCTCGCAACCGAGGCAGTCTCAGCCGTTGCGAGCTGAGGGGGAAAGTCGATGAATGATTTCTTTGATGGCGTCGCCATGGTGTCCAATTTCATCTGGGGCGGCAATTGGGGCGAGACACGTATCTTGCCCGTCGGTATCGTCACGATTGCGCTGCTCGGCACCGGGCTCTATTTCATGCTGCGCCTCAACTTCCGGCCGCTGCGGCGCATTGGTCCGGCGTTTGTCACGCTCTGGCGCGGACGTAAGGCGCGTGGCGAGGGTGAAATCACGCCCTGGCAGGCGGTCTCGACGGCGCTCTCGGGTCAGGTCGGTACCGGTAATCTTGCGGGTGTGGCGACCGCGATTACCTTGGGTGGCCCCGGCGCCATCTTTTGGATGTGGGTCACGGCCATCTTCGGCATGGCGGCCGCGTTTGCTGAAAGTTCTCTCGCCGTGCGCTATCGCGAACGTCATCCGGATGGCCGCTTTCACGGCGGACCGATGTACTACATCCGCAATGGTCTTGGCAGCCGTTGGGGTTGGCTTGCGATCCTCTTTTGCTGCGGCACGATTGCCTCGGGCTTTGTCACCGGTAACATGATTCAGGCCAATTCCATCACCCAGTCGGTGATGGAGGCGGGGCGCACGCTGTCGCTCGATATCCCGAATTGGGCGGTGGGCGCGGCCATCGCGAGCTTGGCGTTTCTCGTGATCATCGGTGGTATCAAGTCGATTGGCGCTTTCGCCGGTCGTCTTGTGCCGTTCATGGCCTTGGCCTACGTGCTGGCGTCGGTCGTGGTGCTCGCGCTCAACATTGAGCACTTGGGTGATGCGCTGTTGTTGATCGTCCGCTCCGCCTTTGGCCTTGAGCCCGCCGTGGGTGGTCTCGCAGGGTACGGCGTGCTGGCGGCCATTCGTGCAGGTGTGGCGCGCGGTCTCTTCTCCAACGAGGCGGGGCAGGGCTCCGCACCGATCGCGCATGCCGCAGCCCAGACCGAGGGTCCGGTCAAGCAGGGCGAGATTGCGAGCATCGGTGTCTTCATTGACACCATCGTGATCTGCACCATGACGGCGCTGGTGATTTTGGTGGTGGAAGGCAATTTCATCTCGGGTGGCGGGACGACCACCGTGCCCTATGCCTGGCAGTCGACGGATCTTCAGGCCTCCGCGATCACCACGGCTGCCTTTGCGGCGGGTATTGCGGGTGGGCAATGGATCGTGCTGGCTGCGCAGTTTCTTTTTGCCTTTACCACCATCATCGGCTGGTCGTATTACGGCGAGCAGGCCGCGGGCTATCTGTTCGGTGATCGCTCGGCCGTGGCTTTTCGTTTTCTTTGGGTAGGCGTGGTCTTCCTCGGCACGTTGATTCTCAACGTCGATGGACTATGGTTGCTCGGCGACATCGCCAATGCCTCCATGCTGTTCCCGAACGTAATTGCCATCCTTGCGCTCTCGGGCGTGGTGCTGGCAATGACGCGCGAGGCGGATCGACAGTAGCGGCTCAAAAGCCAAAGAAATCGCGCATCATCTGCCAGGTTTCATTGGCCGAAAAGGCGAGTACCACGAGCACGACAGGTGGTACGAACCAGCGTAGCACCGCAAGAATGCGCGGCACCTGTGCTGCCCAGAAGGGTGAGGCCCCATGCTCAAGCTCCGCCTGCATGGCATCGCGCGCTTTCCAGCCGACCAGAATCGCGAGCATGAGCGTGCCAAAGACCAAGAGTAGCTCACCAGCGATTTTGTCCATGAGGCCTAGCGCGTCGGTATTGAGCGCGGGCCAGATACCGAGTGCCGTGATGCTGAGCCCCGCCGTGATCGCCGCCCGTTTACGGCTCATTTGCCATTCGTCGATCAACCAGATCGTGACCACCTCAAGCAATGAAATCGCCGAGGTGATGGCGCCGACGGCGAGCGCCACAAAGAAAAATGTGCCGACGGCCTGACCGACGGGCCCCATCGCGGCAAAGGCTGTCGGCAGCGCGATGAAGAGCGCGCCCACGGTGCTGGCGCCTACCGCTGATTGCAGCGCAAACGAGAAGATCACGGGAAAGACCACGAGGCCCGCGATAAAGGCGACGCTGAAATCGGTGAGCGCGACGAGTGTACCGGCTTGTGGCGCATTGACGTCACGCGAAAGGTAAGAGGCAAAGGTCAGCATGGCGCCCATGCCTAGGCTCAAAGAAAAAAACGCTTGCGCTGCGGCGGCGCGCCACACCGCCGGGTTCAAGAAGTCCTCGGTGTTGGGCTTGAGGTACTTGAGATAACCCTCCGCGGCACCGGGCAGGGTCGATGCCCATATGGCCAGCCCGATAATGATCAAAAACAGCATCGGCATGAGCAGCAGCGAGGCCCGCTCGATACCCGCGCGCACACCGGCCATCACGATGCCGATCGTGAGCAGCATGAAAAAGAGGTGATACCCCACGGCGCTGCCGCCGGCAGCGATCTGGCCAAAATGCTCGCCAGCGTTGCTCGGCAGGCTACCCGTCAAAGATTCCAGCGCATAGCGCAGGGTCCAGCCGGCTATCACCGAGTAGTAGGCAAGGATCAGCAACCCGGCTGCGGTAAAGATATAGCCGAGGCGAGACCAGTGTGCGCCGCCGATCTTGCGCAGCGCGCCGACGGGCCCGAGGCGCGCCGATCGGCCGAGGGAAAATTCCGCGAGCAGCAGCGGGATGCCGAGCAGCAGCGTCATCGCGATGTAGAGCAGGACGAAGGCGGCACCGCCGCCCTCGGAGGCCTGGTAGGAGAAGCGCCACATGTTGCCAAGGCCGATAGCGCTGCCCGCAGCGGCCAGAATGAAGCCCAAACGACTGCCGAATGCTTCGCGAGCGATGGCCATGATTTCCCCTCCCAGTGACGCACCGCGCTCTGCGGCGACAGGCTGCAAGACTGCGGGGGATGCTAGCAGAGCCCCCGTCGAGAAGGGCAGGTGCTAAAGCAGTATGATGGTGCCCGGGAGAGGACTCGAACCTCCACGGTGTTACCCGCTAGTACCTGAAACTAGTGCGTCTACCAATTCCGCCACCCGGGCTTAGGTGGGCGGCGAAATGTACGCAGCGGACGAGGGACTGTCAATTGAGGCGTAGCCATCGATCAAAATCCGGTTCGGCGCGATCCACAACGCGGCTCGAGGAAGGCGTGGTCACAGCGCATCGGGCGGGCTATGGCTTCGTGCGTGTCGAGGGCCAGAGCGAGTCGGTGTTTTTGCCGCCGCCGCAGATGGCGGGGCTTCTGAGTGGCGATCGGGTCCGGGTCCAGGTGCATGTTGAGCGCGACGGTCGTTACTCGGGTGAGGTCGCCGCGGTGCTCGCGCGGGGTGTGCAAAGCTTCCTTGGCACCATCGAGATCCGCGGTCGCACGGTGTGGGTGCACGCCGTTGATCGTCGGCTGAATCTCAGTTGCCTGCTTGAGCCACCTGACTCCACTGCAAAAAATCGTGCGCGTGAGATGACATGGCGCGAGGGTGATTGGGTGATTGCTCGGATCACACAATACCCCGATGTACGGCACGCGGGACGAGTGACGATCGAAAGCCGCCTTGATCCCAATCGGCCGCTGGAGATGGCCTATGCCGCGGCGATTGCTCGGGTCGGGTTGCCGGTGGAGTTTCCGCCGGAGGCTCTGCGGGAAGCGGCCTCCTTTGGTGAAGAGCTTGATACCAAAGAAATTGCGCGACGAGTGGACTTGCGCGGCACGCCGCTGGTGACCATCGACGGCGACGATGCGCGGGATTTTGATGATGCGGTTTATGCCGAGCGTGACGGTGATGGTTTTCGACTGATCGTCGCGATCGCCGATGTCAGCCATTATGTGCGCCCCGGTTGCGCCATTGATCGCGAGGCACGCGAGCGCGGGACGTCGGTGTATTTTCCACAGCGCGTGCTGCCGATGTTGCCACCGCAGCTCTCGGACCATTTGTGCTCGCTTGAGCCGAAGGTGGATCGCTGGTGTCTCGCTGCCGAGATGCACATCGATCGCTCGGGTCGGTTGCAGAAGGCGCGGTTCTATCCTGCCGTGATGCGTAGCCACGCGCGGCTTACGTACTCGCAGGCGTATGCCGCTCTGTTCGAGCGGCGTACGGCCGAGCGTGAGGGGCTCGGTCCGCTGTTGCCTGCGCTAGAGCCCTTGGTGGATCTTTATCGATTGCTTGCTAAGGCGCGTCATCGCCGCGGCGCGCTCGATTTCGACAGCAGCGAAAGTGCCTTCCGTTTTGATGCGGCAGGTCGGGTCACGGAGATTGGCCTCTATTCCCGCAACGACGCTCATCGCTTGATCGAAGAGTGCATGATCATCGCCAATGTGGCGGCAGCGCGAGAATTGAAGCGAGCGAAAGTGGGCGGCCTTTATCGAATACACGGCGCTCCAGAGGACAAGAAAATCGACTTGCTGCTGAGTGCGCTGGCGGCACTGGGCCTTGATGCGGATCTACCTGAAGAACTGCAGCCGATTGATTTGCGCAAGATCGGCGAGCGGCTGGGGCGTAGCCTCGATCGGCCCTTCGTTGAATCGTTGATCGTACGCTCGATGCAGCAGGCGCTATATCAGCCCGTCAATATTGGGCACTTTGGCCTCGCACTCAAAGAATACGCTCACTTTACTTCACCCATCCGTCGCTACCCGGATCTCGTCGTGCACCGTGCACTCAAGTCCGCCTTGGCGCTGGATGACCCAAGTGGGCAGCGCTTGTCCGAGGATGCGCTCAGCGTGCTTGGGCAGGATTTGTCGCGACTCGAAAAAAGGGCCGATGAGTCGGATCGCTACGTCGACAGTTTTCTCAAGTGCTGCTGGTTACGAGAGCGGCTTGGTCAAAGTTTTGAGGGTCTGGTAACAACCGTGGTCGAGTTCGGCTGCTTTGTGCAATTGCGCGGACTGGCCATCGATGGCTTGCTGCCGCTGCAGGCGCTTTGTGATGATGATTATCGTCAGGAGGAGGGCGGGCATGCCTGGATTGGTCGTCGCAGCGGGCGGCGTATCGGCATTGGCACGGAGCTTCGGGTGATCGTCACTCAGGCGAACCCGGTGGAGGGTTTGATCGATCTTGAGCTTGAGATGATGGCGCCACCGGCGGTAACCACGCCAGCAGAAAAAACCGCGCCACGACGAAAGACGAGGTCAAAAGCATGAGTCGACATCGATCGCGCGGCTCGGCCAAGCCCGCGATGACCGAATCGCTGGTTGTCGGCTGGCATGCCGTGCAGGCGGTGCTCGCGCGGCATCCGGCGCGAGTGCGGCAATTGTGGATCGCCGAGGGTCGCCACGATCCTCGCGTGAGTGCGGTGGAGGCGTTGGCACGCGAGGCGGAGGTGCCGCTGCGGCGGGTATCGACACGCGAACTCGACGCGCGCACGCAGGAAGTCCACCAGGGCATCTTGGCCCAGGTTGAGCCTCTGCCGCCCTGGAATGAAGATCAGCTCATTGAGGCACTGGCCGAGCACACAGCGCCGCTGTTGCTCGCACTCGATGGTGTTCAGGACCCACACAACTTGGGTGCCTGCCTGCGCTCGGCCGATGCCTGCGGCGCGCTAGCGGTCATCGTGCCCAAGGACCGCGCCGCGAGTTTGACCGCGAGCGCGCGCAAGGTGGCCGCAGGTGCGGCCGAGACCACCCCCGTGGTCACGGTCACGAATCTCGCCCGTTGCCTGCGCGACTTGCAGCAGGCTGGCATTTGGGTGGTCGGCGCCGAGGCCGGGGCGGATCGGCGGGCGGATGAGGCGGATTTGCGCGGGCCGACCCTCCTTGTCATGGGCGCTGAAGGCGCAGGCTTGCGTCAGCTCACCCGACAGCACTGCGATGTGCTGGTGCGCCTGCCGAGTATCGGCTCGGTGGAGAGCCTGAATGTGTCGGTTGCGACCGGCATGCTGTTATACGAGGCTTGCCGCCAAAGGGGTCGTTGGCTATAGTTCGCGACCCCGCGCAAGCGGGACCTTGCCACACTCGCAGCGCCTCGCGGGGTGGCTTCACAGCCATAAGGAGATCACATGAGGCACTATGAAATCGTGTTTCTGGTCCATCCTGACCAGAGCGAGCAGGTTCCGGCCATGCTCGAGCGCTACCAGGGCATGATCACCCAAAGTGGGGGTTCGGTGCACCGTCTGGAAGATTGGGGTCGACGGCAGCTCGCCTATCCGATCTCCAAGGTTCACAAAGCGCACTACATCCTGATGAACATCGAAGTCGGTCAGGAAACCCTCAATGAATTGACCGGCGCCTTCCGCTTCAGTGATGCGGTGTTGCGCCATTTGGTCGTCAAGATGGATGGCCCGGTCACCGAGCCGTCGCCCATGGCCAAGGGCGAGGAAGAGGGTGAAGGAGATTTCGATCGGGGTCGTCGCGGTCGCCGTGACGATATGGCCGAGGATGATTCCTCGGTTGACCTCGCTTAATTCGGATACAGGAGTCAAACCATGAGTTTTGGCAAGCAAGGCGGTGGCGGTGCAGGTGGTGCGGGGCGCTTTACGCGACGCAAGAAGTTCTGCCGCTTTACCGCAGAAGAAACCCAGCAGATCGATTACAAGGATCTCGGTACGCTCAAAGGCTACATCACCGAGACCGGCAAGATCGTGCCGAGCCGCATCACCGGCACGCGCTCGTTCTATCAGCGCCAGCTCGCGCAGGCGGTTCGCCGCGCGCGCTATCTCGCGCTCCTGCCGTATACCGACCAACACTAAGAGGGGGCGACATCATGGACGTCATCCTGCTGCAGAAAGTCGCCAATCTCGGCAACATCGGCGATCGTGTCGAAGTCAAGTCGGGTTATGGCCGCAATTATCTTTTGCCGGCGGGCAAGGCCACCCTCGCGACGCCCGCGAATGTGGCCAAGTTCGAAGCTCGCCGAGCCGAGCTCGAGAAGCTTGCGCGCGAGCAATTGGCCGAAGCCGAGTCGCGCTCCGAGAAGCTCAAAGAATTCACGCTGCGTATCAGTGCCAAGGCGGGTAACGAGGGCAAGCTGTTCGGCTCCATCGGTACCAGCGATATCGCCGAGGCCTGCACCACGCAAGGTCACAAGGTGGCACGCTCCGAGGTTCGGATGCCCGCGGGTCCGATCCGGATGGTGGGTGATCACGAGCTGGTGCTGCATTTGCACACCGACGTGGATGTGACGCTGCGCGTCTCGGTCACGGCCGAGGAGTGATCCGAGCGTGAGCGTTCGCGGCGGAGACCTGCGCACGCCGCCGCATTCGATCGAAGCGGAGCAGGCCGTGTTGGGCGGCCTGCTTCTCGACTCCCAGTCCTGGGATAACGTCGCTGATGTGCTGCGTGGTGATGACTTTTATCGCAAAGACCATCGGCTGATCTTTGAGGCCATCGGTGCGTTGGCCGCGCAGGGTCAGCCCTGTGATGCGGTCACCATCAGCGAATACCTTGAGCGAAACTCGCAGCTCGCCGAGGTGGGTGGTCTCGCCTACCTCGCCGGCCTTGCGCGCGATACCCCGACGGCAGCCAATGTCCGTGCCTATGCGCAAATCGTGCGCGAGCGTTCCCTGCTGCGCCAGTTACTGCACGCGGGTACGGAAATCGCCGCTTCGGTGTTCAATAACGAAGGTGAGTCGGCGCGCGAACTGGTCGAAGGTGCCGAGTCCAAAGTATTTGCCATCGCCGAGCAGGGTGTACGCGGTTCGCGTGACGGGGCAGTCTCCATCCAGACGTTGATGCCGGCCTTGATCGATCAGATCGATGAGTGGCACAACAATCCTGCGGCACTGCGTGGCTTGCCGTCCGGCTTCGACGAATTCGATCGCAAAACGGGGGGCTTGAGGCCGGGGGATCTCGTGGTGGTCGCAGGCCGTCCTTCCATGGGCAAGACCACCTTTGCGGTCAATATGGCCGAGTACGCGGCGCTCAAGCAGGACGTGCGGGCACCGGTCGTGATCTTTTCAATGGAAATGCCCGCTGAACAGTTGATGAGCCGTATGCTCTCGTCGATCGGCCGCGTGACGTTGGGGCATATCCGCAGCGGTCAGATCTCCGATGATGATTGGCCGCGCATCACGGGCGCCGCAGGTCAATTGTCCGAGGCGAAGATATTCATTGACGAGACACCGGCGCTCACACCCACCGAAGTGCGGGCGCGGGCTCGCCGTGTGCATCGTGAGCATGGCTTAGGTTTGGTGGTGGTCGATTACCTGCAGCTCATGCAGGTGCCTGGCAACAAGGAAAACCGCGCCACAGAGATCGCCGAAATTTCCCGCGGACTCAAGGCGCTCGCCAAAGAATTAAAAGTGCCGGTGATCGCGCTGTCGCAGTTGAACCGCGGTGTTGAGCAGCGCGTCGACAAGAAGCCCGTGATGTCGGACTTACGCGAATGCGTGACTGGTGACACTTTGGTCTGTCTCACGGACGGATCGCGGGTTCCGATTCGTGATCTCATAGGTCAGCAACCCGAAGTATGGGCGCTGGATGCGGCGCAACAGTTGGTAGCCGCAAAAGCGGACTTGGTGTGGTCGGTGGGTCATAAGCCCGTGCAAACCTTGCACCTTGCCAGCGGGCGACGGTTGCGTGCCACGGCCTTGCATCGGGTGTTGAGTGGCACCGGCTGGAAAACCTTGGGTGAGTTACAGGTCGGAGAGCGCATTGCGTTGGCCCGGCGATTGCCTGATCCCGCGGTGTCAGACGTAGACGATCCGGATTGGTCCGATGAGGCGCTTGTTTTGCTGGGTCATCTCGTGGGTGATGGCAGTTACCTATCCCACCAGCCGATGCGCTACACCACTGCCTCGGAGGCCAACAGCGAGGCTGTATCGAAAGCTGCGAAATCTTTGGGTGCTGAAGTCAAACGATACGCAGGACGTGGTCAGTGGCACCAGTTGTTGATCTCGGGCAACGGTAATCGTTGGCATCCGGCGGGCGTGGGCGCTTGGTTGCGGCGACTTGGGATTTTCAATCAACGATCTCACGAGAAGCATCTGCCTCGGGGTGTATTCCAGTTATCCAATAAAAAGCTCGCTCTGTTGTTACGACATCTATGGGCGACGGATGGCTGCATCAGTGTACGAAAACGCTCGACCCGGGGTGGCGCAAGGGTTTACTTCAGCACTTGCAGTCACGCTTTGGCGTGCGATGTGGCAGCCTTGTTGCTGCGTTTCGGCATCGTGGCAAGGATCCGTTCAGTGATACACCCTACGGCGCGGACGGTGTACTCGGTGGATGTCAGTGGTGCTGCAGATCAAAAGACATTCCTGCGTGACATCGGGGTTTTTGGTCCACGCGAAGCGCCTGGTCTTGAGCTAGAGCGCGCGCTGGCTGACATCAAAACCAATACAAACGTGGACACTTTGCCGTTGGAGGTCATGACCCAGGTCAGGGCCGAAATGGCGACTCGTGGCGTCTCAACTCGGGCCATGGCATCCCTGCGGGGTACATCGTACGGCGGGGCGAGTCATTTCGGTTTCTCACCGAGTCGAGACACGTTGGCGAGCTACGCTGAGTTGCTGGACTCCGACTCGTTACGACGCGAACTGGAGGCCGATATTTTTTGGGATCGGGTGGTGAGCATCGATTCTGTGGAGGGTGATACGGAAGAGGTGTTCGATCTCACGGTTCCGGGTCCGGCCAACTGGTTGGCAGATGGCATCGTAAGTCACAACTCCGGTGCCATTGAACAGGACGCAGACATGATCCTCCTGATCTATCGCGAAGAGGTGTACGACAAGAACACCACCAAAAAAGGCATCGCGGAGATTGATCTTGCCAAGCATCGCAACGGCGAGACCGGGACCTTTTTGTTGACCTTTCAAGGTCAGTATTCGCGCTTCGTCAACTACGCGCCGGACTCCTACGCGGAGGGCGTGCTGCGCGGTTGACCCGCGTTGCATCGCGAGGAGCGCAACATGCCCTTGCACGCCCTCATTGATCGCGCAGCGTTACGTGCCAATCTGCAGGCGCTGCGCAGTGCCGCGCCGAAGTCAAAACTCATGGCGGTCGTCAAAGCCAACGCCTATGGCCATGGGATCAAGCCCGCTCTGGAGGCTTTGGCGGAGGCGGACGGTTTTGCGGTCGCACGGCTGGAAGAGGCGATCGTCATTGATGATCAATCTTTGACAGATCAGCGGCTGCTGCTGTTGGAGGGGGTGACCAGTCGCGAGGCAACGCAGGAGGCTCTGCAACGCGGGTTCGATCTGGTTGTGCATAATGTCGAGCAGCTGCAGTGGCTGGCCGGTAGCCTTTGCCAGAGTGATCTTTGGGTCAAGTTTGATACGGGTATGAACCGTCTCGGCTTTGCCGAGGCGGATTTTGAACGGGTGGTCACGGACTTTCGGCGACTGCGGGCCGACTGGCCGGTTTCGGGGCGATGCCCGCAGTTACGTCTGATGAGTCACTTTGCCTGTGCCGATGAACCCACGCGCGAGGAAAACGCGACCCAAGAGCGGCGGTTTTCGAAGCTCAAAGCGCAGTGGGAGACCGAGTTCGGCTCGGTTGAGTCGAGTTTTTGTAACTCAGCGGCGCTCCTTAGTCGTCCGGCCTCGCATGGCGATTGGGTGCGACCCGGCATCAGTCTCTACGGCGTCTCGCCGTTCGAGGGTGTATCGGCCAAAGAGCTTGGGTTGCAGCCCGTGATGACGCTCGAGAGTGAAGTGATTGCCTTGCGTTCACTACAGGTCGGAGAGTCGGTCGGCTATGGGGCAAGATGGCGTGCGTCGCGACCTTCAAAGATTGCGATCCTGGCGGCGGGTTATGCCGATGGCTTGCCGCGGCATTTGCCGAGCGGAGCGCCCGTGCTCGTCGCCGGCGAGCGGGCATCGATTGCCGGTCGTGTATCGATGGACATGCTCGCGGTGGATGTCACGGACATCCCACAGGTTCAAGTGGGTAGTCGAGCGGTGCTGTGGGGGCAGGGCTTACCCGTCGAGGAGGTGGCTGCGGCCGCCGGCACCATCGCCTATGAATTGCTATGCGCGCTCAACCAGAGAGTGCCAATCAAAATTATTTGAGCGGTCAGCCCGTCTTAGTCATCGCGACGATCAATGAAACATTGTCGGTGGCACCAGCTTCAAGGCTGGCCGCAAGCAGCGTCTCGGCAGGCTGCGCTCCGGCAAGTAGCTTGCCAAGCGTGTCGTGGTCCAATGAGCCGCTCAGACCATCACTGCACAGCAGATAGAGATCTTCGCGTTGGCGCGGGTGGATCGCGTAATCGACATGCAGCGCTTCAACCACGCCGAGTGCGCGGGTCAGCCGGTGGGTGCTGATGGCATGGTCCGTGGTGAGGCAGTGCAACTCGCCGGCACGTAGTCGATAGAGTCGCGAGTCACCGACATGAGCGACATGCACACAATCGCGCTCGAAGAGGGCGGCGACCAGCGTGGTGCCCATGTTTTGATAATCGGCGCGACTCGCGGCGAGCGTGCGCACGGCCTGATGCGCTCGCAGTACGGCTCTGGTTAACTGGGATGATGGGCTCGGCTGGGCGTCGACGAGGGCAGCCCAGACCACATCAATCGCGACGCGGCTTGCCACATCACCGGCGGGATGCCCGCCGAGTCCGTCCGCGACCGCGGCGAAGCCGAGTTCGCGATCCCAGCGCAGACAGTCTTCGTTGCGCGGCCGACGACCGCGATGCGAGAGTCCGGTGAATGCGGTGATCAAAGTTTTGTCGCTGCGCATGGTGCGCGACCCGTTGAATCTGAGTTGATTTCAATGACGGACCAGAGCGCGAAAGCCGGACATCGCGTGGTAGCATTCGGGCCGTCATGGCCAAGCCTCGTTCCGTCTTTGTCTGTCGTCAGTGCGGCGCTGAAAGCCCGCGGTGGCAAGGTCAGTGTGCAGAGTGCCAAGAGTGGAACAGCCTTGAGGCGTCGACCCAGGCGGTCGACAAAGCCGGCCAACGACCGCGTCCCGCTGCACGGGCCTTGGGCCTCGGGGCGGTTGAGCAAACAGCTCCGAAGGGGCGCCTGGGCTCAGGGCTTTCCGAGCTCGATCGCGTGCTCGGCGGCGGTCTGGTTGCGGGCAGCGTCAGTCTGCTTGGGGGCGATCCCGGTATTGGCAAATCCACCTTGTTGTTGCAGGTCGCAGCGCGACTCGGTGCAACGGTGCCCGCGCTCTATGCGAGTGGTGAGGAGTCGGCGGCGCAGGTCAGTTTGCGCGCGAGTCGATTGGGGCTCGATGCGGCACAGTTGCAGGTGGCGGCTGAAGCGGATCTCGAGGCCATCATGGCGGCGGCACGCGAGCTGGGTGCGCGCTTGTTGGTGGTGGATTCCATCCAGACCGTCTATTTGAATGACGTGGGCTCGAGTGCTGGGGGCGTGGCCCAACTACGTGAATGTGCCGCGGCCCTGGTGCGATTTGCCAAGTCCACGGACACCGCCGTGTTGATCATTGGTCACGTGACGCGCGAGGGCACAATCGCGGGGCCCAAGGTGCTCGAGCACCTCGTGGATACGGTGCTTTATTTTGAGAGTGATGCAGGATCGCGCTTTCGCATCGTACGGGCGACCAAAAATCGCTTTGGCGCAGTCAATGAATTGGCTTTCTTTGCCATGACCGAGGGCGGCTTGCGCGAGGTCGCTAATCCGTCGGCCATTTTTTTGGCCCGACCCGAAAAAATCGCACCGGGTAGTCTCGTGACTGTCGCGCGGGAGGGTGGGCGGCCGCTCCTGGTCGAGATTCAAGGTTTGGTCGATCCCATGCGTTTTGGTAATCCGCGGCGAGTGGCGCAGGGGCTCGACACCACCCGCTTGGCGATGTTGCTCGCCGTGCTCAATCGCCACGGCGGACTCTCATTGCAGGACCATGATGTCTTTGCCAATGTGGTGGGCGGTTTATCTTTGCGCGAAACGGCGATGGATCTGCCAGTGCTGCTGACGCTCGCCTCGAGTTTGCGTGATCGCGCGCTGCCGGCGGAACTCATCGCCTTTGGTGAGGTGGGATTGACCGGCGAGGTGCGGCCGGTCGCCTATGGCGAAGAGCGCTTGCGGGAGGCCGCCAAGCAAGGGTTCAAACGAGCCATCGTCCCTGCGGATAATGTCCCGCGCAAGCCCATCGAGGGGCTGCACGCCATTGGTGTCTCGCGCCTTGCCGACGCTCTGGATCTAGCGTTCAGCAGTTGATTCGGTTTCTTTGATGCGTACGGTGCGGATGGTGTTGTCCGCAATCTGCATGACTTCCATTTCCAAACTGCCGATACGCAGCGACGTGCCCGCCTCGGGAATGGTCTCAAGCTGTTCGATGACGAGCCCGTTCAGGGTTTTCGGTCCGTCGGTTGGCAGGTTCCAGCCGAGCGCACGATTGAGCATGCGGATGGTCGCTGAGCCGTTGACGATATAGCTGCCGCCCGGCTCGCGATGCACGTCGCGATGCGAAATGGTAGCGGGGTCAGTCGTGAATTCACCGACGATTTCTTCGAGGATGTCCTCGAGGGTGACGAGCCCCAACACATCGCCGTATTCATCGACCACGAAGGCCACGCGCCGGCGAAATCGTTGAAAATTGGTGAGCTGCACGGTGAGCGCCGTGCCTTCCGGTACGAAGTAGGGTTCGCGTTGGGAGGCGACCTCGGCGAGGCGATCCCGATCGAGTGAACCGCGGGCGAGCTCCTGAGCGACGCGCTTCATGTGCAGCAGTCCCACCATGTTGTCCATGTCACCGCGGTAGACGGGCAGGCGGGTGTGCGCAGTCTGACGTAGTTGCTCGAGAATTCGTTCCCAATCATCCTCGAGATCGATGCCCGCGATGTCTTGCCGCGGGATCATGATGTCATTGACGGTCACGCGCTCGAGATCAAGGATGCTCATCAACATTTGCTGGTGCGCACGGGGGATCATGGCGCCCGCCTCGGCGACCACCGTCCGCAGCTCCTCGCGCGAGAGTGCGGTCTGTTGCGCCTGCCGATCCGCGTGTACCCCGAATATTTTGAGCATGCCATTGGCAATGCGACCAATCACCCACACGGCAGGGTGCAGGACCCACTGCAGCACGGTGTAGATGTAGGAGGCGGTGGTGGCGACGGGGCGAGGGTGCAGCGCGGCGTAGGTTTTGGGGCCCACCTCGCAGAAGATCAGCATCACGATCGTGAGGATGGCTGCACCCACCGCGACCCATTCGTCGCCTACCGTGCGCAGTACGATGATGGCCACCAAGGTGGCCGCGAGGTTATTGACGAGGTTGTTGCCCAGCAGGATCAAACCAATCAACCGGTCCGGGCGCGCCAAAAGTTTTTCAGCGAGCTGGGCGCCGCGATGGCCCGAATTGGCCATGGTCCGCAGTTGATAGCGGTTGATGCTCATCAACGCCGTTTCGGTGCCGGAGAAGAATGCCGACAAGGCGAGGCATAGGCCGAGCAGGCTGAACAACAGAACGAGCTGGGGATCACTCACGGCTATAATCATCCAATGTTCGAAAACCTGAGTCAAAAACTCTCGCGTACCGTGCAAAACCTGCGCGGCAAGGGGCGGATCACGGATGACAACATCGGTGACACCCTGCGGGAGGTGCGCATGGCCCTGCTTGAGGCCGATGTGGCCCTGCCGGTGGTCAAGCGTTTCATCGAGACGGTGCGCGAGAAGGCTCAAGGGGTCGAGGTCGCGACCAGCCTGACGCCGGGGCAGGTGTTCATCAGTATCCTGCACCGGGAGCTCGTGGCGCTGATGGGGGGCGCCGCCGAGGGGTTTTCGCTGCGGGCTCAGCCACCGTACGTGGTGCTGCTCGCCGGTTTGCAGGGCGCGGGCAAAACCACGACCGCCGCCAAGCTCGCCCGTTGGCTAATTCAGGCGCAGAAAAAGCGCGTCTTGCTCGTCAGCACCGACGTGCGTCGACCGGCTGCGATTCTGCAGCTGCAGCGACTCGCGCAGCAGGTCGGGGCCGATTTTCATGATGCCGAGGGGCGGCAGGACCCACTTGCCATTGCTGGCACAGCCTTGGAGGCCGCGCGCCGAGGGCTCTACGACGTGCTGCTCGTCGATACCGCCGGTCGCCTGCACGTCGATGATGAGTTGATGCAGGAAATGCAGGCGATCGATCGTACGGTGGCAGCACACGAACGGTTATTCATCGTCGATGCAATGGCCGGTCAGGATGCGCTCAATTCGGCGCGGGCCTTCAGCTCCGCTCTCGAGCTCACCGGCGTCATCCTCACCAAGGCCGATGGCGATGCACGCGGCGGTGCTGCGCTATCCGTGCGTGAGGTTACGGGTAAACCCATTGTCTTTCTCGGCGTGGGCGAGAAGACCGAGGCGCTCGAACCCTTTGACCCCGCTCGCATGGCCGATCGCATTCTCGGCATGGGTGATGTGGTGGCCCTGGTGGAGCAAGTGCAGGGCCAGGTCGATACCGCCGAGGCCGAGCGACTCGCCAAAAAGGTGGTCTCGGGCGGGCGTTTTGATTTTTACGATCTCAAGAGTCAGCTGGAACAACTGCAAAATATGGGCGGTTTAGGCGCCTTGATGGATAAGCTCCCCGCGCAAATGGCCCGCAGTGGCATGCCAACAGGTGAGGGAGATCAACAAGTTAGGCGACAAATTGCCATCATCAATTCAATGACACATCTCGAGCGGCGCAAGCCGGATGTGATCGATGGGTCGCGGCGGCGACGGATTGCAGCCGGGTCCGGCACCCAGGTGCAGGATGTGAACCGACTGCTCAAGCAGTTTGCAGAGATGCAGCGGATGATGAAAAGCATGAAGGGTGGCAAGATGCGGCGCATGCTCAGCGCCTTCAAGGGCGCTTCCATCAAGTGACTGATTTCTGTAGACTCCGCGCTCTTTTTCGGCCCGGCGATGTGAATCGCCTGGGTGATGACCTGTAACGTGAGAGCGTATTTAATATGGTGACGATTCGTCTGACCCGCCGCGGCGCCCGCAATCTGCCTTTCTACCATGTGGTAGTGACCGACAGCCGCAAGCGCCAAGGTGGCGCGAGCCTGGAAAACGTGGGCTTTTTCAACCCCGTGGCGCGCAAGAGCGAGCCCAAGCTGAAGCTCGATCTGGACCGCATCGATTACTGGGTGGGCCAGGGTGCACAGCAGTCCGAGCGCGTGCGCGATCTGGTCAAGGCCTATCGCAAGACGGCGCAAGTCGGAGAGAGCGCGGCCGCCTGAGCCTGCGCCGCGAGCCTGATATGGCGGACCGCTGGGTCGAGCTAGGTCGGCTCGGTCGGCCAAAAGGGCTTAAGGGCTGGCAGCGGTTGGAATCCTGGACGGATCCACCGCAGGGAATCTTTGATTACCAGCCTTGGTCGTTGCGCACTGCAGGCGGAGGGCGCTTGTCGGTGGAGCGGGTGGAATATCAGCCGCACGGCGATGGTTGGTTGGTGAGATTGAAAGGCGTGCAAAGTCGCGATGAGGCGGCCGTGCACGTGGGATGTTGGGTAGAGGTGCCGCGAGAGGCGCTACCTGAGCTCGCAGAGGGCGAGCACTATCGGGTCGATCTGGTCGGCCTCACGGTGCGCAACCTCGAAGGCGTAGAGCTTGGGCAGATAGTGCGCGTTGAAGAGATGCCCGCCCACCCGGTGTTGGTGGTGCAGGGTGATCAGGAACGTTGGTTGCCCTACACCCGCGAGCATGTGCGGCAAGTGGATCAGGCAGCCGGATGGCTGGAGATCGACTGGCCGGAGGATTTTTAGGTGCTGCAGGCACCCGGGACGGCGCTTCGAGTGGGGGTCGTCACGCTCTTTCCGCAGATGGTGCGGGAGGCGAGCGCGTACGGGGTGCTGGGCCGGGCCTTGCAAAAGGGGCTGGCGAGCCTCGTGTGCTGTGATCCGCGTGAGTTTGCGCAGGATGCACACCGCACGGTGGATGACCGCCCTTATGGGGGCGGTCCGGGCATGGTGGGGACGCCACCGCCTTGGGCAGCGGCCATCGATGCAGCGGCTGAGGCCGTGGCGCACGGTCGGCCGGGCGCAGAGACGGAGGCCGGGTCGACGACGGGTGTCTTGCGCATCCATCTGTCGGCGCAGGGCGAGAGGTTTGATCAGGCGGTGGCGCGGGAGCTCGCGACGTTGCCTGGGTTTGTGTTGGTGGCCAGCCGCTACGAGGGCTTGGACCAGCGGGTGATCGATGCGCGTATCGATCGGCAGTTGTCGCTCGGAGATTTTGTACTCTCGGGGGGCGATTTTGCCGCGTTGGCCGTCATCGATGCCGTGCTGCGGTTGCTGCCAGGCGCATTGGGGGATGAACGCTCCAGCGAGCAGGAATCCTTTGCCTCGGGTCGATTGGATTGGCCGCACTACACGCGGCCGGTCGAGTGGGAAGGTCGCAGGGTGCCCGCTGCATTGCAGGGCGGCAACCATGCCGAGATCGAGCGTTGGCGCACACGCGCGGCGCTCATCAGCACCTGGCGGCAGCGGCCTGATCTGCTGCAGGCCGGGACGAAAACGGGTCGTGCGTTGACCGCTGAGGAAAACGCACTGTTGCAAGCTTATCTCGCAGAGCGAGAGGTGGATGATGGCGAACGTAATTGCTGAAATCGAAAAGAGTCGTGCCACGCGCGAGTTGCCGGACTTCAAGCCGGGCGATACGGTGGTGGTCAACGTAAAGGTGGTCGAGGGTGATCGCGAGCGGTTGCAGGCCTACGAAGGTGTGGTGATCGCGCGCAGCAACCGCGGCCTCAATTCTTCGTTCACGGTGCGCAAGATTTCGCACGGTGAGGGCGTGGAGCGTACCTTTCAGTCGCACAGCCCCACGATTGCCGATGTCAGCATCAAGCGCCGCGGCAAGGTGCGTCGCGCCAAGTTGTATTACCTGCGCGACCTCTCGGGCAAGGCTGCCCGCATCGAAGAAAAGGTCTGATTCGAGCCATGACCAGCAGGGCCTGTCCGTCCGGGGCGGGCCCTGTCTGACGCTATCGCTCGTGGCGCATGGGACGCGCCCTATCGCATGGAATGGCTGGCAGGCTGTTGTTAGACTCCAAGTTCATCAAAGGAGACGCCATGCGCAAGTTTTTCAGGATTTTGGTCGCTGGCCTCGAGGGTCTGCGCAAGACGTTGCATTTGCTGTTGCTGGTCGCGCTCTTTGGGGTTTTGATCGGCGCCCTGCGAGGCTCGATCCCCTCTATCCCTGATGATGCCGCCTTGGTGTTACGCCCGGAGGGGGCGATTGTCGAGCAGGTCAGCGGCGATCCCTTGCAGCGAGCACTCGCTGAAGCGCGCGGTGCCGGGCGAGACGAGACGCTGCTGCGTGATTTGACCGAGGCGATTCTCGCGGCGCGCGATGATGATCGCATCAAAACTCTGGTCATCGATTTTGATGCGATGGGCGGGGCTGGGCAGCCCACCCTCGATGAATTCTCTCGCGCCATCAAAAAATTTCGTGAGTCCGGCAAAAAGGTCATCGCCCGCGGCACCTACTACAGTCGCGATACATACTACGTGGCCGCTCATGCCGATGAGATCTATCTCGATCCCATGGGATTAGTGGTGCTCGAGGGCTATGAGCGTTATCGCAACTACTACAAGGATGCGCTCGATACGCTCGGCATCGATGTCAATGTATTCCGCGTCGGTACGTACAAAAGTGCGGTGGAGCCTTATATCCGCAGTGACATGTCGCCGGAGGATCGCGAGGCGAGCCAAGTCTTTGTCAATTCTTTGTGGGAGACCTATATCACGGCAGTGGCCACCGCACGTGATTTGCCGCAGGACAGTCTGCGCAGCTACGTCGACACGTTCTCGCCCGTCGTCAAAGCGGCCAAAGGGGATACCGCTCAGGTCGCCCTCGATGCGGGTCTCATCTCTGCGCTCAAAACCGAGCGGCAGATCGAAGAGCGTGTGCTCGAGCTCGCCGCGCGTGACAAGGATCTCGATAGCTATCGGCGCATCGGCCTCGATGACTATCTGCGCGTCATTCGTGCCGAGGACAAGGTGTCGCGTCACCCGGATGCGCGGGTGGCCGTGCTCGTTGGCTCGGGCGAAATCGTGGATGGGGGTGGCGCGGGCGGCGTGATCGCGGGCGACAAGATGTCGGCGCTGATCCGTCAAGCTCGTCTCGATGACAAGATCAAGGCCTTGGTGCTGCGCATCGACAGTCCCGGTGGTAGCGTGCTCGCCTCGGAGCAGATTTATCGCGAGTTGCAGGCCTTTCGCGCAACCGACCGGCCGGTCGTCGTCTCCATGGGGGATTTGGCGGCATCGGGTGGTTATTACATTGCTGCACCCGCCAATGAAATCTGGGCGAGTCCCGCCACCATCACAGGCTCGATCGGAATCTTTGGTCTCTTTCCCACCGCGCCTCGCACCTATGACAAATTGGGTATCGGTGTGGATGGGGTGGGCACCACGCCCTTGTCAGGCGAATTCCGGCTCGATCGGCCCGTTGGCCCTGCCGCATCGATGTTCTTGCAGGCTACCATCGAGCGCGGTTACGAGGATTTTCTCCAGCGTGTGGTCGACGGTCGCGGCATGACCCGCGATGAAGTGGATGCGATTGCCCAAGGGCGCGTGTGGTCGGGGCGGGATGCCAAGCGTTTGGGTCTCGTCGACAATCTGGGCTCGCTCGGTCAGGCGATCGAGGCGGCCGCTCGCTTGGCTGATCTTGAAGAGGGCAAGTACGAACTCGATTATCTTGATCCCGAGCTCAGTGTCGTGCAGCAGCTTTTGACCTCGATGCAGGCTCGTCTTACTGCATGGGTGTCGAGTGTGATTGGTCTTGAGCTGGCTGCGAGCACGGAGCTTGCGACGGCCGCTGCCTTGACGCGTCATCTTGGGCCCTTGCCGCAGGAGATCCTGCGCTTCAATCGACATGCCGTGCCCGGGCGTTTGTACGCCCATTGTTTTTGCACAGCCCATTGAGCGTTCGGACGTCAGTGCAGTAACGCAGCGAGGCGACGCCTCGCTGCCGTGACGCGCGGCGCATCGTCTGCGGCCACCTCAAAGGCTTGCAACAGATCTTGACGGCCGTTGCTCATGGCATAGCGACGGTTTCTCTCTGCGGCCGCGAGCAAATCCTCCAGCCCTTCGTTGCGGCCATGCAGCAGCTGCCTTGCGGCCTGGACGCGCGCGGTCTGAATGGAATCCGTCTCGTCCGGTGACAGAGCGAGTCGTGCGAAGTAGGCGAGTGCATAGGCTTTCTTGATGGCGGCTTCGCTTTGTGCCGCGGGCGGCAAGGCGCGCAGGATTTCTTCGGCGGAGTCGGGGTCTCCTTTGAGCGCAAGACAATGCGCCCACTCGGCAGCAACCTCCAGATCATCCGGACTCTCTTCACGCAGGCGAGTCAAATATTGGATCGCCTGCTCAAGATTGCCGCTGAGGCGTGCCTCCCGAGCCGCGTCAATCTGATCGGCCGAATCTTTGGGCAAGTGCTTGGCGACAAATGCCTTGATGGCCGATAGCGGTTGTGCACCGACGAATTCATCCACGACCTTGCCGTTACGGAACAGCTTGACCGCGGGGATGCTACGAATCGAAAACTGAGTGGCCAATTCGGGCGCTTCGTCCGTGTTGAGTTTGACCACCTTCAGCGCGGGCGTTGCGTTCGCCAGTTGCTCCAATACCGGCGCGAGCGTGCGACAAGGACCGCACCAGGGCGCCCAAAAATCCACCAGCACAGGCTGTGAAAAAGACTGCTGCAAGACTTCTTGTTCAAAAGTTTGCGGGTCGACACTGCTGACTGACATGAAAAATCCTCGCGAATCTGGCAATATATTGAGCACACGCCTTGTCTATCCGATATGGAGTTTGCACTGCGATTTTCAAGTCGCTGCTGCCGGCAAGGCCCCCATGATTATATGAATTTTCAGCAAAAACTTTTGATGAGGGGATAACTCATGGCAGATATTTTTTCTGTACGGTCAATTCACGCCACGAATACAGCCTCACGGGCAGCGCGTGCGGGTGCCGCGCTACTGCTGTCACTCGGGCTGTCAATGACCAGTGTGCAGGCTGAGCCGTGGAGCGGCAAGGGTGAGCTTGGGCTGGTGCTGGCGCGTGGCAACTCCGATGCCGATACGGTCAATGCGAAGCTCGAGATGGCAAGGCAAACCGACGCGTGGAAGAACGCCTTCACCTTGGCGGCATTGCGCTCATCCAATGATGGAGAGCGCAACGCTGAGCGCTATGCGGCCTCGTGGCAGACCGATTTTCGGTTCAGTCCCGAGAGTTATTGGTACAACGGTGCACGCTACGAAGATGATCGCTTCAGCGGCTTTGACTATCAGGCCAGTCTCACGACCGGTCTGGGTCATCGTTTCATTGACCAAGATGAACTCAAAATCTTTGGTCAGGCGGGTGTGGGTTATCGTCGATTGGAAAATTCTCTGACAGGAGAGAGCGACGACAGCGTGATCTTCTCGGGTGAGTTGCGCTATGAGCAGCGCTTGACTGAGACCACGAGCCTGCGCAATAAGTTCTTGGTCGAGGCCGGTGAGTCCAATACCTTTGCCGCCAACGAGCTCGCACTCGAGGTCAAGATCAATAGCCGATTGTCATTGGCGGCGGGGCTAGGCGTACGGCACAACACCGATCCGCCGGCGGGCCGGGACAAGACCGATACCCTCACCACGCTTAATCTGGTCTACGGGTTCTGAGGCAGCAGGCAGAGCTCGCCGGTGGCGAGTTCACCGGAGCGCAGCGCGCCCCCGAGGCGTAGCGCGAGCTCCGATAGTCCCGGGTTGTGACCCACGAGCAGCAAGTGCCGTGGGTCACGCTGCTCACCCACGACTTCGAGCAGGGTCTCTGCCGAGGCAAGGTAAAGCCGTTGATCGAGCTGCAGCAACGCCTCATCAAGCGCGAGTTCCTGCATCACGCGAGCGGCCGTCTGCCGAGTTCTCATCGCAGGGCTGCATAAAATTCGATCAGGTAAAGGCAAGCCGGATTGTTGCAGGACAACGGCGGCGGCGCGCGCTTGGTCCCATCCGCGCGTCTCGAGCTCACGGGCGAAGTCGCCGGTCGGTGAGATCATTGCAGCAAGTCCATGCCGCAGCAAGGTCAGATGCATGATAACTGCTCGCGCATCGGGGGCTCGGGCGGTCAGTGGGCGATCTCGATTCGCCCGGCCTGCTCGCGAACCTCAAAGATTTTGATGGGCTCGTAAGCGGGCGGACCGAGCGCAGCGCCGGTCTTGAGGCAAAATCGTGCGCCGTGACGCGGGCACACGACGACCCCGCAGGGTGCCTCGGTGTCGTCGGAGAGCTCGGCATCGGCGAGGGGCGCGTCATCGTGGGTGCAGCGATCTTCATAGGCATTCAGCGCGCCCTGATGACGCACAACGGTGACGTACCAGCCGTCAATTTCGATCTCGAGGCGCTCACCCTCGGGCAGCGCGCTGGCCGCCGCTACATCCAGCCACTGTTTCATTACATCATCCCGGTTTGCAAGCGGGCGGCTTCAGACATCATCGACTGATCCCAGGGTGGATCGAAGACCAGTTCGACATCGGCGCGATCGACCGTGGGGATAATTTCGATTTTTTCTTTGACATCCTGTACGAGCACTTCGCCCATGCCGCAACCGGGCGCGGTCAAGGTCATCTTGATTGACACCCGGCGCGCACCGTTCTCGCTTTCCTCGACGTCGCATTCATAGATCAGACCGAGTTCGACAATATTGATCGGAATCTCGGGGTCATAGCAGCTTCGCATCTGCTGCCAAGCGAGCTGCCGGATATCCTCGACGGTTGCTCCCTCGGGCACTTGTGGGGGTATGAGCGGCTCTTTGCCGATCGCGTCGGCGTTTTCGCCGGAGAGCCGATAGAGATTGCCTTCGACGTAAAGAGTAAAGCTGCCGCCGAGGGCTTGAGTGATGAACCCCGACAAGCCCGCCTTGAGTTCAATGATGTCCCCGGAGGGCACCATGACAGCGGGGGTGTCTCGGCTCAATACAAAGGCTTCGTGCTGATGACTGCGCATAGGGGCGCTCTCTTATTCGGTGGTGACACTGGCTGGTGTGTTGCCAGCACCGGCCTGCAGATGCTCGAGTGCCGCCGCGAGCGTATGCCAGCAGAGGCTTGCGCACTTGACGCGAGCCGGGTACTCCCGAACCCCGGCAAGCGCCGCGAGCTTGCCCAACTCTTCGGTCGGGATGGGCGCTGAGGTATCAGTCAGGGTGCGATGTACAAGCGCATGCAGTGCGGCGATCTCGGTCGGTGTCTTGCCTTTGACGGCTTCCGTCATCAAGGAGGCTGACGCAGTCGAGATCGCGCATCCCTTGCCCTCGAAGCGTACCTCGCCGAGATGATCGTTCTGCATGCGCAGGCTCACGGTCAGCCGATCGCCGCAGAGTGGGTTGTTGCCGTCAGCGGAGCTGTCACAGGGGTCAAGTCGACCAAAATTACGCGGATGTTTGTTGTGATCTAGAATCACATCGCGATAGAGATCTTGCAGGTCCATCAACCAAATACCTCTTTGGCGCGTTGCAGCGCGACCAGCAGCTGCGCAATATCTTCATCGCAGCTGTAGCAGCCGAATGAAACGCGGGCCGTCGCCGGCACATCAAAAAAATCCATGATTGGCATGGCGCAGTGATGACCGGTGCGTACAGCCACCCCTTCGGTATCGAGAATCGTGCCGAGATCGTGCGGATGAATATCCTGCAGCGTGAAGGAGATCACTCCCGCTTTGTGCTCGGCCTCGCCGATGATGTTGAGCCCTTCGATATCACGGAGCGCGGTAGTGGCCCGCTCGAGAAGGGCGTGCTCATGAGCGGCGACACGCTCGATGCCGAGCGACTCGAGATAGCGGATCGCGGCCGCCAGGCCGATCGCACCCGAGATGTTGGGGGTGCCCGCCTCAAAACGATAGGGCAGCTCATTGTAGGTGGTTTTCTCGAAGCTGACGCGAAGGATCATGTCGCCACCGCCTTGCCACGGCGGCATCTCGCGCAGCACGGCCTCTTTGGCGTACAGCACACCAATACCGGTCGGGCCGTAGAGCTTATGGCCGGAGAAGGCAAAGAAATCGCAGTCGAGTGCTTGCACATCGATGGCTTGATGGGCCACCGCTTGCGCGCCATCGATGAGCACGAGTGCGCCATGGCGGCGCGCCGCGGCGATCATGCGAGGCAGGGGCAGGATCGTGCCGAGGGCGTTGGAGATCGCCGTGCAGGCAAGCAGGCGGGTGCGGGCCGACACGAGTGACTCGAAAGCCTCGAGGTCCAGCTCTCCGCGCTGCGTGATGGGGGCCACCTTGAGTGTGGCACCGGTACGCTCGCACAGCATTTGCCAAGGGACGATGTTGGCGTGGTGCTCCATCCAGGTGATGAGGATCTCATCACCCTGGCCCAATCTTTGACCCCAAGACTGCGCCACCAGATTGATGGACTCGGTCGTGCCGCGAGTAAAGATGATTTCCCGCTCGCTGCGAGCATGCAGAAAATCCTTGACGGTGTTCCTTGCCGACTCGAACAAGGTGGTTGCGCGTTGGCTAAGCTCATAGACACCGCGATGGATGTTGGCATGGCTGTGGCGCTCGTAATCGGCCACCGCCTCGATCACGGCGTTCGGGCGCTGAGCGGAGGCGGCTGTATCGAGAAAAGCGAGACGCTTGCCGCGGGCGAGGTCCTGCAAAATCGGGAAATCCGCCCGTACGCGCTCGACATCCAGCGGTCCGGTGGCGGTCATGCGGCACCCTCCGGTTGGCCGGCCGCGATCGCGCCCGGCAGACGCTCAAGTAGCGCAAGCTCGATCTGCTGGCGTAATCCGGCTGGCAGCTTGGCGAGCACATCACTGATGAAGGCCCACTTGAGCAGGGATTCGGCGGTGTCAGGGTCAATGCCGCGCGAGAGCAGATAAAACAACATGTCGCGGTCGAGCTTGCCCACCGTTGCGCCGTGGCTTGCGCTCACGGCATCGGTGTAGATCTCGAGCTGCGGTCTGAGATTGGCCTCGGCGGAGGTACCATCGAGCAGGCATTTCAAAGATTGCTGCAGATCGCTGCGGGGCGCGGACTCGCTCACCTGCATATGGCCATTGAAGGCCACCCGCGCCCGCCCCGAGGCAATACCGCGAAAGAGCTGTCGGGTGCTTGCGCCCGGCGCCGAGTGTCGGGTGAGCACGTAACTGTCGTGCACTTGTTGACCCTCGGCGAGCGCCGTGGCGTTCCATTCGACGTGGCTGTCGGTGGCGTGGTCAATGGATACGGTCGAGCGGCTGCTGGCTCCGCCCAGCGTGACTTGGGTGCAGTGCAGTTGGGCGCGATCGCCCAGTTGATAGTGCAAAGTCTCAAGGTGATGGGTAAGGGGCGCAGCTTGCAGGAGTCGTGCGTAATCCAGCTTCGCATCCGCGCCGAGCTGCACATTCAGACGCAGGTTGGTGCTGCAGGCCGCATCGTCCACGCCGAGCTGACGTTCGTTGATCTCGGCGCGGGTTTGATCTCGCAGTACGATCTGCAGCGCAGGTTGAGCGATGCCGCTATTGAGACAAAGAATTTCCAACGAGACGCGATGGTCCGGTCGGGTCACGGTCAACTGCAGGATTTCGGGGGCATATCGCCGATTGATGGCTGCAAAGCGCTGGTCGATGGGCGTGATCTCTTCGGCTGAGCCCGCTGAGCTTGCCAGACGCTCAAGCAGGAGGCCTTGCCTCGCAAGCGCTGGCGGATCGAGCGGATCGCTGAGCTCGGGTACGAGTCGCCCGGCAAAGAGCACGAGGCGCAGGCTGTGTGGCAGGCGCGCAGGCAGGGCGGCCTGGATGCGCGCAAGCTGCGTGGCATCCGCCGCGGGTGCAGGCAAGCTCCAGTCGGTTTTGCTGACCGTACGCAAGGCGGCGTAACGCCAGTTTTCGTCTCGGTTGCCGGGAATCGGCAAAGGCTCATTCATGTCATCACCGCCATGGTTGATTACCGCAAGCTATCTGAGCGGAATGAAATTTAGGCGGCATCCGCTAGCAGCCAATCGTAGCCGCGCTGTTCCAGTTCCAGCGCGAGCTCGGGTCCGCCGCTCTTCAAGATGCGCCCGCGTGCCAGCACATGCACCCGATCGGGGCGAATGTGATCGAGCAGGCGCTGGTAGTGCGTCACGAGCAGGATCGAGCGATCTGCAGCGCGCAAGGTATTCACCCCTTGTGCCACGATCTTGAGGGCGTCGATGTCGAGTCCCGAATCCGTTTCATCGAGAATGGCGAGCGACGGTTCGAGCACCAGCATCTGCAGAATCTCGTTGCGCTTTTTTTCGCCGCCCGAGAAACCCTCGTTGACGCCGCGTGACAAAAAGGCCTCATCCATTTGCATGAGGCGCATTTTCTCGCGCACCAACGTCAAAAATTCGAAGGCATCCACTTCGGGCAAGCCGCGATGCTTGCGCGCTGCATTGACGGCTGCCTTCAAAAGATAGACGTTGTTGACGCCCGGGATCTCGACTGGATATTGAAAGCCCAGAAATACGCCGGCCTGAGCGCGTTCTTCAGCGGCGAGCGCAAGCAGATCCTCGCCGCGATAGCTGACGCTGCCTGCGGTCACCTCATAACCTGGACGACCTGCGAGGGTGTAGGCGAGGGTGCTTTTGCCTGACCCATTCGGTCCCATGATGGCGTGCACCTCGCCCGCCGGCACATGCAGAGTGAGGCCATTGAGTACTTTGCGATCGCCGACCGTGGCGTGAAGATCCTTGATATCGAGCATGTTCCTTGACTCCTGATCCGCGTCGGCCTCAGCCGACCGCGCCTTCCAAACTCACGGCGAGCAGATTCTGTGCTTCGACCGCAAACTCCATCGGTAATTCTTTGAAGACCGTCTTGCAGAATCCGTTGACGATCATGTTGACGGCATCCTCTTGACTGATGCCGCGCTGAAGGCAATAAAAGAGCTGGTCTTCGCTGATGCGCGAGGTGGAGGCCTCATGCTCCACGGTGGCGGTCGGGTTTTTGACTTCGACATAAGGGAAGGTGTGCGCACCGCAGCGCCCACCCATCAGCAAAGAATCGCATTGAGTGAAATTGCGCGCGCCTTCGGCGCCAGCAAGAATCTTGACGAGGCCGCGATAGGTGTTCTGCCCGCGCCCCGCCGAGATCCCCTTGGAGACAATGGTGCTGCGCGTATTACGACCGACGTGGATCATCTTGGTGCCGGTGTCGGCCTGCTGGCAGTGATTGGCTAGCGCTACGGAATAAAACTCGCCCACCGAGTCATCACCCTTGAGGACGCAGCTTGGGTATTTCCAGGTAATGGCGGAGCCCGTTTCGACCTGTGTCCAGGAGATCTTGGAGCGTCGGCCACGGCATTCACCGCGCTTGGTGACAAAGTTGTAAATACCGCCCACGCCGTTCTCATCGCCCGGATACCAGTTCTGCACGGTGGAATATTTGATCTCGGCCTGGTCGAGTGCCACGAGCTCGACGACTGCGGCATGCAGTTGATTTTCGTCACGCATCGGCGCCGTGCAGCCTTCGAGGTAGCTGACGTGGCTGCCTTCATCGGCAATGATCAGCGTGCGCTCGAATTGCCCGGTGTTCGCCGCATTGATGCGAAAATAGGTGGAGAGCTCCATCGGGCAGCGCACGCCTTTCGGCACGTACACAAACGAGCCATCGGAGAACACGGCGGAGTTGAGGCAGGCGTAGTAATTGTCGGTGTGCGGTACCACGCTGCCGAGATACTGTTCAATCAGCGCCGGGTGCTTCTGCACGGCCTCCGAAAAAGAGCAGAAAATCACGCCGGCTTTTTCGAGTTTATCTTTGAAGGTGGTGGCGACCGAGACACTGTCGAAGACGGCATCCACGGCCACCCCAGCGAGGCGTGCGCGCTCGTGCAGTGGCACGCCCAGTTTTTCATAGGTTTCAAGCAACTTGGGGTCGACTTCGTCGAGGCTTTTGGGGCCATCGGTCTTAGCCTTGGGCGCCGAGTAGTACGAGATCCCTTGATAGTCGATCGGGGCGACTTTGACATGCGCCCAGCTCGGCTCGGCCATTGTGAACCAGTGCCGCAGCGCCTGCAGGCGCCATTCGGTCAAAAATTGGGGCTCGCGCTTGATGCGCGAGATATGGCGCACGACGTCCTCATCGAGCCCCGGGGGCAGGCTTTCCGACTCGATCTCGGTGACAAAGCCATGCTGATAGCCTTTGCCTACGAGTTGCTGCAGTTCCGCGTTCTGACTCATCGATCCATCCTGTTGATGCGGGGGGTGAGCACGGCTTCCATGCCAGCGAGCTGCGCGAGTGAGACCTCATGCAGCGAGCGCCGTATCACCCGATTGACTCTTTGCCAGGCACTGCCGACGCCGCAGGACGGCTCAAGGTCGCACTGGCCTTCACCGGCGGCACAATCGGTGACGGCGACTGGGCCTTCGAGTGCATCCAGAATCGCCGCCGCGGAAATGGCACTGGCAGGCCGCGCCAGGCTATAGCCGCCATGCAGACCCCGCGTTGACTGCACAAGGCCGGCGCGCTGCAAGGCCTTCAGCACCTTGCTCACGGTCGGGTGGGCGATGCGGGTCGACTCGGCGAGCGCGGCCGCGCTCTGCTGGCTGCCCGGCGTCCGGGCAAGCTGCGCGAGAATCACGGTCGCGTAGTCGGTCATTTTGCTGATGCGAATCATGCTGTCTGCAAGGCAGTCCTGAAACGGGGACTATTTTAGTCCAGTTTGTGCGCCAAAGGCTACTCGGTGGACGCGAGTAGCGACGGGGGGTGGTGTGCCAAGGCACCGAGGCTGCAACCGCTGTTTGGTAAAATTTCGGCCATGAAACAGCATGAATTGACGCGCGTGGCGCGCGCCATGGTCGCCCCGGGCAAGGGCATACTCGCGGCTGATGAGAGCGCCGGAACCATTCGCAAGCGCTTTGCCGCCATCGGCGTTGAGTCGACCGAGCCGCTGCGTCGGGCCTATCGCGAGACCTTGTTCACGGCGCCGGGTCTCGGTGAGTACATTTCCGGGGTGATCTTGTTCGATGAGACCTTGCGGCAAAGCACCGAAAGCGGTGTGCCATTTGCCGAGCATCTGCAGGCGCTCGGCGTGGTCCCCGGTATCAAGGTCGATCGGGGCACCACGGCGCTCGCCGGTTGCCCGGGCAGTCGCATCACCGAGGGGCTCGATGGTCTGCGTGACAGGCTGAAAGAGTATCGGGAGCTCGGCGCAAAATTTGCCAAATGGCGGGCGGTCATTGATATTGCGCCGGCCGTACCGACAGCGACGGCCGTTTCCGCCAACGCCCACGCGCTGGCGCGATATGCTGCGCTGTGTCAGGAAGAGGGGCTCGTGCCCATTGTCGAGCCCGAGGTGTTGATGGATGGCGCGCACAGTCTTGAACAATGTGAAGAAGTCACGGATGCCGTGCTGCTGGCCGTCTTTGATGAACTTGCCGCGCATCGAGTGGTCTTGGAGGCCATGGTGTTGAAACCCAATATGGTGATCTCGGGCTCCGAGGCGAGTGCGCGCGCGACGCCGGAAGAAGTCGCAATCGCAACTCGGCGCTGCATGCTGCGGCGAGTGCCGGCGGCCGTGCCGGGCATCGCCTTTTTGAGTGGTGGGCAAGAGGCCATCGAAGCGACTCGGCATTTGGCGCTGCTCAACCGGGAGCCAGCCCCGTGGCGACTTACCT
The DNA here is from genome assembly GCA_964533305.1 of uncultured Acidibacter sp. Lineage (GTDB taxonomy): Bacteria > Pseudomonadota > Gammaproteobacteria > Steroidobacterales > Steroidobacteraceae > UBA964. Next base: position 51,937 of record CAZHLL010000009.1, read on the forward strand.
TCAGCTATGGTCGGGCCCTGCAGGAGCCCGCCTTGCGCGCGTGGCGGGGCAAGGCGAGTCAGCGCGAGGCGACGCAGCGTGAATTTCTTTGGCGTGCGCGGCTCAATGCTCGAGCGACGGCGGGCCTCTGGCGCGAAGAAGACGAGGTACATGCTTGAGCGACGTGGTCATTCAGTTGCAGGGCGTCGATTACGGCGTGGGGACACGATCGATTTTTCGTGACCTCACCTTAAGTGCGCGCCGCGGCGAGGTGACCGCGATCATGGGCCCGAGCGGCACTGGTAAGACCACGCTGCTGCGATTGATCACCGGACAGGTCGCACCACAAGCAGGCGAGATCCACGTGTTTGGTCAGAACGTCGCGGCACTCGATCGGCCCGCTTTGTATGCGCTACGCAAACGGATGGGCATGCTGTTTCAAAACGGCGCGCTGCTGACGGATCTTTCGGTGTTCGAGAACGTTGCTTTCCCGGTGCGGGCGCACGCGCACTTGCCCGAGTCGGTGCTACGGGCGTTGGTGCTGACGAAGCTGCACGCGGTGGGCTTACGCGGGGCGTCGGAGCTCCTGCCGACCGAGTTGTCGGGCGGCATGGCGCGGCGTGTGGCTCTGGCGCGAGCCATCGTGATGGATCCGGAGTTGCTCATTTACGATGAGCCCTTCGTGGGGCTCGATCCCATTTCCATGGGTGTGGTGGTGCGTCTTATCCGTCAGATCAATGAAACCCTGGGTCTGACCAGCATCGTCGTCTCGCACGATGTCGATGAGGTCACGAGTATCGCCCATCAAAGTTTTCTGCTGGCGGGTGGCAAGGTGGTTGCCGGCGGGTCCCCCGAGGCATTGCGCCACAGCGAGGAGCCGAGCGTACGCCAGTTCATGCGCGGCGAAGCCGACGGCCCGGTGCCGTTTCATTATCCGGCCGCCGATTATCGGCAAGAGCTGATCGGCCGCCATCCTTCAGAGCGTTCCTGACCGTGATCGACCTTGCCTTGCGTCGCGTCGGCCGCGTTGGCCTGTTTTTCCTCCGTGTGCTGTCGCACATTCCGGGGGCGTGGGCGCAATCACGCGCCATCGTGCACCAGATCTACAATGCCGGTGCGCGTTCGCTCATCATCATCATGCTC
>CAZHLL010000010.1:0-50391 GCA_964533305.1 uncultured Acidibacter sp.
GGCAACCTCGGCTTCACGCAACTGGCGCGCGTCGAATATGCGCGCGCCGGCGGCCGAATCAATACCGATTTCATTGACAACTCGGCGGGTGTCAATACGTCGGATCTCGAGGTCAATATCAAGATTCTGCTGGCCGATGTGGAGCAGCAGGGACGACTTGGAAAATCGGCGCGCAGCCGACTCCTGACCCAACTTACCCCGGACGTCGCGACACTGGTGCTACGCAACAACCATCTGCAAAGCCAGGCGCTATCCATCCTGCAGATGCAGTCTCTTGCCAGAGCCAATGAATTTCAGGTTCTGATTCGCACTCTTGAGAGAAAAATAGGTCTTAATCGACGGGTCGAGCGCTTGCCCGATGAGACCGAGCTCAGCGAACGGTACAAACGCAATGAAGGTTTGACGCGACCCGAGTTGGCGGTGGTTTTTTCCTACGCCAAGATGGACTTGTACCGGCAATTGCTGGATTCACCTCTACCTGAAGATCCGTACTTCACGCAGGAACTTAGTCGCTACTTCCCGACGGCCTTGCAGAAAAGATTTACCAACGAAATCAGCCGGCATCGGCTGCGACGGGAAATCATTGTTACCGCCACCATCAACAGCATCATCAATCGCATGGGTCCGGCGTTTGCCTTGCGCGCAGCAGAAGAAAGCGCATCCGCCGTGGTCGACGTGGCACGCGCCTACAGCGTGGCGCGTGAAGCCTTTGATGCACGCGATGCCTGGTCACAGCTTGAAGCGATGGATGGCCGACTCGCGAGCGAGGTGCAGTACCGCCTCTATGGCAACATCGCGAGGGGTCTGCGCCACGCGACCATGTGGTTTCTCGAGCAACATGGGGCGGATTTTGCGCGCGGCCGACTGCGTGTCATCGACGCCGTCGAGCAGTACGCGAGCGGCATTCGTGCGCTGCGTAAATCTTTGCACACCCTGCTGTCCGGGACGCTGGCGGAACGTTACGAAACCGAGCAGCACGCACTGATCGGCGCAGGAGTTGCGCCAGCCACAGCTCGCACGCTCGCCGCCTTTCCGGTTTTGGAATGGACCTTGGATGTGATCGAACTCGCCAGCAGCCGACGCCAACCGCTCGAGCAAGTCGCCCGATGTTGGTTCCAACTGCCTGTGGATTTGAAGTTCGACCAAATCGAAGGCTGGGTCGATGATCTGTCGGTACCCAATTCGCTGCATGCGGCCGCGCGGCGGCAACTGCGCGTCGAAACCCGACGCGCCCGGCGTGGCGTAGTCGAGTCTGTGCTCGAGGGCCGAGCGCCCTCCTCAGCGCAACAGCAACGATGGCAACAGGTGCTGATGGACATGCAGGCCGCCGGGCAGCCCGATCACGCCATGCTCTCGGTCTGTGTCGCAGCCATGCGGCAACTGACCCGCGCGTGAGTCAACGGCACAGCTGTCTGATCCCATGCGTCTTACTTTGATCGTCACGACCTACGAGCGACCGGATGCACTCGCAAGGGTACTGCAGAGCGTCGGCGAGCAATCGCAAGTACCTGACGAAATCATCGTAGCCGATGATGGGTCGGGTGAGCCGACGCGCGAACTCATCCAGACGTTCGCGCGGCACCTCCCTGCCCCTGTCCAGCACGTGCGTCAGCACCACGACGGTTTTCGTCTTGCCCGCTTGCGCAACCTCGCACTGGCGGCCGCCAGCGGCGACTATCTCATTTTCATTGATGGTGACATGGTGCTGCATCGGGACTTCCTGATCGATCACCGGCGCGCAGCCAAACCCAAGCATTATTGTCAGGGCCTGCGCATTCCCCTCACACCGAGCGCGACACAAGCGGTACTGCAAGGAGCAGAACCCCCCGACTGGCTTCAACCCGGTATCGAAGGACGTCGTCGCCTGCACGCGCTGCGCTTGCCCTCCTGGCAGACTGCGCTCAGCACGCCCGGGCGATGGCTGCTTGCGATCAAGGGTTGCAATCAGGGTTTTTGGCGCAAAGATCTGCTCGACATCAACGGCTATGACGAACGCTTCGTAGGCTGGGGGTCCGAAGACAAAGATTTGTGCGGACGACTGGAGCGCGCGGGTATCCGCCGGCGAGGGCTTTTGGCAGGCGCGCTCGCCTATCACTTGCATCACCCACCCGCCGATCGCACTCGTGCTACCGACAACCGCCAATGGCTACAGCACAATCGCGCGACCGGGCGGCTACGCGCCGAGCGCGGCGTGGATCAATACGTGCGGACGAGCTGACCATTGGTTGGATAAGCCCTGGCGCCGACTGCCCCGCCGACCGCGTGCTAAAATTTGAATCTTAAGTTGTGAGCCAAGCTCGTTAATCTGCCCTGAATCGAAGGAGCCCCCGGTGCCCGGAAAACTAATCCTGACCCGCCATGGTCAAAGTATTTGGAACGTGGAAAATCTATTCACGGGCTGGACCGATGTGGATCTGTCCGAACAGGGTCGCGCCGAGGCGGCGCAGGCCGCGGTGGAGTTGCAGCGTGCCGGCGTGGAGGTGGACATCGCCTTCACCTCGATGTTGAAACGCGCCATCCGTACGCTGTGGATCATGCTTGATGGCATGGATCGGATGTGGATCCCGGTCGAGCGCAGCTGGCGCCTGAATGAGCGCCATTACGGCGCCCTGCAAGGGCTCAACAAGGCGCAGACAGTCGCTGAGCACGGCGAAGCACAGGTCAAAATCTGGCGCCGCAGCTATGACATCCCGCCACCGCCGCTGGCGGACAATGACCCCCGACATCCACGCTTCGATTCGCGCTATCGCGACATCGACCCGACCTTGCTGCCGGCCACTGAATCATTGAAAACCACGCTGGAGCGAGTCAAACCTTTCTGGGATGCCCGCATTGCCCCGGAGCTGCTGGCGGGACGCAATGTACTCGTCACCGCGCATGGCAACAGCCTGCGCGCGCTCGTGAAAATGCTGGATGCCGTGCCGGAAACGGAGATTACGGAGTTGAACATCCCGACCGGCGTACCCTTGTTGTACGAGCTCGATGCCGAACTCAAACCCACCGCCCGCCGTTACCTCGGAGATGCCGAGGCCATTCGCGCTGCGACCGAGGCGGTCAAACATCAAACCTCGAAGGGCTGAGCCAAATCAAGTGGATTTTGGTGCCGCCCCGGGCACCCAACCATCGTAGCGACCACCGGCGGCCGTGGCCAGCTCCGTGAGCCGCTGCGAGACCACTCGTACCGCCTCGATATGCAACTGCATGACCTTCAAGGCATGCACGCTGTGCGTCTGATCGGTGCTTTCCGGCATTTCTTTGATATCAACCGTGTAGCCTTCCGCCTGCAGGGTGCGCGCCAAATTATTGGCCGCCTCAAGGGATGGAACCGCTACAAAGAAATCGACTTCGATCGGCTGGAAAGGGTTGTGTCCACTGCGACGCAGGTTTTCAATCATGCGTTGATCCCAGTCCTCGCGCTTGCGACCGACGCCACTTCGAAGCTGGGAGACGACACGCCAGACAGCGATGGCAGCGGCGGCAATCAAGAAGAGATACAGAAAATCCATGAATGCCAAGCCTCGCTGACAAATCGACCCTATCGCAAACTCACTCGTCCGGCGCGATCGTCACCCTCATGCCGTCGAGTTCATCAGTCATATCGACCTGACAGGAAAGACGCGAGCCCGTCTTGAAGTGAGCGAGCTCCTGCAAGAGCTCCGTCTCATCCGACATGGGTGCTGGAATCCTGGCCGACCAATCTGGCTCGATGTACACGTGACAGGTGGCACAGGAGCACATGCCGCCACAGATTGCAGCGATGCCGTAATCCAGCTCGCGCAAGGTTTCCATGAGCTTGAGCCCAGAACGAGCGGGCACATCATGTTCAACACCATCTCGATCAATAACTTTGAGAACCGGCATGATTCCTTCCTGCAACTGCATTCGACCGGATATTGTGCCGCGCGAGGCGACGCTATTCCAGCGTCAATGGCTCTTTTTGCAGTGCCGCGAACAAATCCAGCCACAACGCGTTCAACACCTGCCGTACCTCACACGCCGTCTCAAGCGATGACAGTGACAGCGACCAGCCCGATTCACGCAACGCGAAGGCCAGCGCACCCCGCCCTCGCGCAAGCTCCTGAAAGGCGCCTGGCTGCCCAACGAGCACACCGGCAAGATCTTCGAGCGCGTGACCCCGATGGGCGTACTCCCAATCGAGCAAACACCACTGTTCGCTCAAAGCACCGACGTCGGTAGCCCGCGATTCGCTTGCGCGGACGATGACATTGTCCGCGTGCAGATCACCGTGTACCAAGAAGGACTCGCCTTCGCTTGGCGGCGATCCCGCGCCCAGTCGTTCGTGCAGCGCTCGCAAGGCGGACTCGTGACCTCGGGCTCGTACCGCATCGACTGCGCTCAGCCGCGAGTGCAGCACCGCGCAGCGCTCGAGCAAGCACAACGTCGGTAAATCGCTGCAAGGAATCTGCTGCAGCCGCTGTAAGACCCCGATGAACTGCCGCACGTAGGCCGCCTCTTGCAACCAGTCGGCGGGCAGATGATGCCCCTGGACCCACTCCATTTCGATCCAACGGGCGTCGGTATCTACCCGCTGCACTCGTGGCGCAAGCCCGATCAGGGCCGCCTTTTGCTGAGCGCGCAGTTCGACAGCGAGATCACCACCCAAGAGCTCAAGCGCCTTGGCCGACATCCACTGGCGGCGCACCGTGCGAGATGACCCCGATTGCAGCACGGTGACGCGATGAGTTGCGATGCCGATAGCCTCATCCACCGGGCTTATCCATCGAGCCTGTCCATCATGACGTCTGTTGCCGATAAACGATGAGCCAGCGATTCCAACCCACGATCGCGATCAAAAAATACACGGCGTAGAGCGCCGTCACTCCCCATAAATTCTGAGCCGAGTAAAGCCACATGGATGCCGCATTGACCAGCCACCAGTACAGCCAATTCTCCAGCGCCCCGCGAGCCGTCATCACCGTGGCACAGAGACTGAGACAGGTGACGGCCGCGTCCAGCCTGGGCCAAGCAGAGCCTAACGAGTTTTCAAAGAATTCTGCGCCTATCAGAACAACCGCAACCGTCATCACCGCGATTAGTAGATGCGCACTGACAGGCCAACGACGCACGGCAATGCGTTCCCCGGATGCTCCTTTGGACCACTGCCAAAAACCGTAAACGGCCATCAACACGTACAGCGCCTGCAACCCACTCTGCAAAGGTAGCTCGGCACCGAATGCGAGCACGGACAAGAGTGCCGAGGACAGCGCGCCGCTCGCCCAGGCCCAGCGGTTGCGCAGTACAACGCCGAGCGCATAGCCAAGCCCTGCGATCAGCGCCACGATCTCGATGATGTCAGTCAATGAAAGTTCCAGCTGAAACGTACACCGGCTCGCCGGGGATCAGCGAGCTGAACATACAAGCGGTCGGGAAAGTCCGGCGGCTCGTTACCAAAGAAAAAACCACGTTGAGCATAGTCTTCGTCCAATGCATTCTGCATCCATGCCTCTGCGCGCCAACGACCGGTGCCGTATCCCGCGCGAAGATTAACCAAGGTACGCCCGCCTGCCCTTTGGTCATGGCTGTCGCTGAAGAAAAAGCCACTCTGATACTGGGAATCCACCCGTGCAAACCAGCCGGAAGGACGCTGATAAAGCACCGACACCACTCCCTGCCACTCCGGTGCATGCGCCTGGGCTCTGCCGGTCAAATCCCGATCAGCGGTCACGTAATCTTTGAAGCTGGCGCGCAGCCACCCGAGCGAACCTGACAACTGCCAATTGTCGCCGAGCGCTGTCACCCACTCGGCCTCCAGTCCATAGTTCGCACCGCGTGCCGCATTACCGGTCAAATAAATGAAGGACAGCGGATCACCCGGATCCAACTGCGCCGAGGTACTGACTTGTTGATCCCCCCGGCGCATGTAAAAGAGCGCGGCGGACAGACTGCGTCGCCCGTCGGCAAACACGCGCTTGTGGCCAAGCTCAAGGCTATGCAGCCACTCGGTGCCAAATTCACGCTGCGCCTCGGGGATGACCGCACCCAGATTGAAACCGCCAGCCTTGTAGCCGCGCGCCAGCGTAAGGTACCAGCGGCTGCGCTCGTCAGAGGCGTAATCCAGGCTCAGATTTCCGCCCCACATATCCTCTGATGGATCAAGATCACTGCCATCCGTGTCGAGATATCGCGACTCCCGTCGCTCGGTACGCACCCCAAGAGAGAGTTGCCAACGGGTCGCGAGGCGCCAAGAGAGCTCACCATAGGCGGCGAGATGATCCGCTCGGTAATCGCTGATGAGTGCGCGGAATACTTCGCCCCCGAACAGATCCAGCTGGTCATTGCCCTCATCGACCCGCAAGCCATAGAGTCCGGCCACCCAGGCAAAACGCCGATCCTCACCCGGGGGCGCAGAGCTCCAGCGAAAATCCTGCGTCAGGCTGCGACGGTCCCGCAAAAAACGCGAGGTGAAATCGTAGTCAGGGTCAGCACCCCAATCACCATCGAAACTGTAGAGAATATCCGCCTCGACCCAAGCCGAGAGACTGCGAAACGCCACCTCGCCATCGCGGGTAACAACCAAAGAAATTCCGTGCGACTCCTGGTTGTCTTCACCCGGATCATCTGCCCGGGTAAGACGTCTGTTATCGATGGCGAAAGCATCGAAGCCATTTTTTTGATCTACCCAGATCGCCGATACATCCGCCGCCCAGTCTTGTGTCAAGCTGTGCACGCTGCGCCAGCGCACCGTGGTTTCATCGAGACCGTTGGTATCGTCACGACCCAGCGTGAGGTTACGCCTTGATCCATCCTCACGGAATCTTTGAACGGCAAAACGCCAACCATCAACCCCGCCACTGTCGGTGCTGCCCGCCTCATCGCCGAAATCGCCGGCCAAAACCACTCCGGCTGCCAACAAGCCCTGCTCACCGGCTTGCCACTGCACCGATCGCTCGGATTCACCGTTCGGCCGCCGGGTCTGCAGATTGATGAGACCCGCGAGGGCATTGGCACCCAGCGTGGTTCCTTGTGGGCCCCGCAACACCTCGACCTGAGCGAGATCAATCAAGGTCGAAGGCATACCGATGCCAGAGAAATCCATGCCATCGATCAAGAAACCCACCGACGGGTTCGGGGCGCCCTGCCATTGGTCGGTTTCACCAATGCCGCGCAATTGAAAATAGCGTGGTCGCGAACTGCCCGAAGCCCAATTGAGGTTAGGAACGAGCGGCAGTACATCCTGCAGGTGCTGTACGCCCGCCGTCTCGAGGGTGCTCTGCTCGATTACCGTGACGCTCGCTGGCAGCGCGAGCGCCGTCACGGGCCGCAAGCTCGCGGTCACCACAACCTCCTTGAGCTCGGAGTCTTGCGCGAGCGCGCTGACCATCAAACCGGGATACAAAACGGCCGCGAACACGGCCAACAAACGAGTATTCACCTACTCCCTCCGCCGGTACTAACCGGATCAGGTTCAACGGGTTTGCCGCCCCATGCGACATCTCAGGCCTCTCGGCCACCCCAAGGCAGGGACGTATTTTCATGAAAAATCAGTGCTTTGCAAGACCCTGATGCAGTCTGGCTGGGACTTGCCTACAATCCGCCCCCTCGTGGCCTTGCGGCTCCGGGTACCGACCGGCAGCCATCCGATGGGGGTTCATCATGGCCAGATCAGTTCGCGTCTTTCAGATCGACACCTTCACCCAACAAATGTTTGCGGGCAATCCGGCGAGCGTCGTGCTCGATGCGGAAGTGCTGAGCGATGAGGAAATGCTCGCCATCGCCCGCGAACTCAATAACGGCTACACGGCCTTCGTCTTGCCTGCCGATGCTTCTGATCATGACGTCTGGGCGAGATTCTTTACACCGCGAACCGAGTCCAGCTTTGTGGGTCACGCCACGATTGCCGCGCAGTACGTCTTGTCGCGCCACGACACGGCACCCCGTCGACTCAAGCAAAGACAAAAAGCCGGAATCTTTGATATCGAGATTCGCGGCACCGGACCAGAGCGCCGAATTGCCGTGCGCCAACCCGTGCCACCCATGGGCCGCGAGCTGAACGAGCGGGAAAAGCTGGCCGTGCTCGACGCGCTGGCGTTATCGAGCAGTGACCTCGACCCCCGGTTTGATTTGCGCATCGTGGGGGGTGCCGCAGGCGGCGCGCGCACCCGCCTGCTGGTGGGAGTGCGGGGGCCCCAACAGCTCAAGCAACTGAAGCCCGACATGAATCGGCTGAATACCTTGTCGGCTCAGCTCGGCGCCACCGGGCATTTCGTCTTCACGGTCGATTCGCAGATCGAAGGCTGTCTCAGCTTGTCCCGCATGTTTTGCCCCGCCATTGGTGTTCCTGAAGACCCGGTCAGCGGCAATGCGCACGGACTGCTGGGTGCCTATCTGTTGCAACACGGCATCTTGCAGCGCGATGGCAATCGGGCCGCATTCACCGCCGCCCAAGGGCACTTTCAGAACCGGCCCGGTCAGATTGACGTCGAACTGGAATTTGATGACAACGACTTGTCGGCGGTCTGGATTATCGGGCACGCCACTCAGATCTTTGAGACCCTCGTCACGCTCTGAAGATCGGCGACAGCAGAGACGTCACAGCTCCACCAGAAGCCCTGCCTGCAGGCGACAGCGCCGCGTAGCGAGCGCATTGATGCACTCGGGATCGTGAGTCACCAACACCATGGGGCGTTGCGACTCGGCGAGCGTTCGGATCACAAGCTGTGCCGCGGCGGCATCCAGCCCCGCCGTCGGCTCATCCAGCAGCCACAGCTCAGGATCCATGCTCAAAAGACCCGCGAGCGCGACCAGCCGCTTTTGCCCACCGGACAGAGATCGCACCGATCGGTTGGCCAGATCGTCAATACCGAGCTGAGAGAGCGCCGTGTGCGCCCGCCGCAGGGCGCTCACCTTGTCAACACCCCGATTCAAGGGACCAAACTGAACATCCTCGAGCACGGTGGGACCAATGAGCTGCTCATCGGGATCCTGAAACAACAAGGCCACCCGCCCTCGCAAAGGCGCAAAGTCGACTTCAGCGCGGCAGCGGCGACCCAAGATTTCGATCGTCCCTGCTGACGATTCGATCAAGCCGATGATGGCCCACAACAAGCTACTCTTGCCGGCACCGATGCTACCTTCGATCACCACGCGATCGGCCGCCTGCACCACCAAGCCGAGCCCATTCAGAATCCGATTGCCACTGCGATCCACACGCAGATCATTCAGCCGCAACACGGGCGACAACGACGCAGACGGGGAGTTCACGCCAATCCCCAGCCCAACACGATGAGCGCCAACAGGCACAGCGCCACGAGCAGCACATCCCGCCCTGGCACGGTACGCCACGGAGCTCGAGCGAGCAGCAAGCCACCTGTCTGCAGGTCGAGACCTCGCGCTCGCAAGGCGGCTGCAAAGATATCCGCGCGATGCAAGCCATCCACTATCAAAGAAACCAGCGATAGCGATGCAATCTGCAAGCGCCGCCACAAGCGCACCGGCGCCGCGCGAGCGCGCATCGCGCCTTGCAGCCGACGATGACCGATGAGCAAGTTCTCGAGACTGCGGATGCTGAGATAGACCAGCAAGGCGAGTCGCGCCGAAACCCCCAAAGATCGCAACGCCGAAGCCAGCGAGGCCGGTTCGAGATGGGCCAGCCACACGAGACACCAGAGGGCAATGGCATTAAGGCGCAGCGTGATGAGTAGTGCCTGCTGCACGCCCTCCTCGCTCCATGCGACACCCCCCGCCGGATGAAACTGCCACGGCAGAGTCAACCAGATAAAAATCGTCAGGATATTCAAGCTGAGTAGCCTGCGGGCCGCCGTCCAAAGATCAAGGGCAGGCAGTAAACGACCCGTGCCAATGGACACCAAACCGAGCACAAAAGCCAGCAACCAGGCCCATCCGAGACCCGCCACGGCCTGCATGGCAGCCATCAGCACACTGCCCGCAATCGCCGCCAAAACCCTCAATCTGGGCTCAAGCACCGGCGGAGGCACCTGCGGATGACTCACCGACTCGCGCATTGGGCGCTTGCAGCAAACTTTGACACACCTCGGGTGCCATACGGATCAAGGCGCTGATTGCCAAGGCCGTGATCAGCGCATCAATCATCAGCGCGGGTACGTGCGCGACACTGATCAATGAAATGAGTGGCCAGAACCGCTCACCCCCGGACCACCAAAGAAAAAGAGCCGCGAGCATCATCGAGCCGAGCAGACTCGAGGCGGCGGCGAGCCCTGCAAGCCACATCGCGCGCGATAAGTTCAGCACTCTGCTCGACTCGGTCCGTGCCTGATGCAGATAGTCGTGAAGCACGAGAGCAAGGCGGGGGCGCAGCACGCTGCCCACCAGCGCCGCGGGTAGACCCAAAATCAAAAGATTGGCGCCAAGCACCGAGAAGCCACCGAAAGACAGTAACACCGCCTGCAACATGAGACCCACAAGCAACACCGGAAACACCGCCCAACCGAGCAACAAGCCCAGCAGACCACTCAATATGAGATGCACACTGGCGATCCCGATCGGCACATGGATGGTGCCGCCGACAAAGAAAATCGCCGTCAGGACCGCAGCCTGCGGCACACGCTCGACCGGCAGGCTTCTAAGCCCCCAGATGACGCCTGCACTTGCCACCGTCGCAGTGCTGAGGAGCACCGGCCATTGTAATACCCCTTCAGATAGGTGCATGAACCACCTTCCGATACAGGAACGAGACGGGCGGTGTCATACCCGTCGCTGGCGACGCGCGCTCACCCACGCCCACAGTCCGATAAGACCGACGAGGTAACCAACCCCTGCGAGCACATCACGCCAGCGCCACGGCTCGCTTGAGGACCAATCTTGACTGACGGCGCCTGGCCCCATGCTGACCCGAAGACTTGCCCGATGCCCAAGACCATCCTCGGCCGACAGTTGATAGTCGCCGGGGGCGACGGCTTCGAACACGAACTCGCCCGCGTCATTGCCAAACGTTTGCCAAGCAATGGCCTCTTGGGTGGTCGGGTCGCGGGATTGCGTCGGCGCGTGCTGGGGGACTGCACGCAGCTCCACGCGGGCAGACCGCAGGGGCATGTCATCGGCATAGCGCACTTGGCCAATCACCCGATCGCCCTGGCTTTGCGCACTTAATCGCACACCATGCGCCTGCGCTGTCGCCGCCGCGAGCGCGCACACACCCATCAACAACCACCCTGCCGCGCGATTGGCCCGCATCCTCGCCTCTACCGGTAACCCACCGGTAGGAAAAATATCACGTTCTTCCTAACGGGAGCCGCTTTGGGCGCGAAAGCGAAGGGCGAGGTCCACTATGTGAGCGATCAGGGCCGCGAACAACCAAAGCGCAATCTGGGTCCAAGGATGGTCCAGAATGGCCGCACGCACCGCCAGCATCAGACAGGCGCCGGAGCACAGCTGCCCCCACAGCATCGAGGGTGCAAAGCCGACTTGCCGGCGGTACCAGAGCCAAGCCAACACCGCCGCTTCGACCCCGACCAGTGCCACGATCCAGAGCAGCACGCTGCCATCGGCAAACCGAGCTGCCAGATCGTTCACGTGGGCGCGAGACCGAGCAGATGTGCCAAATCTTTGAAGAATACCCTGACATGAGCCATGGGACTGCGGCGCACCAGTTTTTTGTGCATGTAGGACTCCCAGGTCAGTCGCTGTACATCCGGATCGCGACACATTTTGACGAACCGCTCACGGCGCTGATCGCTCGTGTACCAGAAACGTTGTAACAGCCCGAGCACCCAGAACACCCGACCGTGGGCCGCCATGAAGCGCTTGCGCGCATCTCGCAGCGCATGCGCGTTACCGGTTGCCAAACACCGATCGATCGCCTGCGCTGCCATGCGACCGCATGCCATCGCGTAATAGATGCCCTCACCCGACGCCGGCGCGACCACCCCCGCAGCATCACCCGCCAGCAATACGTCGCGGCCATTGTCCCACCGCTTGAGCGGTTTCAGCGGAATCGGGGCGCCTTCGCGCCGCACGAGCTCGGCCTGCTCAAGCCCCGCTGCGCGCTTGAGCCCACCCACCGCATTGCGGATGGAAAACCCCTTGATCGCGGTCCCGGCTCCGGCACTGATGGTGTCGCCATGCGGAAAAACCCACGCATAAAAATCAGGCGATAACTCGCCCTGATAATAAACGTCGCAGCGAGCCGCATCGTAGTTGACGGGTTTCGATTTCGGCGTCTTCAAAATCTCGTGGTACGCATAGACGAAAGGCACTTCGGTACCACCCTCAATACATTGGCGCGCCACTTCCGACCGTGCTCCGTCCGCCCCGAGCACTACGCGCGCGCGCAACCGCACGTCCCCGGCTGTCGCTGAGTCCTGCTCCGTCTTGGCACGAAACACGACGATGGCATCCCCATCCGCGTCACGATCTACCCGAAGAAAATCGCCCGATGCGCACGGCGCCGGCTTGAGCGGCGCGTGTACGTAACCATTCATCAAAGATTTCACGATCCACCATGCCGACAAACCCGCCTTCGATCGGCATATCCACCGCGCGCGCACTCGGCGCCACCATACGTGCTGACTGGATACGGGCTACCAGCAAATGATCGGGAATATCGAATTCCTTGATGAGTTGCGGCGGGATCGCACCCCCACAGGGCTTGATACGCCCGGCGCGATCGAGTAGCGCCACCCTCCACCCCGCACGAGCAAGATCATCGGCGGCCGTCGCACCGCATGGGCCACCACCGACAATCACGGCATCAAACTCGAGCTCAAAACCCGGCGGTGTGGAATCCATCGATTCGGTGTCGTTCATTTTCGTTTCCTCGGCAGGCGAACGCCTGCGTGATGGATATTCAATCACTCGTTAATCAAAGAATTAATTACGTGCAACAATCAATCATCCAGCGCCCACGCTCAAGTTGCGCAGGGCCAGGGCACTCACCATCATTCCAAGCACATAAAGCGGAACACCGAATGCGTTGTACCAAACATCCAGCTCCGCTGGGCGCCGTACAAGACGTCGCATCATCAACAATTGACCTGCCAGCAAAGCGGCGATGACGAGCGCATACAGGGTCTGCTGCCAAATCACCAAAGCAAAGATCACAGCCACCTGAGCCATCACCATGACGGCACAGGCCACCCATACTGCGCGCGTGACACCCAGCCTCACCGGCAGCGAGCCAACACCCATGCGCTGGTCGCCCTGCACCGACTTGAAATCATTGAGGGTCATGATGCCGTGCGCACCAAAACTGTACAGCAACGCGATCAGAAACTGGCGCGAGTCGGGCAAAAAGCCAGTCATGACCACCACCGCAGTCAACCAGGGTACGCCCTCGTAACACAACGCGACCGCAGAGTTACCCCACCACCCATTTTTTTTGAGCCGGAACGGCGGGGCGCTGTACATCCACGCGAGCGCCATACCCAGCAACGAGGCAGCAAACACCCACGGGCCAAGCGCATACGCAACAAGCAAAGAAATGACCGTCCAGGCGATGGAGATGTAAAGACCCCAGAGACCCGGCATACGCCCGGATGGAATCGGCCGACGCGGTTCGTTGATGGCATCGACGTGACGGTCAAACCAGTCGTTGACCGCCTGACTGGTGCCACAAATCAGCGGACCGGCCAATACCAAACCGGTCACGATGATGTGCCAGCGGCCCTCAGGAGAGGCGCCCGCCGAGACCACGCCACAAAGAAATGCCCACATGGGTGGGAACCAGGTCACGGGCTTCAATAATTCGAGCATCGCCGGCCAAGCAGGACGACGGCCAGCGGTCAGGTTGCCCACGCCTTCGGTCATGCAGGCAACATAGCGATGACACCCCAAAGTGTCAATTGAGGCTTACACTTGCCCCGCCCTGCGGCAGCCCTGCCGGAGGTGGGTGGACCTAGCCGACTCGGGTGGGTCTGCGACCTTGACGCCTCACTCCGAATCGAGCTCGCCGAGACCGTAGCGTCGCAGCTTCACGTACAAACTCTGCCTGGAGAGTCCGAGCATTTCTGCCGCCGAGGCACGATTATCTTGGGTGAGCTCGAGCGCGGCCTCAATGCACAAGCGCTCAATCACATCCGTAGTCTCACGCACCAGATCTTTCAAGGAGACCCGACCCACGAGCTCGGTCAACTGTTCAACGGATCGCGGCAGCTGCCGACCCCCGCGGCTGTCGCTCGCCCGTCGTCGCTCCACGTTGCGGATAGAGAAGCCAAGATGCGCGCGCGGTCCCTCGCCGAGCTGCGCGGCGGAAATTTCGACGTCCGTGGAGGCGCCCAACTCGCCGCGTAGAGTGGTCGCGAATGCGCGCACCACTCCGTGCTGACGCAGATTGGCGAGCAAAACACCCAAATCCACCCCGGGGCGCCCCAGCCAACGATCCAAAGACTCGCCTTTGGCCAGCTCCTCGCTGCCGATCTCAGCGAGCTCGAGAAAACTTTGATTGACGAAGCCGATCTTGCCCGTAGCGTCGAGTACCACGAGCGCGTCCGGCAGCTGCGCAAAGAGCTGATCCACCTCTTTTTCTTTGCCTGCCGTAGCCGCCCCGGAACCGGCGCGCACGGACTCCGTGCGCTGGATGCGAATCAGAACATTGGATACGCTCTCCTGCCGAAAGAGGGCGCCATGCAGACGACATTCGCGTCGGGGCGATGTCGTTGCCCCGGCAAGCTTGACCCGCAACTCGCGCGCTCGACCGGTGGTCTGCAAGGCCAACAACCATTCACCGACCGCACGACCACTCTGCGCATCACAGACATCCTGCAGTAATCTGCCTGCGGACTTGCCGGGGTCCAGACCCAAAAACTCGGCTGCCGCCGCGTTCAACTCGGTGATTTTTTGACTGCCCACATCCACCACCAAAAAGGGTTCGGTGGTCGACTGCAGCAGCAATCGGTAGCGCGTCTCGGCCGAACGCAGACGTGAGTAATCTCTCTCCAATGACTGCTCGACAGCGACCAACTGCTGTTGCATATCAGCGAGCGCCCGCAGGTCTCGCCCTAGCGCCAGCAGGCGGCCTTCTTCACCCAAACTCTGTACGTGGTATTGCACCGGCAAGGTGCGCCCGCCACGCAGGGGGTGATTTATTTGACGACCCAAAGCTTGCTGCGATCCGTCGCCGGAATTGGCGGCTGCCAGCAACCTCTCGACCTTGTTACGACTGTCGATCGTGACAACGTCGACGAAGGGACGACCGAGCCATTGCTCGCCGAGCTCCTCGGCCAGATCATCACTGCCGATCGCCAGATCGCGAACAACCCCGCGCCGATCGAGCACCAGCGCCAGATCCGCTGCTGCTGTCACTAGACCGGCAACCGTCTCAGCAGACAGTCCGGTCAGCGCCTTCCTTGGCACCTTGAAATTTTTCACATGGAAACCGCGTCAGTTCCGTTGACCCAATAAGTGAATGACTTGCTCAGCTTGTTTTACGGCATCGCGCCCGTCTGTCACCGCCACATCGGCACCGACCTGCAGCGCCCAATCGCCCGCGCCACTGAAAGCACGGCCACCGACCATGATGCGCACGTCGCGATTCAGCGATTGACGACGAATGCGTCGAATGAGGCCAGACAGGATGTCGAGATGTTGAGCACTGCTGATGGATACACCGACCACCGCAAACCATTCGTGTTGTATGAGCGAAATTATATCCGCTTCGGTGGCACCGGGCGCATCCCAAACATCCCAACACGCGTCGCGCAGCATATCGCCCACGATTTGCGCACCGAACACGTGCTGCTCGCCCGGCATGGCCACGATCAACGCGCGCCTACCTGGCCGGGGGACCTGGAGGCCCACGGACCCGTCCTGCGAGAATTCCCGCGCCAGCTTCTGCAATCGGCGCAAACCGACGGTCACCGCAATGAAGTTGGCTTCCTCGTTCTCCCAAGCCAGCCCAAACCAGCGTGCCGCTGGGGCGAGAAGATCCAAGTACAGCGTGTCGCGATCCACGCCCAAGCTCATGAGCTCGGCGACGTACGCCAAGGCTTCGTCGTCATGCCCTTGCTGGAGCATGCCGCACAGTTGTTCTACCTGGGCTGCCGAGATCGTGGCCCCGGAGCCGCTCCTCATCCCCTGTCCATCAACGCCCTGCCGGCGATGAGCCAGCAAAAGACGGGGGATCACCTCTCCCTCGATGGTTCGGAGCAGCGCAGAGGATTCGCTGGCCGATGTGGCTGGTCGGATTTTTCGGCCCGTCATGTCGTCACCCTCGCCTGGCACGATCGCAGGATCGCACCCCAATGGCCCCCAAACGCGCGACGACTTCCGTGTACCTGAAAAGGGTCGTTCTTCCTGATCGACTGACCCCTGTTCGTCGCACCATCGCACGTATAGGACCCCCCGCGTCAAATGTCAATTTTCTGTGACGTAAATCAGGATTGACACAACGCGGCCGCTTCTCTAGATTCGGGTGCTGTCCGGCAGTGTGAGTTCAGCCATGTCACAGCCACATTGGGCGGTTTCGCACCGCCCGCTCTACACCCCCGAGGAGCGCCTCCGGCGCGACCGCTCGGTGTGGACCGTTGTGCAAGGCGTTTTGGCGCCCCTGCAGCTACTCGCTTTTCTGGTCAGTCTCTGGTTGGTCATCGAGTTTCTGCGTACCGGTCAAGGCGCAGAGCTCGCTACTCTATCCATCGTGATCAAGACTGGCTTTCTTTACGCCATCATGATTACCGGGGCGATCTGGGAGAAAGAAATCTTTGGTGTCTGGTTGTTCGCGCCCAGTTTTTTCTGGGAAGACGTGATCAGCATGGGGGTCATCGCCCTGCATACTGCGTACCTCTACGCGCTGCTGACACAGGCACTCGATATCCGTGAGCAGATGTGGTTGGCGCTCGCGGCCTATGCCGCCTACGTCGTCAACGCCATGCAATTCTTTTACAAGCTGTACCTGGCGCGGCAGGCCGCTCGGGCATCTCACGAGGTCGAGGATCCGACCTGGTCAGGCGCTACATGAATCCACTCACGCGTATTTTGACCGACCCGCGGATGCTGCCGTTTGCCGATGCCGCCAGCGACAACCTGCCGCTCTCGCGACTGATGCGCCTCGCCTTGTTCCAGGTGTCGGTCGGCATGGCGCTCGCGTTGCTGGCCGGAACTTTGAATCGCATCATGATCGTCGAGCTGCATGTACCAGCGTGGCTGGTGGGCAGCATGTTGGCGCTGCCGCTGCTCTTTGCGCCGTTTCGTGCCTTTCTCGGACACCGCTCGGACCATTACCGCTCCATTCTCGGCTGGAAGCGTGTGCCCTACATCTGGTTTGGCACGCTGCTGCAGTTTGGCGGCCTCGCCATCATGCCCTTCGCCCTGCTGGTGCTGAGCGGCACGGGTCGCGGCCCGGTGATTTACGGTCAGATTGGCGCGGCGCTCGCGTTTCTATTAGTGGGGGCGGGTCTGCACACCACGCAGACCGCGGGCCTCGCACTCGCCACCGATATCGCGCCCAAAGAAACTCGCCCGCGTGTGGTTGCTCTGTTGTATGTGATGCTGCTCATCGGGATGGTCGGCGCGTCCGTGGCGTTTGGTTGGCTGCTCGCCGACTACACCCATCTGCGCCTGGTGCAGGTCATTCAGGGCGCCGCCTTTCTGACCTTCGTCTTCAATGTCATCGCGCTCTGGCGTCAAGAGCCAAGAGATCCTTTGCGCGGCAAAGAAACCGCCGTGGCTCCACCCTTTCGCGAGGTATGGCAAAGATTCACCGCACCCGCAAGCACCCGCCGTTTACTTTGGACCATTGGCCTCGGCACGGCTGCGTTCAGCATGCAGGATGTGTTGCTTGAGCCCTACGGCGGCGAGATTCTCGGTATGCCGATCGGTGCCACGAGCTTATTGACTGCGTTCTGGGCGACGGGTGCCCTGCTCGCTTTTGGTTTGGCGGCGCGTCGCTTGCGCGTCGGCGCGGATCCGCTCCGCGTGGCTGCGAGCGGCTTGCTGACCGGTCTCATCGCATTTGCGGCCGTAGTGCTCTCCGATCCGCTCGGTTCCCCCACCCTATTCAAAGCCGGTGCACTGCTGATCGGCTTTGGCGGTGGTTTGTTCTCGGTCGGGACGCTGCTGGCCGCCATGGCCCTGGAGCGCAGCGACAATGGCCTCGCGTTGGGAGCGTGGGGTGCCGTGCAAGCAACGGCTGCCGGTGTGTCGATCGCGGCAGGCGGCGCCTTGTGCGATTTCGTTGGCCGCTACGCCGAAGCCGGCGCGCTTGGCCCCGCGCTAACCTCAAAGGTCTCGGGCTACATGTTCGTGTACCACCTTGAGCTCGGCTTGTTGTTCGCCGCGCTCGTGGCCATCGGGCCTCTGGTGCGGTATTCAGCGTCACCGCGGCTCGTGGCTGAGCGACTGGGGCTGGCCAACATGCCAGGCTGAGTATCGGATTTGGAGTGAATTTGATTTTGAGTGAATTGATTGAGTAACGCGTTTTTTTGATAACAGGTTTGAGGGATTGACGAGGTTAAGGAGGATACTGTCATGCAAACAGGTGGATTTACCAATTACATTGATGTCGCCCAGATTGCGCTTTACGGCTTCTGGATCTTCTTTGCGGGCCTGATCTGGTACCTGCATCGAGAGAGCAAGCGCGAAGGCTACCCGCTCGACTCAGACCGTACCGAGCGCTCGGGTGGACGCGTGAAGGTGCAGGGCTACCCGGCCATGCCCTCCCCCAAGACATTTTTGCTGGCGGATGGCAGCACCATCCAAGCGCCCCGCGCCGACAGCGCCGACCGTCGACCCATTGCGGCGACACCGCTCGGCAACGGTGACGGTGCCGCCTTGCAACCGACGGGCGACCCGATGCGTGATGGTGTCGGTCCTGCCTCCTACGCCGATCGGGATGACGTTCCGGAGCGTATGCTCGATGGCACGCCGATGATCGTGCCGATGCGTACCGTCAGTGGCTGGAGCATCAACTCCCGCGATCCCGATCCTCGTGGTATGACCGTTGTCGGTTGTGATGGCGCGGCAGCCGGTACGGTGAGCGATGTCTGGGTTGACAAGGCTGAGCCGCAAATTCGCTATCTCGAGATGCAATCGGCTGCCGACGGCGGCGCGGTACTCGTACCTTACGGCTTCATCAAGTACGACGCACAACGACGACTCGCCAAAGTCAACGCGATTACCGGTGCGCAATTTGCACACGTGCCGCGCACCGCGAGCAACGAGCAAGTCACTCGTCTGGAGGAGGATCGGATCACCGGCTACTACGGCGGCGGCACGCTCTATGCCACCCCGGATCGGCTGGAACCGAAGCTGTAATCATGTCAGCGCCAACCCTCACAGAATACGACCACGAACCCGTGCGAGGATTGCCGGGCGTTTTGCCATCGGGTGAGCAATTGTTGTGGCAGGGATCGCCGCATTGGCTATCCCTTGCCCTCAATGCCTACCGGGTGCGCATGCTCGGCGTGTATTTCGCGCTGATGGTGTTGGCCCGCGGCGTGTATCTCTTGACCGAAGGTGCCGGCTTGACGGCGGCACTGACCGGTCTCGTCGGACCGGCGATTTTTTCTTTGATCGCACTCGGCATCCTGATGGGGATTGCGGCGCTGTCAGCGTATCGCACCGTCTATAGCATCACGAGCAAACGGCTGGTCATCCGCCAGGGTGTTGCGCTTGAGAGCACCATCAACCTGCCATTCACCGTGATCGACTCGGCGAAAATGCAGCAACGCAACGATGGTACCGGCGACATTGCGCTGCAATTGCGACGCGGTCATCGTGTCTCCTATGTCTGGCTCTGGCCGCATGTGCGCCCGTGGCGCATCACGCAACCCGAGCCAGCGCTGCGGTGCATACCTCAGCCGCACGAGGTGGGAGACATTCTTGCGCGCGCATTCACCGCGTACGAACCGGCCGCCACCCGCGAGATCGGTAACGTGACGTCTTCGCGGCCGCCAACGTCGAGCGATCACGGTGAACTCGTCTCGTCAGGCTCGGCGGGCGCTGCGGCATGAGTGACCACCGCGAGCTCGACCTGCCAAAACCGCTGCTGATTGCGGCTGGTCTGTTGATTGCGGGCTCGTTTTTGCTGGCATTCTGGGGACGACAGACCGGCGTCGGCCGCACCACGATCACCGAAAGTGCCGTTGTCGCCGCGCATGAGTTGCGACTGCTGCCGCAAGGCGATGGCACCATCGCGGCCTACCTGACCGACGGTACCCTGGTGCGCTTGCTGCCAATCGAGCAGGCAGGGTTTGTCAGCGGCGTCCTGCGCGGCTTCTCGCGAGGACGTTCATTGGCCAAAGTGCCGGCGGATGAACCTTTTGCGCTGATCCGCTACGCCGACGGGCAACTCGTGCTTGCAGATACCGCCACTGGCGAGCGTGTGGTGCTGGACGTGTTTGGCCCCACCAACGCCAAGACTTTCGTGGATCTTTGGGTGACCAGCGAAGGCCTGGTGCAAGCGCGGCGGACAGCCCCCGAGTCGGCTTGATGCCCGTGCTTGAGGGTAGTGTCTCCTGGTACTGGCATCTTTGGCCCGCGCTCGCCACCATTATTCTTTGGTGGGGCGCAACGGGCGTAATCGCTTGGCTCGTGGGCAGGCCTGCGAGCAGTTATCGCAGCACTCTGCTCGGCGCGTCGTTGCTGGCAATCATCTCGCTCGCCGCCATTGCCGCGCTCGCCCACGACACGACCGGGGGACACGCTTGGCTCAGTTTTCTCGCGGCGCTGGGGCTTTGGAGTTGGCTGGAGGTGACCTTTCTTACCGGCACCATCACCGGTCCGCATCGTCCTCGCAGCCAACCACGCCATGGCATCGCTCACGCCTGGGATGCTATCCGCGCCATTCTTTGGCATGAGCTTGCGATCATTGCGGTGGTAAGCATCTGCGCGATCGTCACGTGGTCGGCGGAAAATCGGATCGGTCTTTACACACTACTCTTGCTTTGGGTCATGCGAAGCAGCGCCAAACTCAATCTTTTTTTGGGTGTCCGCAATCTAGGCGAGGTGTTTCTGCCCAAGCACCTGCAGCACCTCATCGGCTTTTTTCGACAGCGCCAGATGAATCTGCTGTTTCCGTTCTCGATTTTGTTGGGCAGCGCGCTGACCTGGCAACTCGCCAGCTTCGCGATCACAGCCAACGATGTTTTTACTGCCACGGCTTTCAGCATGCTCGCGACCCTCAGCGCGTTGGCCGTGCTTGAGCATTGGCTCATGGTGCTACCCATTCCGGCCGAAGCGCTATGGCGCTGGAGCCTTCATCATCGTCAACCGTGACATGGATCGCTCGGTCATTCACCACGGGGGTTAGACAGTGCAACCATCATCAGAGACTCCGCTGCTTGACCGCATCCTCGAACCCGGCGATCTACGACGCTTACCGCAGGAGTCACTGCCGGAGCTTGCCAAAGAATTACGCCAGGCGCTTCTGAGCACGGTTGCGCGCAGTGGTGGGCATCTATCGGCGGGTCTCGGCACGGTGGAGCTGGCCATCGCGCTACACTACGTCTTTGATACACCCCGTGATGCGCTCGTCTGGGACGTAGGTCATCAAGCCTACCCGCACAAGATGCTCACCGGTCGTCGCCATCGCATGCACAGTATCCGGCAACGCGATGGGCTTTCGGGTTTTCTGCGCCGGGACGAAAGCCCCTATGACGCATTTGGCGCCGGTCACTCGAGTACCTCAATCGGCGCTGCGCTTGGCATGGCGGTGGCAGAGAGCCTCGCCAGCGAATCACCGGCTAAAGCGGTTGCCATCATTGGCGATGGCGCGCTCACGGCGGGTATGGCGTACGAAGCGCTGCACCACGCAGGCGGCATACGCGCCAATCTGCTTGTGGTCCTCAACGATAACGGCATGTCGATCTCCGAGAACGTGGGCGCCTTGGCCGACACTCTCGCCCGCAGCGACAACGGCACAGAGACCAGTCTGCCCGAATTCTTTGAAACACTCGGCTTCCAATACGCTGGGCCGGTGGATGGTCACGATCTCGAGGCCTTGCTTGCGACTCTGCGCCACGAGCGCTCGACGGTCGGACCTCGGCTATTACATGTGCGCACCCGCAAGGGAGCAGGCTATGAGCGCGCTGAAGCCGAACCCATTCGTTATCACGGCGTGACACCCTTTGATCCGGTGGCTGGCCTTGCCAGCAGCAAACCGGCAGTCACCTATACACAAGTGTTCGGCGATTGGCTCTGCGAAATGGCGGCCCATGATCCAAAGCTGGTCGTGATCACACCCGCCATGCGCGAGGGCTCTGGCCTCAATGCGTTTGCCAAGCGTTTTCCCGAGCGTTACTTTGATGTCGGGATCGCCGAGCAACACGCGGTCACCTTCGCGGCGGGTCTTGCGACGCGCGGCCTCCGGCCTGTGGTCGCGATTTACTCCACGTTTCTGCAACGTGCCTATGACCAGTTGGTGCATGACGTCTGCTTGCAAAGATTGCCTGTGACGTTCGCCGTGGACCGTGCGGGCCTAGTGGGCCCTGATGGCGCAACCCACAATGGCACGCTCGATCTCAGCAGCCTGCGCGCTGTGCCGGGTCTTACGATCATGGCGCCAGCGGATGCGCAGCAATTGCGCGCCATGATGCGCACAGCTCTGGAGCTCTCAGCGCCCGCCGTCGTGCGCTATCCACGCTGCGCGGCAGCGAGCGTCACGCCCGTCGCCACGGCACTGGTACCGGGAATGCTCTCGGCCACCTTGCCGCCTGCACTGCCGTTGGCGCGTGGGCACATCGAGCGTCATGGCTCGGGGATCGCACTGCTGGCCTTCGGCACGCTGCTGAGCGAAGCAAGGCAACTCGGCGACATCATCGATGCGACCGTCGTCGATATGCGTTTCGTCAAACCCCTGGATGAAGCACTGATCAGGGACGTGGCCCAACGCCATGAGTTACTGGTTACCATCGAAGAAAACACCATCGCCGGCGGTGCGGGCAGCGCGGTGAGCGAACTACTGCAGCGATGGAGACAGCCAACGCACGTGTTGCAGCTCGGCATTCCCGATCATCCCATCGAGCATGGTACGCGGGAGCAATGCTTGCGTGAGGCGGGTCTTGATGTGGCGGGTATCTTTGATGCCATTGCCCGCTACACTGCCGAGCTTGAGTCAGACACGCGCTCCGACGCCTTCATATCGGCACGAGCCGCAAGCCCGCTATCCGGGCGCAACAATCCTTTCAGTCTCAGCAGTAACGCCATGTTCAACGGAGTCACCCGCTCACTCACTCGCTTCAAGCTGAGATAAGTGGCAACGCGCAATTCTTGACGAGCGCAAGCGCGCGATTCGACCGCAACCGAACGCTACGACAGACTATGCCGCTCTCGTATTTCCGGTGCGGGATCCAAGCCCTCAGGCAAGGCAAACCGGGTGGTTTCGACGAGCCCCGGCAATACCCGCATTTGCGTGGCACCGAGATCCCGTAACCGCTCACAGACCGCACGTACCAGATACTCCGGGGTGGATGCTCCCGACGTAACGCCGACCCGGGTGACACCCTCAAGCCAGGCCCGATCGAGATCCTCCGGCTGCTCGACGAGACGCGCCGGCGCACCATGATCGGCAGCGACTTCCTGCAATCTTCGACAGTTGGAGCTTTGAGGGGAGCCCACTACCAGAACAAGATCACTGTGCTCAGCAAGCCGTCTCACCGCGCGCTGCCGATTGAGCGTGGCATAGCAAATGCCCTCCATTCCGGTGCCACGAGCCCGTGGATATCGTTGAGTCAGCGCGGCAATGAGCGGCTCGGTGTCATGTGGTACGAGTGTGGTCTGGGTGACGTAAGCAAGAGCCAAGTCCGAAGGAAACTCAAGTGCCAGCACATCGGCTATCGAACTCGCGACACGCACTTCGACATCGACGGCCCCCACCAAACCCACGACTTCGTCATGGTCGGCGTGACCCAGAATCACGAGTGCTCTCGCCCCCTGCTCAATCAACCGCGTTGCCTGTAGATGAACTTTGGTCACCAGGGGACAGGTCGCATCAATGATCTGGAACTTGCGCGAAGCGGCTTGTCGACGAATGTCCCGGCTCACGCCATGGGCACTGAAAACGACAACGGCCCCGTTCGGGGCCGCCGCCAAATCATCAATGAATACAGCACCTCGGCGCGCGAGATCCGCTACCACCGACGCGTTGTGCACGATGTCGTGGTAGACGTAAACCGGCTGCCCGTGCAGCTCGAGCGCAAGCTCGACGGTCTCGATCGCGCGCGCCACACCCGCGCAATATCCGCGCGGTTGGGCGAGCACGACCCTCATCAGCGACGCGCGATCAACGCAGCGCTGACCGACGCCGGGGCGACCCCGGCGCGGGTCTCAGCCGTGCTCGGCTCGGGCGTAGCCGCATCGCTCATGCCGGCCTCACCCTCGCCCGCTTCCCCACCTTCAGCGGCGGATGCAGAGCTTGGCGTTTTGCGCAGCTCGGGATAATCCTTGGCTGCTGGTGCACCGAAGTAAGGCTTGTAGACCCCTTGGTGACAGGTCTGGCAATTGACCTTGCCGACATCACCCATGGGTCCGAGTCTAGCGACTCCGTCGTCGCCCACTGCGGGGAAGACCGGTGTCAGTGGCACGATGTGTTTATTGTTGACACTTCGGGCCATTTCGATGCCATGCCACGCCACCACGCGTTGTGGACGGCTATTGCCATCCTCCCACTCGCTCCAAGCGCGGGTGTTGTGACAGTAGGTGCAATTGACACCCAACGCCGTCGACATGTGGTTCATCAAAGAATACGTCCACTCGGCCTGCTTGATTGAGGCCCGGTTGCCCGAGGGCAGAGCCGTGGTGGTATTGACCCTGATGTTCTGATTGTCGAGCAGGAACGGCGTATAGGGATCATACGGCAAGCTGGAATGCGCGATGGTCGTCATCCCGAGCCCCGTCACCGGCGTGTTCTGGCCGGCGTTGGTACCGATCGAGCCACGCTCCTTACGCGGACCTGGATCCATGAACCACACGTTGGCAGGCACGGCGTTGCCACGATGACAGGTGTGACAAGTCACACCGGTATCTTTGACATGTGATTGCCACTCGGTGTTGATCTCGCGCGTCATGACCAGCATTTGTCTGGCGACCTTGTACTGGTACTTGCTGTCATCAGCGAGGTTGTTTTCGACGTGACAGTAGAGACACTGCTGATCAGCCGGCGCAACCCACTGGGTCATGGCCGTCATCACTCGGGTGAACTCACCGATACTGAGATCCGTCAGCACCTGAACATTCTGATAGATGTCCTTGGCCAACGGCCCGTCAGGATCGGCCATCGGCAGGATGACCTCGGGCGCCTGATTGCGCGCTGCCACTTCCTGCAACAACCGCGGGTTGTAGACCTGCTCCATACCTGTACCGCGATAGCCGACCTGCACGGTCTCGACCGGCGGCCGTTCACCGCAGGCCACCAGCAGCACGGCGCTCGCAAGCCCAGTCAGCCACATTCCATAACGTGTTTTCATTGACCTGCTCCCGTAACCGTTGCGGGATCCACCACTGGCTCGAATGAGTACGGGTAGGCCGGAGCCACTCCGTGCTTGACCGCCCAGAGGTACCAGTTGTCGACCACGGTGCCCGTGAGCAGGATGCCAATGCCTCCCGTCAGCGTGCAAAGGACCGCAAACCACCACGCCCAACGATGGATCGACTCCATCGATGCGTTGAAGCCCATGGTCCAGCGCCAGAACAGTGAGGCGCGCTCCGTCGCCGTACCTCGATGCAAGGTCTGCTCCACTTCACGCTCGCCGCCGTATTTGGAGACGGCCATGATGGTGCCCGCGTGCATCGCAAAGAGCAGCACCGATCCGTAGAGGAACACGATCGACAAGGCGTGGAACGGGTTGTACAGCAGGTTGCCGTAGCGCAAAGAAAAGGCGGCTGTCCAATCCAGGTGCGGGAAGATGCCAAATGGCACGGATTCCGACCAGCTACCCATCAAGAGCGGCCGGAAGAAGCCGAGCACCAGAAACAGGAAGATGGCGGAGGCAAATGCCCAGGCCACATGCGTACCCATCTTGTGCTTGCGTGCCAAGCGGTAGGTACGTACCCACCACAGCAGGATGGAGAGCGTCAGGAAGAACCCGGCCATCAGGTACCACCCACCATCCTTTAGCGGCGGCAGGCTGAGACCATACTGTGGCGCTGGCGGCTCCAATGCGAGCCAGAACAGCTGGCGCACGAACTGCACCGGATCCCAGCCCACCGAGGCCCACATATTGAGACCAATGATTTCGAAGGCGAGGATGCCGAAAACAATGGACGCAAGACCCGTGGCACCGAGATAGAACGGCCCGATCTGCGCATCGCCGATCTTGCCGAGCCAATAACTCGCGCTCGCCTTGCTACCGCGTTTCCACAGACCCTGTGGGTCGTGCGGAACGCCGGGATAATGCGGTGCTTCCACCTGCACCCGGGTAAACAGATTTTGATAGTCAGCCATGATTGAGCCCTCAATTCCACATCGGCATGTTGAGCCACCACGCCCACCAATCCGGCCAGCTTCGGGTCCAGAAAGGTCCTGACACCACGATACAAATGGCGCTCCAGATACCGGCATTGATAGCCACCAGCAAACCAAATCGGTGAATACCGAGGGTGCCGATCGAATAACCGATGTTGTCGCGGAAGAAACTATTCTCGTGCTCTGCACCCTTCACGACCTCACCCTCTTTAGGGTTAAGAGCGGAGAGCACAAGCGCGCCGTGCAAGGCGAGCGCCAGTGTGGTGGTGAAGAACAAGGTCACCGCGATCATGTGCGCCGGGTTGTAGTGGAAGTGCAGGTACTGGTAGGCGACGTTCGAGACCCAATCGAGATGGCTGTAGATACCGTAGGGGAACGCGTGCCCCCAGGCTCCGAGCAGCACCGGACGGATCACTTGCAGCGTCACGTAGGCGAGAATCGCTGAGGCAAAGGCCACCGGGACGTGATATCCCATGCCCAGCTTGCGACAGATTTCCACTTCACGTAGCGCCCAGGACGTGAATGCCCCGATCGCGCAGATGGTCACGATTTGCCAGATACCGCCCTCAGCGAGCGGCGCAAGCCCCAGCCCGTGACTGAGATCCGGTGGCGCGACATTGATCTGCCAAAGATTCCAGGTTTGCAATCCCGTGGTGTGATCGCCAAGCGCTGCACCGTACACGAGCAGTGCCGTGCCGAGCAAAGCAAAAAAGGCGGTTGTGACGCCGAAAAATCCGACGTAGAAAGGCCCGACCCAAAAATCAAACAGGTCGCCTCCCACCAGGGTCCCACCGCGCACGCGGTATTTTTTTTCAAAACTGAGCATCGCCATGACTATTCCTCGTCTTGAGGGTCGTCGTTGTTCTTTCTGATGATCGACCCGCGTCGGGCAGCGGACCAGATTCTTTGAGAATCAGGCCCGCTACCGTTCGCGGTCCGTGATCAGTTCACGGAGGCCGGCAGAGGTGCGTTGTGCTGCACCATTGCGACCGCCTGACCACCCGGCCCTGGCCCTTCGAGCCAGAACGCGTACTTGCTGGTCAGCATTACGAAGTGATTCACCAAAATAATGGTGAACACGAAGATGGCCATCGCAACCAGCGCTCTGCGCGGGTCGAAAAGCATCCATATACGCCACATGTTCATTTACTCCTTGATTTTGGTGATCAGAACCACGGTTGCCATTGCCAAATGAGGAAATGGGCAATCGCGGACACGATCAGGAATCCCACAAAGCTCTGCATGTAGAGCGAGTGGAATGCCTTGGCCTCATCGGCCGTGAGTCCCGAAAGACTAGACATTGCTATTCACCTCCATAGATGTTTCCATCAACACCGCGCACTCCCGCGCGGAAGGGATTGCCGGCTGCAACGTGTGCTGCAGCCTGCGGGCAACGACCGAAGCCACCCCCGCTCGACAATTCGTTTCCCCCCATCCAAAATTCCATGTTGCTCATGCCGCACGCTCCCCGGCATGCAGCCCGCCCTTCGAATCAACTCGCTCGCGGGTCACCCGCGCGACGCCGGCGCGGCGCGCCTCGCTCTCGATCGCGTCACGCAATTTTTTGGCGACTGAAATGCGGACAAGATACGGCTCGTTGGCGACCAGCTCATCCAGCCGTCGCAGCGCATCTTCATCCCAATCGAGCGTCTCGGAGATGGCCCGCGTTGGAGTGGCCTCGACCCGATCCATGTCGGTCGCGAGTGGCAGGATGTGAAACAAAGCATCAAACAGCGCGTTGCACACTTCCTGGATGAGATAAGTGGCACCGGCATAACCCATGAACGGAGTACCCGTGTGACGGCGTACGATCGCTCCTGGAAACGAGGCCGGAATGAACATGGCACGAGGTCCGAGCTCGGCCAGATACATGCGCTCGTTGTAGCTACCGAATAACACGAGGGGGGTTTTCTCGCGTATCGCTTGACGAACGGCCGCGTTGTCGGGCTTGACACCGGGCCGCCGCGCATACGAGAACATGCACGGCAGGCCGAGCTCGGATTCGAGGTAGTGACGCACGCCACGGGCGTAAGTTTCGTTGGCGACAATCGCAAAACTCGCGGTGCCAAAGAAATCTTGGGTCACTGAACGCCACAGATCCCATATCGGCTTGATCGTGGTGTGTTTTTCCTGTTCGATGAACGGCTGCGGATCGAGGCCCAGCAGCTCACCGAGTGTCGTCAGGAATTTGGTCGTGCTGTGCAGACCGATGGGCGCTTGCAACCAAGGCCGCTCCAGGCCCTCGCACAGCAGAGCACCGTATTCCCGATAGAGACAAATATTGACGTCGGCATCCGCCAGCTTGGCAATGTCTTCGAGGTGACTGCCGAGCGGGAAGATCATGTTCACCTCGGCGCCGATGCCTTCGACCAGCCTTCGCACCTCGGCAAGATCAGAGGGCATGTTGAACATGCCATAGGCCGGGCCAATGATATTGACCCGAGGCCGATAGTCGGCTGGGTCACCCTTGAACCGCTCGCGCGGGGCTGCCGGTATTTTCTTGGGACCGAACTCGGTCCAGAGCCACCAGAGCGATCGATTGGCGCTCTGCCATTGATCCTCATCAATGGTACGCGGCAAAAATCGTTTGATGCCGGTTCCCTCGGGCGTCACCCCACCTCCGATCATCTCGGCGATCGAGCCGGTGACGACGACAGCGGGCAAATCCGGATCGAGCACCGAGTGAGCGCGCTTCATCGCGCCTTCGGTGCCATGCTGACCGAGTTCTTCTTCGGCAAGCCCCGTGACCACCACTGGCAACTCGTGCGGCGGCAAGGTATCGGTGTAATTCAGCACCGAGGTCACCGGCAGGTTTTCGCAGCCCACGGGGCCATCCACAATGACCTGCAAACCTTTGATGGCGGTAAAGACATACACCGCACCCCAGTAGCCACCCGCGCGGTCATGATCGAGGACCAGCATCAGAGCATCTCCTCGGCTTTGCGTGACTTGGCGGCGCGATCGAGTTTGCGTCGATACGCCGTGCGAAACTCCGGATGCAACTGCGGCGCGGCAGGCCAGACACCGGCGACATCACCACTGCCCGTCTCACCAAAGAAAGACTTCATCGAGGCAAAGCGATCGCCGCTTGCGAGCTGGGTGTTGATGAGATGAGCGAGCGAACCCGCACCCGCAGCGCCCATGAGCGGGCGCGCCGAAATGAGATTCGTGAAGTACAAGGCCGGGATGGAGATTTCTTTGGCCTTTTGCACCACAGGTGTGGTGCCGATGACGAGCTCCGGTTGGTACTCATGCATGGCCGCCAGATCCTGCTCGAGCGACGCTCTAAACTGCACCTGCACGCCGCGCGACTCCAGCCACTCGGCATCAGCGCGCGAATAGGGTGTCCGCGGACACGCCGTGCCGACGTAGCGCACATCCGCACCGCTATCGACCAATAGCCGCGCCACCAATAGCTCGGAGCCCTCGTAACCGGAGAGCGTGATACGTGCGCGAATGGGCGCGGCATCCAGCGCCGAACGGATCGCAGGCAAAGCCCGATTCTTGGCCGCCTCGATCTGATCGCGTCCGACATTGCAGGCTTGCCCAATCGCCTCCAGCCACGTGGCGGTGCCGTCGTAGCCCACCGGCGCCGAACCGACGATGGGTCGACCTGCGGCCTCGAACTCGCGAAACACGCTGCTGTAGAACGGATGCAAGGCGGCGACGGCTGCGCCATCGAGCGCCGCATAGAGCTCGCGCCACTCGCGCGTGGGAACCTGCTGACCGACCGCGAGCCCCATCGGCTCAAGCAGCATGCCAATACCCACGGGATCGGCCGGGAAGATTTCGCCCACCAATGTGATCGCCGGACGGGACGATCGCCCGCCCTTGGGCGCCGGTACCGGGCCAGCCTGCACCTCTTGCCGTGCGTAGGCCAACATGGCCCCGGCCAGAATATCTTTGGCTTCCGCATGCGTTGGCACCCCAAACCCGGGGACATCGATGCCGATGATGCGAACGCCGTTGATTTCTTTGGGAAGCAACTGCAGCGGCACACCCGAGGCCGTCGGCACACAGAGATTGGTCACGACAATCGCATCGTAGGCGGCCGGATCTGCCAACTCGTGCACCGCGTCACGAATGTCTTCGAACAATTTGCCGGTGACCAGGGATTCCGAATTGAAGGGCACGTAACCGACCGTGCGACGTGCTCCATAAAAATGCGATGTGAAGGTCAGGCCATAGACGCAACACGCGGAGCCCGAGAGGATCGTGGCGGTGCGACGCATGCGCAGCCCGACCCGCAATGACCCGAACGCCGGACACATGCTCTGCGGTTGATCATGCGGCCCAAGCGGATAATCTTTGGCGTACTGCTGCAGCGTCTCGCTCTTGCCCGCGGCGGCGGCCGCAGCACGCAGGGTTTCACGCCCGCCATGACAGCCGGCCGCAGATGCACCCACGACGGGCGGCGTTTCTTCGGTGAGGCGATCATTGTGATGCAGGTCGTTCATGATTTTGATCTGCGGCGCCTCACACGGCGTCGTAAATCACCTCCAGCGACGGCTTGTTGAGCGCACTGGCACCGCACATGTCCTGCATCGAGGCCGGCTGCAGTACCACGTTTCGACCGACCGCTTCGCCCTTGAAGAGCCCCAGTAACTCATCCTGCGACAGGGGTTTCGGTCGTACCGGTGGTGCTTCGGCCACTTGAGTGGCCAGGCCCGCAAACAGAGGACCCCAGGTGGATTCCGGTCGGCCAATGATTTCGTAATTGGCGCTCTTGCGACGAATATCCTCATGCGCCGGAATCGCAGCGAGCACCGGTATACCGGCTGCATCAGCAAAGGCCTGTGCTTCGCCGGTGTTGTCGTCTTTGTTGACGACCAGACCCGCCACCCCGACGTTTCCGCCGAGCTTGCGGAAGTATTCGACAGCCGAGCAGACATTGTTGGCGACGTACAAAGATTGCAAATCATTGCTGCCGACCACGATTACTTTCTGGCACATGTCACGCGCGATCGGCAGTCCAAAGCCGCCACAGACCACGTCACCCAGAAAATCGAGCAGCACGTAATCGAAACCCCAGTCATGGAAGCCGAGCTTCTCGAGGGTTTCAAAGCCATGGATGATGCCGCGACCGCCGCAGCCGCGACCCACCTCGGGGCCACCCAGCTCCATGGCAAAGACGCCATCCCGCTTGAAGCAGACGTCGCCGATCTCAAGCTGTTCGCCAGCGAGCTTTTTACGCGAGGAGGTCTCGATGATGGTGGGACAGGCACGGCCGCCAAACAACAGCGAGGTGGTGTCGCTCTTGGGATCACAACCGATGAGCAGCACCTTCTTGCCCTGCTGCGCCATCATGTAACTCAAGTTGGCGAGCGTGAAACTTTTGCCGATACCACCCTTGCCATAGATCGCAATGATCTGGGTCTCGCGGGTCACGGGCGCCGAGCTGACCGGTGCCGGATCTTCCGCGGCTTCGGCTCGTAGCGAGCGCTTGAGTCGCTCTACCGGAATGGAGACTGTATCGCCTTGTGGACTCATGCTGCCTGCCTCCAATCGAGAACCATTTTTAAACACTCGGCATCCGAAAATGCTTGTCGATACGCCGACGCCGCCGCAGTGGCCGGTTGCCGGTGAGTAATCAGACCATCGAGCGATAACCGTCCGGCGGCAATGTGCTGCTGAACGGACTGCAAATCTTTGGGCTGCCATTCGGCGGCGACCCGTATCCGCGCCTCTCGCAGGAAGGCGGGCACAAACGGCAAACTCAGCGGTTCGGTGTAAAAGCCGGCCAGCACAATCTCGCCCTGAGGCGCCAAACGCTCGAGCAGCTGACCGAGCACCTGCGAATCGCCTGAAACGTCATAAATCGCGGCATAGGCGCGACGGGTGTCGTCCTCGGGGTGGCAGACGCGATAACCCTCTGCGCCAACGTGACGTCGCGCATCGAGTTCCCACACGGTCGGCGCCTCACCACCTGCGGCGAGCGTGAGACGGGCGAGCAGTCGCCCGAGCACACCATGACCGACGATGAGCTGCGGCACGCGTGCCGCACCCGCCGATAAGGCATGCTGGGCTGTGGCCGCCAAGGCCAACAGAATCGCGCGCTCGCCCAAAGATTCCTCCACTGGCAGCACCTTTTGGGCTGCGACACGCAGGTGCGACGCCGCACCGCCAAACAGCCCCCGCACTTCGCCAAAACAATTGGCGCCCGGCACAAAGACACGCTCACCGACACGAACCGGATCCACGTTGCTACCGACGGCAACGATGCGACCCACTGACTCGTAACCTGGGACCAAGGGATAACCGAGACCCGGGAAGACCGGCATGCGACCCGACCACAACAGGCGCTCGGTGCCCGTGCTGATGCCGCTCCACTCGACGGCGACCAACACTTCACCGGCCGACGGCGGCTGCAGCGGCAACGTGGCCACGCGCAGACGCTCCGGGGCATCAATGACGACTGCATTTGTCAGGTGACTACTCATGGTCCTCCCGCCGACTGGCCTCCTCCTTGGACCCTCTTACTCAAGTGTCAGTCTACGCTTACGCACAGAAGTGTCAATTATTTTAGACACTTTCACGGCAAATCCTTACCCCAACGGGTGGCTGACGAGAACACTGGTCTGCAAGGGAATTCGGGTCGACCGAGATACCGGATAGGAAAAGCCAGCCTTTTCAAGCAACTCGCCGATTTCTTTCATCGTTCTTGGACGACCACTACCCATCGCGAAAAGGTAAAAACCGAAGTAGCCATGACCCATTCGACGCGCCCCGCCGGTGTCGGCCAGCGGCTCGGCAATCAAAAGACATCCCCCCGGAGGCACCATCCTGCGAACAGCCTTGAGCAATTCGAGCGCGCGCGGGTCGTCGTGGTCGTGCAGGATCCGAACCAGAGTGATGAGGTCTGCACCCTGCGGCAGCGGATCGCGCGTGAAATCACCGCCGTGGACCGCGACCCCAAGCCCCGCGAGCTTGGGCACCGCCACCTGCGCGACAGCGGGCAGATCAAACAGCTGCAGCGACAGGTGCGGATGGCGGGCCGCCACGGCCCGTAGAAAGCTGCCATCGCCACCGCCCACATCCAATACGCAACGATGTTGACTGAAATCATAGGCGTCAATGATTTCAGCAGCGACCAGGCTTTGCGAGGCGGCCATCAATTGCGTGTAATCCACTATCTCGCAGGACGCACTCTCGGCAGGCGCCGCCCCTGTCGCGTAAGGCCAATAGCGGGCGAGCTGACTGCTGCCCCGTGGTGAACGCAATAATTCGAGTGGATCAGTCAAATCCTGATACAGCACGGCGTGGTGCTCGATCATGGCGAGTACACCCGGGTTGCCAAGCAGCGCTGCACCTTTGGGCCCGAGCGCCCAGCGTGACCCCTGCCGCGGCTCGAGCAGATCCAGCGAAGTGGCCGCCTGCAGCAGCGTCTCGGCGCCCTCATCCGGTAAAGCGAGCGCCGATCGCAGGTCGGCATCGAGCTGCGGCCCCGTGCGCAGGCTCTCGAGGACCCGACTTCGCACGAGGGCGAGCAACACTTGGCTGTAAATGAAGCCTGCTACGAGATCAAAGATTTCCGCAGCCTCGCGGCGCGACCGGCCTCGCGTCAACCAGAAACCGGCCGCCCAGCGCTGAAAGGCCGGATCTTGTAATCTTTGATTACGCCAATCCGCCCAGCGCTCACGCTGACGCCCCAGCCAGCGATCAAACCACCCTGTCATACCGTATCAGTGCCGTGGATGACGATCAGCGCCGTGGATGACCATGAGAGAGGTCGCAACTCATGCCGCACGCTGCAAAAGATGTGCAGGCAGCAATCTTTGAGCCTCGAGCTCGATCATCTCGCGCAGGAACTCTGCCCCTCGACACGCAGGGATGGACTCGACTGCTTGGCGCATCAAGGCTTGAAAACGTTGTACCGAGCCTTGAACACCGAACTCGATGAGCGCCGTGGGCCGCGCCAAGAGCTCATCACGACCCGCGGGTTTACCGAGCTCCTGCTCCTGCCCAAGCGCATCGCGCAAATCATCCGCCACTTGATAGGCCTCGCCGAGGGACTCACCGAGACCCCGCCAGGCTGCCGCATCAGCACCCGCACTCAGCGCACCGCCCACCGTGGCGGCCACAAACAACGCCCCGGTTTTTTGTCGACGATATTCTTCGAGTGGAGTACCGAGCTCGCACTCCCAGGCTTGCCCCGCGACGAGACCCGTCGGCGCACCGACCGCACGCCCGAGCGCCAGGACCACACCCGGGAACGCCTGCGGTTGCTCGGCAAAAACTCGCGCCACGTTTTGAAACGCGAGCACGATCAAAGCATCGCCCACCAGCAAGGCAATACGCTCATCGAACGCCTTGTGCACACTCGGACGATGTCGCCGCAGATCGGCATTGTCGAAACAGGGCAAATCGTCGTGCACCAAGGAAGCGCAGTGCAACAGCTCGATCGAGGCTGCCGTGGCAGCGACCAAGGGCGACTGCGCCGCCCCGCAGCAGGCAGCGACAGCCAACGTGAGCCGCGGCCGAATCCGCGCACCAGCCGGAAACACGGCATAACGAATGGCGGCGGCGAGCCGAGGTGGACAGCCGAGAGCATCGCAAGATTGCACCGCGGTTTCCAGAGCCTGCTCGATAACGGAGGTACTATCCATGCCTGCCCCTGCTCGGCAAATTGCGCGGCACCGTTGGCTGGCTTGTGTCAGTCTACGTTGTCACACGGTAATGTCATGCAATATAGACACCCCAATCCGACGAGTCAAACATCAGCCCCGGACCGGGGTCTGAACTTCGCCCTGCCCGTCGTCGATGACGGTTATGCCTGGTGGTACGTGGATGCGAGCAGTGACTGTGGTCAATACGGCCTCACCCTGATCGCCATGCTGGGATGCGTGTTTTCGCCTTGGTACGCACGCGCGCGCCGACGTGGACCCACCCCTGCGCTCGCGCACTCGGCCTGCAATCTCGCGCTCTATGGGCCGCGCAGTCGACTTTGGGCGATGACCGAACGCGATCAAGGGGACGTATCCCGCAGTGTGCAGCAACTTGCGATTGGGCCAAGCACACTCTTTTGGCAAGAAGGCGCGCTACATGTCGAGATCAATGAAATCACAGCGCCCTGGCCACGCCCCCTGCGCGGCAAACTGCGCATCGAGCCACAGACCCTGTTCAGTCAAAGCTTCGAGCTTGATGCCGCAGGCCAGCATCGCTGGCAGCCCATCGCTCCCCACGCACGCATCGAGGTGGAATGGCAGGAACCTGCGCTGCGTTGGCGTGGCAGCGCGTATGTCGACCACAATGAGGGTAATGCCCCGCTCGAGCGCGACTTTCTGCGCTGGCAATGGTCACGTGCACATGACGGCAAGCACAGCTGGATTTTCTATGACACGGACTGGAGCTTGGGCGGCGGTCAATCGCTGGCGTTGAAGCTCGGCTCCGATGGCAGCATCGCCTCGCTCGAAGCGCCGCCCTTGCAGCGTCTACCAACGACGCTCTGGGGCATTGCGCGCGATGCTCACTGCGACCCCGCCGAGCGCGCCAGAGTGCTTC
Source organism: uncultured Acidibacter sp. (assembly GCA_964533305.1). Lineage (GTDB taxonomy): Bacteria > Pseudomonadota > Gammaproteobacteria > Steroidobacterales > Steroidobacteraceae > UBA964. The sequence continues at coordinate 35,834 of CAZHLL010000010.1, forward strand.
GCACTTTGGAAGATGGCCCTTTTTATGCGCGTTCTTGGCTGGACACCACGGTACAGGGTCACAAACTTACGGCATGGCATGAGAGTGTCTCGCTGACCCGTTTCGCATCGCGTTGGGTGCAAGCCTTGTTGCCCGTGAGATTACCGCGCGCTAAACGCTAACCGCGGTCTCGCCTCGCTCAACGCCACGCGGGATCGCGCTCGACTGCAAGGATTCGCGCTGTTCGCGCTCCAGCCGCTCAAAAATTCCAAGTACCCAGACCACTTCGCGCGCAAAGGTGGACTCACCCGCCAGCGGATCAGGCTGCCAGGCGCGCGCGCGATCATATCGCTCAACGGCATCGAGCAAATATTGCGCCGCGGGCTCCACAGGCCATTCACGCGCGGGCGGCGCAGCACTCACCGAGTGCGATAACGCCTGCGCGATCAACAACGCCTTGCGACGCCCCGACACCACGGCACGTTGACTGACTGAATCGCCCGCATGTCGCGCCACCTCCCGACCAATCTCGGCATACATGAGGCGCGCTGCATGGATGGCAGGTCGACAATCCGCTGGTAATTCGGTGATTCCCGAGATGGCGCGAACATAGAGACCGTCCGCCTCGGCCAAGAGCCGATCCACTACCCCACCGATCCGAGGCTCAAAGCGAGGATGCGCCAACCATTCATCCGCGCTGACGCCGGCGTCCTTGAGCCATTGGCTCGGGAGATAAACCCGATCCAAGCGAGCATCTTCGCCCACGTCACGTGCAATATTGGACAGCTGCATGGCGATACCGAGTTCGGCTGCGCGCGCAAGTGCCGCCGCCGACCGCACCCCCATCAACAAACTCATCATCACGCCCACAGTGCCCGCTACTCGCACCGCATATTCTTTGAGCTCGGCCAGATCCGTGTAGCGGCGACCCTCGGCATCCCAGGCAAAGCCCTCGAGCAAGGCCTCGGGCAACTCGACCGGGATGTCATGCTCCACGACCACGTCGGCCAGCGCGCGGTCGGCCGCATTGTCCAATGGAGCACCGGCATAGGCGAGGCGCAGACGTTCGTTGAGCACCAGCAGGGCCGTTCGCGGCGCATCCGACTGATCGATAGCATCGTCCGCCTCACGACAGAAAGCATAGAGTGCGAGCGCACTTTTTCTCACGCGCGCCGGCAGTAACCATGAGGCGGCATGGAATGTCTTTGAGCCAGCGCGAATGGCCGCGCGGCATGCCGCGTGATCTGCGTCAGATGCCCACATCCTGTTGACTCTACGCCAGCCGTCCCGAAGACGGCAAGCGCGGTGGCCACATGAGATCCAGCATCGCAACCTCACCAAACGATGAGCGACGCCGCAGGGATTGTTCAATGATGGGCCAGGATGTCCACGGCATGCTGAGCGCCGGCCACGGGTCATCGGACCGCCAGCTCACATCACGCGCCCGCCAAAGACAGGCCAGATTGCGCTGAAACCGATCGCCGCCAAACATCGATTTTTGTGTTTCGGTCAGGCACGGGTAGAACTGTTGCAACAAGCGCTCGGGCCGATACCCGAACGGCGCAGCACCAAGCTCGGTCTGCGGCGCCAGCAGCAACCTTGCGAGATCGCCCGGCTCAACAAAATGCAGACCACTCGTCGCCCGGGGATTGCACTCGATGCCCGTAACCTCGCCGTCTGACCGCTCGATCAAATCAAAGGAAATGAATCCATCGAAGCCTGTGTGCTGCACTAGGCGTTTGATCCAGACAAGTGCCTGCTCCGAGACATCAATACGCTCAAAAGCAACCGCCACCGTGCCCTGCATCATGGCACCTTGATAGATCACGGTACCGAGCAAATGACCCTGCCGTGCCAAAGAAAAACTACTGAGTACACGCCCTTCCACGAATCTTTGGATAATGGCGGGCTCCTCTACCTGCGGCATGGGAGCGCCTTGATCGAGAAACCGAAGGCCCCGCCCCGAGCAGGAAACCACCGGCTTCAAAATGCAACGCCCCGTCGCCAGCAGCGCCCGAGCCGCCTCCGAGCCGGCGACGGCCGTCTCCGGGGCGGCCACACCCGCCGCACGAGCGGTCGCCACAAACGCGTGTTTGTCGTGCAAAGATTGCAGCGATTCAAAGGGCATCGCATGCAAACGTACGGTGTCAGGCAGACGATCCCGCAACAGGGACACGTACAGGATTTCTTCGGATATGGGTAACACATCATCGACTTGCTCGTCGGCGATGATGGCGAGCAAGGCAGCCAAGTACCCGTCCAGATCCTCCACCGGTGACGGCACGACGAATGAGCGAGCGACGCAGCGCGACGCGCCGGTCAGATGGCGTGCGAAGGGTTCGGCGACCAGTACCCGACAGCCGGCGGCATGCAGCGCCCGCGCGAGATCCAGCGCTTTGGGCAAACGCCCGAGGGTCAACAAAAACGTGCGGCTCATGTCAGCGCCTCATTACGACGCTGCACCCGACACATCAGCTGGGTGGCCGGCCGCGTGGTCAGTCGAGCAACCGGTCGCACTTTGCCGGCATCCAATACCTTGAAGTCATAACGCCTGCAGAGACGCGCCAAAATCAAACTCGCTTCCAACTGCGCGAAACCCGCGCCGACGCACACGCGTGGACCCAAGCCAAAGGGCAGATACGCCCCCGCCACCAACTCATGTTCGCGTTCCGCCGAGAATCGATCGGGATCGAATACGTGCGGCCTTTGCCAGTAACGCTGATGACGATGGATGGTCCAAGGCGCAATCATCAGCATCGCGCCGCGTTTGACGTGGTGTCGGCCAATACGCGCAGATTCCGCTGCCACCCGTGGAATGAAGGTAATCGGCGGGTAAAGCCGCAAGGTTTCTTTGAAGACGTTGCGCACGAAAATCATCTTGCGCACCTGCTCGAGCTCGATAGGTCCATCGCCCGCAATCAGCCTTACTTCGTCGCGCACGCGCTGCATGACGTGCGGCTGCTGCGCAAGCATCATGAAAGCCCAGATGAGCGCACTGGCCGTGGTCTCATGCCCGGCGAGGAACATCACTCCCAACTGATCGAGCAGCTCCTTGCGGCTAAAGCCCTCTCCGGTATCGATATCGCGTGCCGCGATGACGGCGGCGGCGATGTCATCGTACTCACCCTCCCCGCGCTCAAGATGGGTATCGACCAATTCCCCTAGGTGGTGCCTGATCCGATCGCAGGCCTGCAGCACCTCGGCGTGCTGCGGAATGTCGGCGAAAGGGGGGTCAAAAATCAGTCGCTTCAATTCAACCTGCGCGCAAGTGCGCTCGAATACGGTGAAGGCCTCGAACACGTCAATCGCCGTACGAGACTGGAGCGAGGTCGAAAACACGGTGCGGCAAATGATATCGGCGGTCAGATGACTCATCGCGAGATCCAAAGAAATCGCCGCGCCATCCCGGGCACACCGATCCAGGTGCTGCTCGTAATCATCCACCGCAGCACTCATGGACACGAACGCCTTATTGAGCCGCATGTGCGAAAACGCAGGGTCAATCATCTTGCGCTGCCTGCGCCAGACCGCGCCGCTCGAGACAAAAATGGAGTTGCCGACGAGCGGCTCAAGCGCACCCACCATGAGATCGTTCTTGGGGTAGATGTCGGTCGGGTCGGTCAACACATCGCGCAGCAAATGCGGGGCATTGACGATCAGAATGGAGCGCCGCGAATATCCCAACCATCCCGTCTCGACCCGATAGGCTTTGGCGGGCAGGAGACTGAGCAGATCGCCATCACCCCGCATCATCACCCGCAGCAATGACACCAAGGCCGCAAGCGGCTTCGGGCGTGGCGGCTCATAGCGTGGCTCTAACATGTTGGTATCTACCCTAGCAGCGACACCGGCCGCCGTGAAGACACCACGGCACTCCTCAAGCCGTGATGCCTTTACAAGCACGCCAAGCTCGGCGCAGCATGCATCCTGCGACCCGACATCGGGAGTCGATGATGCTGGCCGATCCGCTGCTATCCACGTTGGTGACCACCCTCTTCGGTGGCTTCATTGTGCTACACATTGCTTTTGGCAGCGTGGGCCTCCTCGCCTTCTGGGTGCCGGTCATCGGCCGCAAGGGCGGCAGCGCGCATCGGCGCTGGGGACGACTCTTCACCTGGACCATGCTCATCACGGGCTTTGCCGCGATCGTCATCAGCACCCTGACTTTGCTCGACCCACTCGGCACACATCCTCAGCTTGATGACCCGGCATGGGTACGCGGAGTTTTCGGCTGGATGATGCAGGGGCTTGCTCTTCTCACCGTCAATCTCGCTTGGTACGGCTGGCTCTGCGTGCAACACCAGAATGACAGGCAGGCTTATTTTGAATGGCGAAACATGGCTTTGCAGATTTCATTGACGGTGGTCTCGCTGCATTGTGCCTGGCAGGCCTGGTTGATCCGCGAACCAATCATGCTCGGTATGCCGGCGATCGGTCTTGCCACGGTCGCGACCAATCTTTGGTTCATGCTCAACCCACGACCTGCGCGTATGGACTGGCTCAAGGAACACATCAAGGCGCTCGTCGGCGCAGGGATCTCGGTGTACACGGCATTTTTCGCCTTTGGTGCCGTGCGCACGATTCCCGCTCTGGCGCTGCATCCCGGTCTTTGGGCCATTCCCCTCGCCGTTGGCTTGACGTTGATCATTTACCATCGACACCAAGTCGGCCGTCTGACTCACTGAGATGCCGCGCAAGGTCGCCATCATCGGTGCCGGCATGGGTGGCCTCGCTGCGGCGATGGATCTGGCCCGTGTAGGTTGCGAAGTCGACATCTTTGAGCGCGCTGGCGTCCCCGGTGGCAAAGCGCGCAGGCTGCGACCGATGCAGACTGATTCGTCCCAGCAGGACATCGAAGGGATTGACGCCGGCCCCACCGTCTTCACCTATCGCGAGGTCTTCGAGCAGCTCTTCGCCGATGCGGGATGCCGCCTTGACGAAGAAGTGTCCCTGCACGCAACACCCGTACTGGCACGCCATCTCTGGCGCGAGGGTGGGCAACTGGACTTGATGGTGGATCGCGCGGAATCCACCAGCCGAATCGGCGAATTCGCAGGACCGCAAGCGGCCCGCGAATATCAAAACTTCTGTCGCGAGAGCGCCTCGATCTATAACGCACTGCGCGACAGCTTCATGTGCCAACCGTTACGAGGCCCGACAAGCTTCATGCTGCGCCTGCTGCGCGATCAGCAAAGATTACACAGCCTTGCCGCCATGTGGCATGCCCCACCCTGGCAGAACCTCTGGCAGGCCTTGCACCGTCGCTTCAGCGATCCGCGCCTTCGGCAATTATTTGCCCGCTATTCAACCTATGTCGGCTCATCACCGCTCGCGGCACCCGCGACACTGATGTTGATCGCGCATGTGGAACAGGAAGGCGTTTGGCTGATCCGTGGCGGCATGCAATCGCTGGCCACGGCGATGGCCCGCGCCAGCGAGCGCATGGGCGCAAGGCTTCACTATCACAGTCATGTCGCCCGCGTGATCATTGAGCGCTCGCGAGTCGTCGGCATCGAACTGAAGGACGGACAGACGTTCTCTTGCGATACCGTGATCTTCAATGGTGATGCGCAGGCGCTCGCATCCGGCTTGTTGGGTAATGAGGCCCGCACCGCAACCTCCGCCCGATCCATCGAGCAACGTGGGCTCTCGGCCATCACCTGGTGTCGACACGCTACTCTCACAGGCTTTGAACCCGCCTATCACAATGTTTTCTTCGCTGAAGACTATCCGAGGGAGTTTCTTGATATCTTTGACCGACGGCAGGTCACCGAGTGGCCCACAGTTTATCTTTGCGCACAAGATCGAGGCACGGGCAAGACCATGACGGGAGCCGAGCGTATGCTCTTGCTCGTGAATGCGCCTGCCGATGGTGATCGCGATGGCGTCAGTGACGCAGCGCTGCATCACATTGAAACTCAAGTCTCTCGCCTGCTCGCAGACTGCGGTGTGACCCTGGGTCACGGCCCTAGTGTGGTGACCCGCCCGCAGGAGTTCGCTCAACTTTTTCCGGGCAGCAGTGGCTCTTTGTACGGCGCGGCCAACCATGGCGCTTTTGCCAGCTTTCAGCGCCCATCAGCGCGCACCCGGATTCAGGGACTGTGGCTGGCGGGAGGCTCAGCGCACCCGGGACCGGGCGTGCCCATGGCCACCCTCTCGGGCAGAATCGCTGCAGCCGAGTGCCTGGCACCCTAGGGTGCCGGTACGATCCGATCAAGAATCCGAGCCGAGGACAGCACGCCGGGCAGACCGGCTCCCGGATGGGTACCTGCGCCGACCAGATACAGACCGCGCACTTCCTCACTCAGGTTGTGTGGCCTGAACCAGGCGCTTTGCAGCAATCTCGGTTCCATGGCGAACGCCGCACCTTGCACCGACGACAAGCGCTCTTCAAAATCTTTGGGCGTCAGCATGTGCGAAACGGTCAATGCCTGATCAAGGCCGGGCAAAAGCGTGGACTGCAAGCGCTGCTGAACCGCCTGACGATAAGGCTCCGCCTGCTCGCGCCAATCGGTACCACTGCCCAAGTGTGGTACGGGCGCCAGCACGTAAAATGAATCGCAGCCCGCCGGTGCAAGGCTCAAATCGGTCGCACTCGGTCGATGCAGGTAGAGACTGAAATCGTCCGCCAACACCTTGCGTCGAAATATGTCATCAAGCAGATCTCGGTAGCGGGGCCCGAGCACCATGGTGTGATGGTAGACATCCTCGTAGCGGCGTCGGGTACCGAAATACCAGACGAACAGGCTCATCGAATAACTCGCCCGAGCGAGACGTCGATCGGTCCAGCGTTTCCGCGGATGCCGGGACAACAAACTGCCGTAAGTGAAAGCCGCATCGGCATTGGAGACCACGATATCGGACTCGATGACCTCTCCATCCGCGAGCCTCACACCGGCAGCGCGATCGCCCTCCACCAAAATTTCCGCAACCCTCGCCTGACAGCGCACCCGTCCGCCTTGGCCCTCCAACAGTCCGACGAGTCCACGCACCAAAGATCCCATGCCACCCTCGGCATAGTGCACGCCAAAACTACGCTCAAGATGGGCGATCAAACAATAATAGGCGGTGGTCGTGAACGGATTACCGCCGATCAGCAGCGGATGAAAACTGAACAGGACCCGCAACTTGTCGCTGCGGAAATATCGACTGACTTCGCGATAAACCGAGCGATGTCCTCCGAGACGCAACATGTCGGGCGCCGCGCGCAGCAAGGTACCGATTTCGTGAAAGGGCTGCTCGGCGAGACCCTCGAAAGCGACTTTGTAAATCTCGCGACTGGCCGCAAGAAACCGCTCGAAACCCTCGACATCGCGCGGCTCGATCCGTGCCACCTGCGCTCGCATGGCCTCATGATCCGCGCTGTAACGAAACACGGTACCGTCGTCGAAGCGAACATCATAGAAAGGATCGAGTGCGTGCAAAGTGACATCATCCGCCAGCCGCTTGCCGCAAATCGCCCATAAATCTTCGAACAAATAGGGCGCCGTGATGATGGTCGGGCCGGCATCAAAGGTATAGCCGTCGATGTGATACACATAGGCGCGCCCGCCGGGCGCATCGAGTGCCTCAAGCACGGTCACGTCATAACCTCGGACCGCAAGACGCACGGCGGCAGCCAGCCCGCCAAAACCACTGCCGATGACGATCGCCTTTTTCATGGCATCCACCTTAACTCGTCACCGCGCCGGAGGGAACGCCCTGGCGCTGACGATGCGTAAATTTCAAAATTTCGTCCGCCACGCGTTGTGGTGCTTCTTCATGGGCCAAATGCCCGAGCCCCGCCAGTTGCACCAGCGTGGAATCTTTGACCAATCGCTGCACCTTGGTGGCTTCGCCTGGCAGGATCATCCGATCCTCCGCTCCTACCAGCAACAGCAAAGGGACCGTGAGCGCAGGTAAATCACGCTCCAGTGGCCGCGGGTCCCAGACCGCCATCATCGCCATGGCCGCCCCGGCATGGGACGGGGTTCTGGCCAAGCGCGCGTACCAATCGAGACTTTGTCGATCGAGTTGCGAGCCCGTCTGTGCCAGCAGACGCTCCACCGCCTCAGGCTTACGCAGTCGATCGGCGAACCACCCCGCCAGCCAGTCGCTGCTCGCGACTTTGCGCAACATGGGCGTCACGGCAGGATGCTTGAACCCACTCAGCGGCAGCAGTGCGCCATTGATGCTGACGATACCGGCAGGCTGCAGCATCCCCGCCAGCGTCATGCTACAGGCGATGGCGGCACCGGCTGAGTGGCCGATGACCCATCGCGGCTCGATCTCCAATTTGACCAACAAGGCCTGCAGCGCCAGCGCCATGCCGGGCATCGACAAGCCGGATAATTCTTTGGGTCGCGAGGTGAAACCATGTCCAGGCAGATCCACCGCAAGCACGGAAAACTCTCTCGCGAGCGCGGACATCAAGCCGGCAAATGAATGGGTGGACGCACCCGTCCCATGCAGCAAGAGACAAGACGGCCCCGCACCCATGCGCTGCAGATGCCAATGCACACCTCCCGCCTCAATGAATTCACTCGCTTGCCGGTGCGGCCAATCTGCCGCATCTTTCCCCCAGTCGAGTGCGGGCAATTTTGCCATGGACCTAGTCGCGGGCTCGCAGGCTGTCACGAAAAGCGCGCGCCTTCTCCACATAGCGCGCGGCGGTGCCTCGAATGCGCTCAATGTCCTGCTCGGTGAGACTGCGTACCACCCGGCCCGGCAACCCCATCACCAGCGAACCATCGGGAATCACCGCATCGGGCGGCACCAAGGCGCGTGCGGCAATGAGACAGTGCCGACCAATCACCGCGCGATCGAGTACCGTCGCGCCATTGCCAATCAGCGTCTCATCGCCCACCGTGCAACTGTGCAGCAAGGCCTGATGGCCGATGGTGACCCGCGCGCCGATCCGTGTCGGAAAGCCCTCGTCGGTATGAATAATCGCCCCGTCCTGCACGTTGCTGCCATCACCCACCTCGATCCAGTCGTTGTCCCCGCGCAGCACGGCCGAGAACCAGACGCTGCTGCCGAGGCCAAGCCGAACAGTGCCGATGACACTCGCACTCGGCGCCACCCAGGCGTCTTCCAGAAGCACGGGCTCGCGCGCGTCAAAGGCGTAAATCATGCTTGACCCCCCGCGTGACCAAAGCCGTTGGATCCCCGTTTTTCTTTGACCCCTGCCTCTTTGACGATCGATAACCAGTCTCTATCGCTGGGTCCAAAGGCAACAAAATGCGGATTCAGCCACTCGCGCTGCGTGTTGTAGACCAGCGATGATCCATCCATGCGTCGCACCTGGCCACCGGCTGCGGCCAAGACAGCATGCCCTGCCGCCGTATCCCACTCGCTGGTCGGACCAAGGCGCGGGTAGATATCCGCATTGCCCTCAGCGACCAGACAAAATTTGAGTGAACTGCCCACCGCGCAAAGTTCGTGAGGCCCGAGCCGTTGCAACAAACCATCCAACGAATCACCTCGATGAGATCGGCTCCCGGCCACTCGTACCCTCGACGCAGAGCGTGTAGCCACGGCGATGGCTTGCGCGCTCGCGCCAGGCCCCTCGCTGCGCCAAGCGCCCGCCCCCACCACGCCGCTGTAGCAAGCCCCGGTGGGAGGCACATGCACCACACCGAGCAAGGGCTGATGACCCTCAATCAAGGCGATATTGACCGTGAACTCGTCTCGGCCCGCAATGAATTCTTTGGTACCGTCGAGCGGATCCACCAGCCAAAATCTCGGCCAGGCACTGCGCGCTTCGAAATCGACATCCGCGGCCTCTTCAGAGAGTACCGGTATCGCCGGGGTCAGCCTGCGAAGCTCCGCACTGATCAACTGGTGAGCCGCCATGTCGGCTTCTGTCACAGGCGAATCGTCCGGCTTGCTGCGCTGCGCAATGCTGCCGCCGAGCGCGGCACGGCCGCGCACCTGCATGATCACTTCGGCCGCTGCAGCAGCGACTCGGCGAACCTCGCGCAGCAACTCCCCGCCTTGGTCATCGCTCATGTGGCTTGTGGCCCCTTTAGTAGGAACGAGGCAACTCGAGCAAATGCTCGGCCACGTAAGAAAGAATGAAATTAGTCGAGATCGGCGCCACCTGATAGAGACGAGTCTCGCGAAACTTGCGCTCCACATCGTACTCCGCGGCAAACCCGAACCCGCCATGGGTCTGCAGACAGGCATTACCGGCTTCCCAGGATGCCTTGGCTGCCAAATATTTGGCCATATTCGCCTCGGCACCGCAGGGCTTGCCCGAGTCATACAACTCACAGGCACGAAAACGCATCAAACTGGCTGCCTCGGTTTCGATATGACTTTCCGCAAGCGGAAACTGCACACCTTGATTCTGACCAATGGGACGATCAAACACCACGCGCTCGCGCGCATAGCGGCTGGCGCGCTCGATAAACCAACGGGCATCACCGATACACTCGGCCGCGATCAACACCCGCTCGGCATTGAGACCATCCAGAATGTAGCGAAAACCCTTGTCCTGCTCGCCAATCAGGCACTCGGCAGGAATTTCGAGATTATCAAAGAAAACTTCGTTGGTTTCGTGATTGACCATGTTGCGTATGGGGCGCAGCGACAGGCCGTTACCCATCGCCTGACGCAGATCAATCAAAAAAACCGATAGACCATCACTCTTACGTCGCACTTCCGAGAGCGCGGTGGTGCGTGCAAGCAGGATCATCAACTCCGAGTGCTGCACCCGCGAAATCCACACTTTCTGGCCGTTGATGACATAACGATCGCCCCGTCGCTCGGCAAAGGTCTTGAGTTTGGTGGTATCGGTCCCCGTGGTGGGCTCAGTCACGGCCATGGACTGCAAGCGAAGCTCGCCGGCTGCAATCTTTGGCAGATACTCGCGACGCTGCGCCTCGGAGCCATGCCGCACGAGCACATTCATCACATACATCTGCCCGTGACAGGCGCCCGAATTGCCGCCGCAGCGATTGATCTCTTCCATGACCACCGAGGCTTGCGCGAGCGACAAGCCCGAACCCCCATAGGCCTCGGGAATGAGACCCGCCAGCCAGCCGGCTTGGGTCAACGCGTCGACGAATTCGGCGGGGTATCCCCGCTCCTCATCGACCTTGCGAAAGTACTCATCCGGAAATTGCGCGCACAGCGCACGCACACCGGAGCGGATTTCCTCGAAGCCATCATCCTGTTGCATGCGCCCGATTATGGCGCAGGGACGGCCTCGCGCGCCGCTTTGCGATCATTGCGCATCTGTTTGACGTCCACGGGTCGGATTTCACGAATGGGGCAACTGTCGCGACCCACGATGACTTTGTCGAAACGGCTGATGGATCGACCGGTCTGAGTCACCTGCACACCCTGTGCAAACATGAGATCAGGGCAGTTGTCCCAGATGGTGAGCAACCAGGCTTCATTGATCCCGGTCCAGATCACGAGTTGATTGCGCGACACGGGTGTCCAGGAGTCGACACCGCGCATGGCGGTGATTTGCTCCACGGGCTCGCCCGCGTAATCGCTGTATTTCAAATCCATCGCTGTACCGTCTCGGCGCAATGCGGAGCTGCAGGCGGCCAGCGTGAGGGTCAGCAAACAAACCAGGATGGTGTTACCTGCAAAACGAGAAAACTTTTGAGTCTTCACTCTTTTTACCTCCATAATCTGTCGCCATCGGAATCTGCTGCAATCAGCTCTGGCAAAATCGCACACCATGAAACTCATCGACATCTTCCTGCAACCTTCCGCGGTGTTCGCCAGCCTGCGCGAACGTCCCCAACCGGCCCTGCCAATCCTGCTGCTGGTCTTCGCCAGCACGCTCGGCACCGCTCTGTATTTTCACAAGGTCGACCTCGGTTGGTTTCTGGAACAAAGCATACTGCAGTCAAACCCCGAGATCAGTGATGCGGAGCTCGCTCGGATCCGCGACAGCGCCGGCACAGGGGCGACCATACGTTGGGCCGCACCCGTGAGCTCAGCCATCGGTATCGGGGCCATATTCCTGATCCTAGGCTTGTATTACTGGCTCGCCGCCAAGCTGAGCGCCGTATCGCTGAGCTTCAAAGAATCGCTGGCGCTCTCGGGCTGGAGCTCGATGCCAACGCTCATCAACTCGCTGTTGATTCTGCTGGGCACTCTGACCATGGACAGCCAGACTCCGCTCGAATCGCTGTCGCTGACCACCGTGGATCCGCTACTCGTGCAACTCCCCTCGGATCACCCCTGGAAAACCTTGGCGAGCTCGTTCACCTTCCTGGCGTTTTGGACCACTTTCCTCACGGCGCTTGGCTGGAAGCAATTGGCCGGATCGGGCTCGTGGCGCACGCCGGTGATCGTCGCGGTACTGCCTAGCGGGTTGATTTATGGCGGCATGGCCGTCTCGGCATTATTGCGTTGATCAAATCCGCTCTTCACTTGACACCGTTATACTGTTGTATTTATATATAACACTATGAAATGGGATAAACGTTGGCTCGGTGGAGCCGCTGTGGTGTTGGCTATCGCTCTGCCGCTCGGCGTGCGGCAATGCACTGGGCCGCAGGGCACCCCGGTCGACATGGCCGTGGCCGCCGAGGAGGATGTGCGTCCGAGTGTGCTCGCGTCGGGTACGCTGACTTATAAGGTCGAAGTGGACTTGCGCGCTGAAGTCACCGCACGCGTCATCGAACTCTCCGTTGCCGAGGGCGACCGGGTGCAGGCAGGTCAATTGTTGCTGCGACTCGACCCTGAAACCTACAACGCCATCATCGCTCGCGAAGAAGCGAGCGTGCGCCAAAATCGCATCACGATCGATCGCCAGCGCGCCGTCGTCGCCCTGCGCAAGCAGCAATACGAGCGCAGCCAAAAATTGGCCGAAGCCCGACTGATCGATCAAAACCGGTTGGATGAAGATCGTAACCAGTGGGTGGTGGCTGAAGCCGATTTACGCAGCTCCGAGGAAGCCCTCACCCGCGCCATGGCCGTGCTGAGCGACGCCCGTGAGCAACGTGCGAAAACCGAGATCCGCGCACCGGTGGCCGGGCGTGTGATTTCTTTGCCGATCAAGGTCGGTGAAGTGGCGATCCCCTCCACTGCCTCACTCGCCGGCGCACAGTTGATGAAGATTGCCGACATCTCGGCGATTCAGGCTGAAGTCAAAGTCGATGAGGCGGATGTCGCCAAGATCCGGGTCGACCAAGTCGCCGACGTGTTCGCCGCCGCCTATCAGGACACCGCCCTCGCCGCGCGAGTCGAGCGGATTGCCTTGACGCCCACCATTGAAGGGCAGGGTCGATCCTATCTCGTGACGCTCGCCCTCGAAGCGCCGGACGATCTGCTGCTGCGCTCCGGCATGAGCGCTCGCGCCGTGATCTACCTCGGTGACGGTGATCGGCGCCTCGCCGTCCCGGTCGAAGCCATCGTCACGGAAAACCCGGAAAAGAATGTCATCCGACGTTACGTCTGGGTGGCTCGTGACGGCAAGGCTCAAAAAATTCAGGTCACCACCGGCCTCTCGGATGATCGCTGGGAAGTCATCGAATCCGGTATCAATGTCGGTGATCAGATCATCACCGGTCCGCAGAAAACCTTGCGACGCCTGCGGGACGGTGAGCGCGTGAGCCAACGTGAGTCCGCCGCAGGCGCGGATGGCGAAGACCAGGGGACCACCGACGGCGCGGATGACGAATGATCGAGCTGCGTGGCATCGTCAAGCGCTACGAGCTCGGCGCAGAGACCGTGCTCGCGCTCGCGCACATCGATCTTTTGATCGAGCGTAACGAGTATGTGGCGCTGATTGGCCCTTCCGGTTCCGGCAAATCCACCTTGATGAATATCATTGGTTGCCTGGATTCGGCCTCGGAGGGCAGCTACATCCTGAACGGTCGCGACACCTCGCATCTGACCGAGGATGAACTCGCTACGGTCCGTAATCGTGAGATCGGCTTCATCTTTCAAAGTTTTTTCCTGCTGCCGCGGCAAACGGCACTGCAGAATGTCATGCAGCCTCTCGTATACCGACGCATGAGCCCCACCGAACGTCGCGAACGCGCGGTCGCCGCACTCGATCAGGTCGGGCTCGCCGATCGCCTCGATCATCGACCCAATCAGCTCTCAGGCGGGCAACGGCAACGGGTCGCCATCGCCCGAGCGCTCGTCGGTGAACCCTCTATCCTGCTCGCCGACGAACCCACCGGTAATCTCGATTCGCGCACCTCCGCCGACATCATGGCGCTCTTTGATGCCTTGCATGCGGAGGGGCAAACCGTCGTCATCGTCACTCACGAACCCGACATCGCGGCCTACTGCCAACGAACCATCCGCGTGCGTGATGGTCGAGTGGTCGACGATGTTCGTAATCCGGAGCGCACAGCATGAACGTGCTGGGAGAAGCTTTTCGCGCGGCCCTCGCCAGCCTCAATGCGCATCGCCTGCGCAGCTTTCTGACCACGCTTGGCATCTTGATCGGCACCATGGCGGTGATTGCTGTGGTCTCGGTGCTGCAGGGGTTTTCTGACTCGATCAGCGACCAGTTCGCCGACCTCGGCAGCAACACCCTCACGCTTGAAGCCGTCAATGAGCAGGAAAATTTCCGCTCGGGTCGTATCAATCGCATCAACTTTGAAGATATCGATGCC
>CAZHLL010000011.1:0-16254 GCA_964533305.1 uncultured Acidibacter sp.
ACTCTCTCGCCGTCGATTGGACGACGTTGCAGTACACAGCTTACTTTGCGGCGCTTTATCCCGCGCTGCTCGGTGCCAGCGTAATTGACTGGCGCTCGCATCAGATTCCGAATTCTTTGGTCCTGTTCGTCGCGGCGAGCGGGCTGCTCTATCAATCTTTTGCCCTCGGTGCCGTGGGCTTTGGTCAGTCCCTGCTCGGCATGCTGATTGGGCTCGTCGCGCTGCTGCCATTTTATCTTTTAAAAGGCATGGCAGCGGGCGACGTCAAACTCATGGCCGCCGTCGGCGCCTGGTTGCCTTTATTGATGCTGTCGTCAGCGGTGCTCTACACCTTGTTGATCGGCGGCGTCATGGGCTTGGCCTTTGCTACCCACCGTGCCCTGCGCGAGCAGCACGATGGAGTGCCTTACGCCGGCGCCATCGCCGCCGGCACGTTCATCGCCACTCTTTATCCCGGTTTTGCATGAGGACTGCGTCATGACTCCCCGAACTCGTCGCTCTTTGATCATGATTTTTGTTTCGTTGGCGCTTGCCACCGCCGCTGCATTGCTCGCGAGCAATTGGATGCTCGATCGCGCGAAGCTGAGCGATACCAATCGTCCGGTCACGCAAGGCCTCATGGTGGCCGCACGCGATCTTTCCGCCGGTACGCGGCTCACCGCCGACGATCTCCGTCCCATGCAGGTGCTTGTCACCGATCGACCCATGGGCAGTTTCATGGCCATCGATGAAGTCGAAGGCCAGATCGTGAACACCAACCTGCGCGCGGGCGAACTGATACTCGCCTCGCGTCTGAGTGAGGACGTCGAAGGCAGCGCGCTGGCGGCTTTGCTCTCGCCCAACATGCGCGCCGTCACCGTGCGGGTGGATGATGTCGTCGGTGTGGCAGGGTTCATCTTGCCTGGCAACCATGTCGATGTGATCTCGACCCGTGAGGAAGGCCGACAAACCGTCGCCAATACCTTCCTCAGCAATATTCGCGTGCTCGCGGTCGATCAGCAGGCGAGCGCCGATCCCACCAAACCGCAGGTCGTACGCGCCGTCACCCTTGAGGTCACACCGCAAGGCGCCGAGTCGATTGCGCGCGCGCGTCATCAAGGACAACTGCAATTGAGTTTGCGCCATCCGCGTGATGAGGATCCGGTGACTCCGGAACTGCGCGTGGCTGAAGCCGCAGAAGCGGTGACCACACCGGCGGCGACCCCCTTGCCTGCTGCGGCATCACCCGCTTCGCGTCGTGATGCGGCGGCTAGCGACCGCGTCGAAGTGCTGCGCGGCACCCATCGTTCCCGTTCAGGAGGCTGATCGCATGCGTATCGATATTTCATCCCTCGGCTATTTGTTGAGCTTGGTCTTGGCCGCAGCGCCGCTGCAGGCCATGGACTCTGCCGCAAGCCAAGATCATCTCGCTCTTCCCTTGTTCCACTCTCAGGTGGTGACGCTGCCGCAGCCCGCTTCCAGAGTCTCGGTCGCAAACCCCGAGATCGCCGATATCGTCATGTTGGGCCCCAAAGAATTCTATGTGCTCGCCAAGGATATTGGCCGTACCAACATTTTGATCTGGGAGAAAGGCTCATCGGCTCGCGATGCCATGACGGTGGAAGTCACCCACGACCTACCGGCGCTACGACGCAAGCTCTACGAGCTGATTCCTGAGCAAAAAATCGAGGCGCATTCGGCGCAAGATTCCATCGTGCTGACGGGTACGGTGCCAAGCGCCGCGGCCATGTCGGCGGCTTTGCGCATCGCTGAAGGTTTTCTCGCGCCGGGCGCCCTGCGCAAAGACGGGCCACCGGAGCAGGAAGAGTCCGCCAAACGCAGCGACCGCAAGCCCGGCATCGTCAATCTGCTCGAGATTGCCGGTGCGCAGCAGGTGATGCTCGAGGTCAAAGTGGCCGAGATTGCTCGCACTGAGCTCAAGCGCCTGCAGCCCCGTTTCAACGCCTTTGGTCGGCAAGGTTTGTGGAATTACGGCGGCGTCAATGGCGGTGCGACCTTTCCTGACGCCGTGTTTGGTACTGAGGGTTTGCGCTCGCCGGTTTTCCCAGGGGGTGCGGCAGGCTCGGTCGGGCCCGCCATCGATGAATTTGCACCCAATGATTTGGTGATCCAGAGTCAAGGGATCTTTGCCGGTTACCTGAGCGACAGCTTTTTCTTCAATCTCGCATTGGATGCGGCCAAAGAAAAAGGCCTTGCCCGTATTCTGGCTGAGCCCACCCTCACCACCCTGACCGGTCAGCCGGCTTCCTTTCTCTCAGGCGGTGAGTTTCCGATCCCGGTGCCGAGTGGGCTCGACAATGTCACCATCGAGTTCAAGGATTTCGGTGTGGGGCTCAATGTCTTGCCAGTCGTATTGAGCGATGGCCGCATCAATGTGCGTATTGACGTGGCCGTGAGCGAGCTCTCGAACGCGACCAGCGTGTTACTCAGTCCACGCAATTCAGCTTCGACTTTTGTGGTGCCAGCGCTGAATAAACGCAGCGCCAGCGGTACGGTTGAGCTTGCGGATGGTCAGACCATCGGTCTGGCAGGATTGATCAACGACACGACGCGCTCCACCGTGGAAAAATTCCCCGGCCTCGGCTCTCTGCCCGTCTTGGGCGCGCTGTTTCGCAGCCAGCAATTTTTGAGCGGCGAAAGCGAGCTTGTGATTCTGGTCACGCCGCGTCTTGCCAAGCCGGTGGATCCCAAGAAATTGAGCTTGCCTACCGATGGCTATATTCCGCCGACCGACGCGGAGTTTTATCTGCTCGGACTGGATGAGAACAGTGAATCCACCAACGGAACCCACGCGGCGAGCCAGCAGTGGATTGAGCAGCAAACCTACGACCCGAAGGCGAGTGAACGTCACGGTACGGCCGCGCCGCAGGGCACGGATCCCGATGCCGCCAACAAGGCCGTCAATGATTTGAAACAAGGCAAGTCCAGTCGCAGCAGCACCGCAGCGCCCAGCAATGTGATGCAACAGCTCGGCACTGCGCTCGGTACGAAGTGAGGTTGAGTGATGCAATCCCGGGAACGCGGCGTCGTGATGATCGTGGTGGTGGCTTCCCTGCTCGCCGTGCTCGCCATGGCGGGTCTTGCCATCGATGTCAGCCACACGCTCTCGACCAAGGCCCGTCTGCAATCGGTGGTGGATGCCGCCGCGCTCGCAGGTGCCAAGGTGCTCGACCAGACGGGATCGACCGCGCAGGCGTCGGCGGCGGTGCTCACTAATGTGTCCGCTAACGCGCAGAGTTTCCCGGCGCTGCGCGATTCCGGCATCAGCCCCGTCATTGAATTCGCCGAGGCGGCATCGCCTTTCACGCCGGGGGGCGTCAGCCCGCGATTTGTCCGCGTACGAATCGAGTCGCTGCCGGTCACCGCGAGCCTGATCCGTGTGCTCGGCATTGATGCCTTGGACGTGCGTGCGAGCGCACTCGCGGGACCGAGTCCGCCGTTGGAGGAGGTCTGCAACGTGCTGCCGGTAGTGGTGTGCGGAGATTCGGCTACGGCGCCGTTTGGCTACACGCCAGGCAACGTCTATGCATTGAAGGGCGGCAACAGTGGGCTTGGTTCAAGCAACTATGGCCTGATTCGACTGGGCGGCTCTGGCTCCAGCGTGGTGCGTACCAATCTTGCGGGCGGATTCGCGCAGTGCCTAGAAGTGGGTCAGATCGTCAACACCCAGCCCGGTAACGTCACGGGCCCTACGGCGCAGGGACTGAACACCCGCTTCAATCGTTACGCGGGTGGTGGCATGAACGCCGACGATTATCCCCCCGATGTGGTGACCCGCGAGCCCTCGCCAGCCTTGAGGTTGAATGGGAGCGGCCAGATTCGTCAGGGCGGTACGGTGATCACGAGCGCAGCCCAGCTTGACTACAACCATTCCATCTACGAATCGCAGGTGGCTGCGGGCAACTACACCCATCAGCCGAGACCGGCGGGCAACGCCGTATTCGGTCGACGCGAGGTGGTGGTGCCGATTGCCAACTGCACTGTACCGCAACCGGTGATTCGCGGCTTCGGTTGCTTTTTTCTGTTGCAGCAAGTCGAGCAGGGCAACGGCGATATCTTTGGTGAATTCATTGAAGACTGCGAAGCCGGCGGTCGACCGGGCAGCAATCCGGGTACCGGCGGCCCGTACATCATCCAGCTTTACCGTGACCCTGCGAGCGCCGATTCATGAGCCGCCCATCGCTAAATTCTAGTTCATTGCGTCACGGTCAACGTGGCCTTGCGCTGGTCGAAGCGGCGATCGTGTTGCCGCTGCTGCTGCTGCTGTTGTTGCCGGTGGTCGAGTTCGGCCGCGCTTTCATTCAGTACAGCACGCTCGCGCATCATGGGCGAACGGCGACGCGCTTTCTCGCTGATCGCGTGATTGCCGATACCACGGGCGTACCCGATCTCAGTGCGGCACTTGTGTTTCAGGCGCAGCAACTGGCCGTGTATGGCAGTGTGGCTGGCGGGACTGAGCCCGTTGTTCCGGGGCTGACGCCTGCGGCAGTCACGATCACCTTGACCGCGGCCAATGATGTCCGTCTGCAAATCATCGACCCTTATCGACCGATGGTGGCCAATGTGCTGCCCGGGTTTGGCTATGGCGATGATATTCCGCTCGCTTTCAATTTCAACATCGACATTACCATGAGGCCGCTGTGAATTCTTTGATCCGCATGCGTGGGACCACCAGCGTCGAGTTTGCCATTGCGGCACTCGTTACGCTCATTATTCTTTTTGCCGTGATCGAGTTCGGGCGTTTGCTCTTCGTGCGCGCCATGCTCGAGGAAGGCGCCCGCCGCGGCGCAAGACTCGCTGCGGTTTGTCCGATCGGCGATGGCTATGTGAGCGCCGCCAGTCGCTTTGCCAATGAGGAAGGCGGGTCACGGTTCATCCCTGATCTCACCCCCGAAAACGTGGTGGTCCAGTACCTCGATGCCGCGGGCAACGCGCTCGGTACGCCGGCCAACGACCCGGCGAGCATCCGTTATGTGCGCGTGAGCATCGAGGGCTACTCGATGCCTTTGTTTATTCCGTTATTTGAAATCACGCTGAATCCCGCTTCCGTGTCGTCGATTCAGCCGGTGGAAAGTCTGGGTTTGACAGCGACAGGAGCCGTAGCATGCTGAATTCGGGTCTTCGCGAAGTGATGGTGATCGGCCGCTCGGCCGAGGCGGTCAAGAATTTGACCCATCGTTTGCACGATCTTTCGGGGTTTCATTGTCGGGCGCGAGTGACCGATAGCACGCCCCTCAAAACCCTGCTGGATGAAGCTCCACGTCCGGATGTGCTGATCGTCAGCTGCAGTGACGACAACTTGCAGGATTTGGAATCTTTGGCGGTCATCGACCCGTGGGACCGGCCACCGGTGATTGCCTGCGGTCGTTTGACCACCAACGAAGCCAATCGGGCTGCCATTCGCGCCGGAGCCAATGATTTGCTGCCCGAATTACCCGCGCAGGAAGAGCTCGTCGCTGCGCTGAAACGTGTCACCACCGCCAAGCAGATCAATGGGGACTCGCCGGCGCTTGCCGAGGTCACGACGATCATGGGTTCCGCGGGCGGTGCGGGAGCCACCTTCATCACCACGAATCTTGCGCATCTGACAGCGACCATCAGCGATCAGCGCACCGTGGTGATTGATCTCGACTGGATTTACACGCCGATTGCTGCCGCGCTCGGTTTGAAACCGGAGCGTGGGTTGATCGAGGCCGTTCGCAACAGTCACTCGTTGGATGCCGTGGCGCTGGAGGGGTATCTCGCACGACATGCCAGCAGTCTCGGTCTGCTCGCAGCTCCCGAGGGGAGTGTGCTGCAAGGTGAGATCGATCCCGAAGGTTACCGACGGGTACTGCAATTGCTGCGCCGTGGCCAGCAGCAGATATTCATTGAAGGGTCGCGGCGTCTTGATAGTCTGACGACCGTCTCGATTTCCGAGTCGACCCATGTGTGTCTCGTGGTCGAGCAGTCCGTGGCACAACTGCAAAACGCGGTCCGCTTGCACAGTCTGCTCATAGACCAACTGGGACTACCGAGTGAACGTCTACTGGTCGTGGTCAACCGCTATTCGCGTCATGCGAGTCTGCAGCCGGATGTCATCGCCAAGACGCTGGGCATCGAGGAGCCGATCCTCATACCCAATCACTATGACATCGCTCTCGAAAGCTTCGATGCTGCTGTGCCCTTGCTCGACATGGAGCCGCACTCAGATCTGATTCGCGCACTCAAAGAATTGGCTACTCGACTGGGTTGCATCGACCAGTCTGTTGCCCCGAGCTTGTTGCAGCGTACCTTGTCGGTGTTGCCCTGGAGGCATGCGTGAACGCAGTGGTGAGCGGCCTTGGGGTAGATTGGCAGCGCGGGCAAAGCCAGCTCGAGATCGAGTGGCAGCAACGCATTCTCAAGCGCTTGCTGGAAACCATTGATCTGCCCCGTCTAGCCCGTACCGACAGCACTCAGGCACGGACCCAGATCAGAGAAATCACCCAGCGCTTGATGCTGGATTCAGCGGCACCGCTCAGCCTGACGCAGCGCCAGCGGGTGCAGCGACAGATTGAGGATGAGGTGCTCGGCCTCGGTCCGCTAGAGCCCTTGCTCAACGACCCCGGAATTTCCGACGTACTCGTCAATGGCTGTCGGCCGATCTACATCGAGCGTCACGGCAAGCTCGAGCAAACACCGCTGCAATTTCATGATGATACCCATCTCATGAATATCATTGATCGGATCGTGTCAGCAGTCGGTCGACGGGTGGATGAGGCATCCCCCATGGTGGATGCACGACTCAAGGATGGTTCGCGTGTCAACGTGATTATTCCGCCACTCGCCATTGACGGACCCGTGCTGTCTATTCGTCGCTTTGCGGTCGATACCCTGACCACAGATGATCTGATTCGATTCGGCACCCTGACTCCGTCGATTGCCGACGTGTTACGCGCCGTGGTGCAGGCGCGACTGAATGTGCTCATTTCCGGTGGCACTGGCTCGGGCAAGACCACGTTGCTCAATGTCATGTCCGGTTTCATTCCCGAGACGGAACGCATCGTCACCATCGAAGATTCCGCGGAGTTGCAACTACGTCAGCCCCACGTGGTACGTCTTGAGACTCGTCAGGCCAACATTGAGGGCAAAGGTCAGGTGGTGCAACGCGACCTCGTGCGTAACAGTTTGCGCATGCGGCCCGATCGTATCGTGGTCGGCGAGGTTCGCGGCGCGGAAGCGCTCGACATGCTGCAGGCCATGAACACCGGTCACGATGGTTCTTTGACCACCATCCACGCGAACTCCGCCCGGGACGCCTTGAGTCGAATCGAGGTCATGGTATCGATGGCAGGCGTGCAATTTCCAATACGCGCGCTGCGTTCGCAGATTGCGGCGGCGATCCATGTCGTCATTCATCTTGAGCGTCATGAGGACGGTAAGCGTCGCGTGACGAGCCTGCAGGAAATCAACGGACTGGAGGGTGACATCCTGACGACCTCGGAAATCTTTGCCTTTCAGCGCGAAGGCGTGGATGAGCACGGAACCGTACTCGGTGCGTTGCGGCCCACGGGCATCGTCCCCGGCTTCTTGCGACGTATCAAGCAGCGTGGCATCGGACTGCCCGCCAGTACCTTCAGCACCATGAACGACCCAGGGAGTGCCAGCACATGACCATGTTGCCCATCGCATTCATTGCGCTTATTTTCATTGCCATTTTTTTGTTGGCCCAGGGCTTGATGGTCCCGGCCGTCGGCGAAAGTGCCCGGACGCGCCGCCGCTTGCGTCGGCGTTTGTCGACACTTGAGCGTGATACCGCAGCCGATCAGTCGTTGCTGCGCAATCGCTATCTCGGCAATTTGTCACCGCTTGAGCGACAACTGGAGAGCTGGCCTGGTATGGCCCGATTGCGCCAGCTGGTTGAGCAGGCAGGTCTTGATCTACCGGGTCATCGTATTGCTCTTTTTGCCGTGGGTGCGGCGCTACTAGGCGCCTTTTTCACTGCGTTTGTGGCGCCGCAGCCGATGTGGCTGTTGCTATCGGCGCTCGTGGCCGCCACCGTGCCCGTGCTTGTGCTGACGGTACTGCGCCACCGCCGTGTGCAGCAGATCGAACAGCAACTCCCCGAGGCGCTCGACATCATCAAACGGTCTTTGCGCGCAGGACATCCTTTTGTCGCCTCCGTCAAATTGGTCGCCGAAGACCTGGAAGGCCCGGTCGCGCGCGAATTTGAAGTCACTGCAGCCGACTTGAGTTTCGGCAGTGACCCTCGCGCTGCCCTCATGGCGCTCATCGCTCGTGTACCCAGCCTGACCTTGATGGGCTTTGTCACGGCCGTGCTCATTCAGCGAGAAACGGGCGGCAACCTCGCTGAAATCCTGGATCACATCAGCACCGTCATCCGCGAGCGCGGGCGATTTCAAAGACAAGTTCGCAGTTTGTCGGCCGAGGGGCGGGCTTCCGCCTGGGTTCTGACTTTGCTGCCCTTCGGCTTGGCTGCGCTGCTGCAACTGACGAGCCCGGATTATCTGCCATTGATGTTCGAGGATCCCCTCGGGCAACGCATTCTGCTCGGGACCGGCGCGCTGATGATCATCGGCATTTTCTGGATGCGACGCCTGATCCGGATCGAGGTTTGAGCATGAAAGGACTCGGCACAACAGCGATCAGCGAAGAGGATTTTCCATGAGCCCCTTGATTACTTTGATTGTCGGCATGCTGGCACTTGCCGCTTTCGTTCTGGTCTGGGCCATCGGTGGCCTGTGGGTTGATGTTCGCAACCCTGCCCGGCAAAGGCTTGCGCGTTTAGTCAGCACGCAACGAGCCGTATTAAGCTCGACCCGCGGCAAGACATTGGCGCAATTGGCCACCGCAGGTCGTTGGTTGTTGCCAGGTTCGGGTACGGAGCTGCAACGCACCACCCAACGTCTGGGAATGGCAGGCATTCGACAAGCGCAGGCGGCCGCCATTTTCTTTGGGGTCAAGGTGTTGTTGGCGATTGCATTGCCGCTGCTGGCCTGGCCTTTGGCCTGGCCACTTGGTTTTGATCTTGCCGCGACCATGACGATGGTGCTTGCCAGCGCTTTTTTGGGATTGATGCTGCCCAATCTTTGGCTGGATCGGCGGATACGGCAGCGGCAAAAGCTGTTGCGCAATGCCTTTCCCGATGCCCTCGATCTGCTCGTGATCTGTGTCGAGGCAGGTTTGGGTCTGACGGCGGCCATCGAGCGCGTGGCGACAGAGCTGCGTTTCAGTCATCCCGAGTTGGCTGAGGAGTTGGCGCTCGTCAACATGGAGATCCGCGCCGGTGTGGATCGGGAAACCGCGCTCAAGAATCTCGCGCCTCGTACGGGTTTGAGCGAGATACGCGGTTTGACAGGCTTGCTGGTACAGACCTTGCAATTTGGCACAAGCATTGCCGAGACGCTGAGAGTCTACTCGGCAGAGTTTCGCGATCAAAGAATGCAAATTGCCCAAGAGCGTGCCGCGACGCTTGGAACCCGGCTTATTTTCCCGCTGATCTTTTGCGAATTTCCGGCATTTTTTGCGGTCGCGGTTGGGCCTGCTGCACTGCGCATCGTCGATGCACTGAAGTCGGTGTAAGACGGATGTCAGTCCAAAGAGCTCTTTGCCTCATCGTCGGCAGCGGACTGTTGTTGGGTTGCGCCCAGCAACCCACTGTTCCCGTCGCGGAGACTGCCAACAGTACGAAAGCGGAATGGGAATCGGGTCGCTTACAGCGCCATCTGCTCGAGGGTGATGCGGCGCAACGTGCCGGCCGACTCGAGGATGCGTTGTTGCATTATCTGCTCGCCGAACAAACATTGACGGGGGCGGCCGAGTACCCCGCCGGGTTTGTGGGCGACGAGGTCTTGTGGCGCATTGCGTTCGTTCATGAGGCGGCGGGGCGCTGGCTGGAGGCGAGTGAAACCTGGGATGCAGCGGCTCGGCGCGCGGACCGTAAGGGCGAAAACCTCAATCGCCTGGGCTGGGCACGTCTGAAACTCAAGCAACACGCGCCCGCTCGCGATGCCTTCGCGGCGGCACTGGTACACGATGCACGCCACGTAAGAGCGCGCCTTGGCATGGCACTCACCTGCGAAGCCCTCGGTGAGTGGGCGCTCGCGGCTCAATATCTTGAAGAGGTCCTGCAGCTTGAGCCTCGCTTACCCACAGCCCGTTTGGCGAGAGCGCGCGTCGCGCTGCGACAAGGCGATCTCACGACCGCGCGGGCCCATCTGCGCACCCAGCTTGCAGAGGGGGCGCCTGCCGAGACCTATGGCTTGCTCGGTGATGTGCTGGCCCATCAAGGGGATTACGCCAAGGCCCTGCAGGCTTACGTCAAACACCTGCCGCTGCATGAATCATGGGCCCGCCTGGGTCGTCAAGCCATGCAAAGCGAGGATTATCCGCGCGCCATACGCTATTTCGAGCGGGCCGCCAAAGAATCCCCCGCCTACCGTGAAGAATGGCAGAAGCAGCGTGCCGTGGCCGAAGAGCTGCTCCAGGCGCGACAGGCGGCGCAACCATGAGCATTTTGGGCAGTGCTCATACGCACAATTCCAGATATGCCAATTTCGTCGAGCGTACGGTCCCGCACCGATCTGCACCCGCCTTGGCTCGTAGCGTAACACTCGACTCTTGGGACGGCTCACAGTGTTGAGCAAAGCCAGATCAAAGAATGTATCAAAGAACTTGGAGATGATCGCATGAACATGGTGGAAGATCTCGAACGCAATGAATTGCTCCGTCAATTGCCGGAGGAGACCCGTCGCAAACTGATGCCCAGGCTGGACCGTGTTGAACTGCCAAACGGTCATGTACTGGCGGATGTGGGCCGCAAACCCGCGCATGTGTACTTTCCATTGACCACAGTCGTCACCATGCACCATGTGCTGAAAGACTGCTTTTCAGCCGAATTCGCCATCATCGGTCGTGAGGGCGTGGTCGGCCTTGATGCCATGTTCGATGACAAACCGAGTGCAGATCGCGCCGTGGTGCTGCAGTCCGGCACCGCCTTGAGAGTGGATAAGCGCGCACTGAAGTGGGAGTTCTTCCGCTCGCCCGAATTGCAGCAGGTTTTGATTCAATACACGTGGGCTTTGATGGGCCTTGTCGCACAAACCGCAGTTTGCAATCGACACCATCGCCTGGATCAGCGTCTTTGTCGCTGGTTGCTTTTGGCGCAGGATCGTCTACCGACCAATCAGCTCGCCATCACTCAGGAATTTTTGTCCCATCTGCTGGGCGTTCGGCGCGAGGGTGTGACGCAGGCAGCCGGTCGCTTGCAGCGCGCGGGCTTGATTCGGCACAAACGCGGCCAGGTCACCATCATTGATCGCAACGGGCTCGAGGCGGGTGCGTGCGAGTGCTACGACACGGCTCGTCGCAGTCATGCTGCGCCGCGGCCGATGCCGGCGAGCTCTGCCGTCATCGGCAATGGCCCGATGCGTCCACGGCTTGTCGTGTAATGGCGCGCGGGATTCCCGGCGGCCAGCACCCTGAAACCATTGCAGCATGTCGACGCTGGTTACATCGATGGCGGGGGATCGGGTGCTCGCGCGAGCGAGCTACCCCGCCCTCGGGCTTTTCGGCTTGCTTGCAGGCACGCTTGCGCTACTGTGGTCGCTTTGCGAATCCTGGCTCACGGCGTCTCTGCAAATTCCTGCGCTGGAGCTGAGTGCCGATTCAACCACCCTCGTCTGGCTGCAGCACGAAGCGAAAGCACACGCCGTAAAAGCCGGATTCTTGGCCTGGTATGGCTGGTGGGTCCTGCAGGCTTGCGACACCCAACGCCAGCTTGAACGTTGGCAGCGTCACGCCGGTCGCGATCCGTTGACGGGCATCGCCAACCGCCGTGCGCTGCAACAGCATTGGCATGCCCTGATGCGGGAGCGCCGGGTCTCGGGTCGAGTGACCGTGTTGGTGATCGATCTGGACAACTTCAAGCAGCTCAATGACCACCACGGGCACCATGTTGGCGACCAAGCCCTGCGTCGGGTCGCGTGCATTCTCAAAAAAAGTTTTCAGCGTCAAAGCGATCGATTCGTAGGCCGAATGGGAGGCGATGAATTCATTGTCGTGCTGCCAGTCACGTCGATGACGCATGCTGCACACGTGCGCAGGACCATCACACGCAAATTGCGCCGGATTTCATTGGCAACAGCTAATGATAAGATAATCTTTGGCGCTAGCGTGGGGTATGCCAGTCGCAATTTGAGCGAGGTTCATTGTCTAGAAGATCTGACACGTCTTGCCGATCACACATTGTTGGATGTCAAGAGAAAAAGACAATTTAACAGCGGCTTGCGCGCGACTCAAAGATCAAAAATGTATCATCACTATAACAATTCGACCAGTTAGTGCCGCGCTCATGCACTCAACGCTCCAGAGTGATCGATAAGTGTGATATCGCACTTACGAATAGGACCCAGGCCAGAACACTAACGCCTCAGGAGATTCACTGATCGTGACTTCTCCGCCCGAACATCATCCTGACGAGGGGCTCCAGGAGGTTCTGATGACTGAAGGATCAAAAACAAGCAATACATTCTGGGAAATCATAGACAGAGACTTGCCTTTTCTGCGTCGCCATAGTCGGTTGCTGCGCCTGCGACGTGGTGATCAATTGCTGGATCTCACCGGCCAGCCCGATCATCTGTATCTTGTCGACAGTGCCGTGGTGTCATTGGGCGCAGGGCTCGTCGATGGCCGCAGTGCCGAAGTGGCGTTGCTTGGCAGAGGAGCCTTGCTCGGCATGTGCAGCGCCCACGGCTGGGGCATGATGCCCTACAGGGCAACCGTGCAACGATCCGGGGATATTTGGCTGTTCAATGTGGCTGGCCTGCAGAGCACTTTGCTGCAGTCACCGGTGCTCGGCCAATACCTGCGCAATGCGCTGCAAGCCATCTTTGTCCAGATTACCCAGTCGGCGGTCTGCAATCGTCATCACCACATTGACCAGCAGCTGGCTAAGGTGCTGTTGCAGTACCACGACCTGACCGGTCTCGATGAAATATTTTTGACCCAACAGGACCTATCCGATTTGCTGGGAGTTCGCCGTGAGGGCATCACACAGGCGATCGGTAAATTGCAGTTGCTGGGGAGCATCGAGTCACGCCGCGGTTGCGTTCGTATCATGCGTCGGTCCTTGCTCGAGCAACAGTCTTGCGAGTGCTATCAGCATATTGCCCGAACGACACCGCCGCCGTTGTATTGCTCGAAGGTGGCGCGGCCGCAAGCCGCAGCTGCCCCTCACCGCCGCTTCAGCGCCACCAGCAAAGCTGCCGAGACGGCAAAAACACCCGATATGGCTGCTGCGTTACTCAGCGCACTGGCGTAGCCGATACGGGGGACATCGACAAAGAAATAGGGGTACAGTCCCGTCGCCTCGCCGCGAACGATCAAATACAACAGGTAGGCGACGGGATACGCCAACATGCGAAACACATCCGACCAGACGAGCGCTCGGCGCGGAACCACCCGCCACCAGAACCATGCGAACAGCGGCGGGATCACATAATGCAGCGCGCTATTCACCCAAAAATTAACACCCTGGGGGTTATATTGATTGCGCAAAACAAAGAAATAAATGCTGCCTGTCATGACGATGGCCAGCGTCGCTGCGCTTATCACCCAAGGGCTGCAGAGGCTCTGAAGCCCCTCACGCGCATTTGCCGACAGCATGTACGCAGTGGCCACTGCCGCACAAAAAATATTGCTTAGCAGAGTGAAATACCCCGTATACATGAGCACACCGAAGGCCGCGCCTTTACCGGCGCGCACCTCCGCCTCGATGCTGAGATAAAGCTGAGTCAACACGGCCACCCAGCCGAGTAGGGCCAAGGTGATGGCAAGGGCGCGCGTCAGGCTGCTTGGCGTCAGGCTGCTTGGCCTCATGCGCTTAGGCGGTGCGGCCCATCGGCACGAACACGATCCGTCTTCTTCAAGTGAATGAGTAGCACCGACACCGCCGCCGGGGTGACACCCGGCAGGCGTGACGCTTGTCCGAGAGTGTCAGGTCGTGCTTCGCGCAATTTTTGACGTACTTCGTTCGAAAGACCGGTGACGCGGTCATAGTCGAGATCGGCAGGCAGACTCAGTGACTCATGACGACGGGTGCGTTCGATTTCGTCGTGCTGCCGGTCAATGTAACCGGCGTACTTGGCGCGGACCTCCACTTGCAGACGCACGGCGGCCGGCAAACGATCATCCAGTGAGGCTAGCGCCGTCATGGGCTCATCGACCGCAAGCTGCTCGCAATCGGCCGCCAGCGCCTGCAGCAAACCGTAGTCGATCTCCGGCCGGCGTAGCAGATCAAACGCCGATACCTCCCGCGACAAGGCAGGAACACCGTTTTCGGTTGCCCAGCGTTCGGCGCTGACGGGTTTGATGCAAACCCGCTGCAGACGCTGCACTTCGGCATCGGCTGATGTGCGTTTGTACTCAAAGAATTTCCAGCGGTCATCGCAAATCAGGCCAAGTTCACGTGCGATCGGAGTCAGTCGAAGGTCGGCGTTATCCTCGCGCAGCAGCAGCCGGTGCTCGGCGCGGCTCGTGAACATGCGGTAAGGTTCGCTCGCACCGCGAGTGATGAGATCATCGATCAAAACGCCGATGTACGCGTCGCTGCGGGCTGGCACCCAAGGCCCGAGACCGCGTGTGCGCAGTGCGGCGTTGATTCCAGCGACGATGCCCTGTGCGCCCGCCTCTTCGTAACCCGTTGTGCCGTTGATTTGACCCGCAAAGAAAAGCCCGTCGATCACTTTGGTTTCAAGCCACGCATGCAGGTCACGCGGATCAAAATAATCGTACTCGATGGCATAGCCTGGCCGCGTGATGTGCGCCTGTTCAAAGCCGCGGATACTGCGCACGAACTCGACTTGCACGTCGTAAGGCAGACTGGTCGAGATTCCGTTGGGATAAATCTCGTGGGTATCGAGACCTTCGGGTTCGACAAAGATTTGATGCGAAGTCTTGTCGGCGAAGCGATGAATCTTGTCCTCTACCGAGGGGCAGTAACGCGGTCCCGTACCTTCGATCCGGCCGGTGAACATCGGCGAGCGATCACAACCGCCACGGATGATGTCATGGGTACGTTCGTTGGTGTGGGTGATGAAGCAGGGCAGCTGTCGAGGGTGTTCCGAGGCGCGACCGAGGAACGAGAACACCGGCAGCGGGTCATCCGAATACTGGGGTGCCATCACGCTGTAGTCGATGCTGCGCCCATCAATGCGAGGCGGCGTGCCGGTTTTGAGACGCCCGACGCGCAGTGGCAATTCCCGCAGGCGCGCGGCGAGGAGGTTGGAGGCCGGGTCGCCTGCGCGTCCGCCCGACTGCTGCTCGAGACCGACATGGATACGGCCACCCAAAAAAGTACCGACGGTCAGCACCACGGTCGGTGCCTGAAAGGCAATTCCGCTGGCGGTGATAACGCCGCGCACCGTGTTGCCCTCCACAATCAAGTCCGCCACTTCCTGCTGAAACAGCGAGAGACCCGCTTGGTTCTCGAGCGTGTGACGCATCGCTCGCTTGTAAAGTTGGCGGTCTGCTTGCGCGCGAGTGGCACGTACCGCTGGCCCTTTGCTGGCATTGAGGGTACGGAACTGAATACCGGCGGCATCGACCGCGCGCGCCATCGCTCCGCCGAGCGCGTCGATTTCGCGCACGAGGTGGCCCTTGCCGATGCCGCCAAAGGCCGGGTTGCAGCTCATTTGACCGAGCGTCTCGATGCTCTGGGTCAGCAGCAAGGTACGCGCACCCATACGCGCTGCCGCGAGTGCCGCCTCGGCACCCGCGTGACCGCCGCCCACCACAATCACATCAAAACTTGCTGCTCTCGCCCTAGTCATAGCCGGTGATTTTAGCGTTCCAATCGGCAATCCCCCAAACCTGTTGCAACTCGCTTGACATATAGCATTAATGCTATATCTTGGCAGGCATGTACCGGATCAAATTCCTGTTGGGACTATTGCTGATCAGCGGGATGCCAGGTTTGCTGCGCGCCGACAGCGGGACCACCAAAGATAGGCTTGGCTCCCCGGCGGAGCTCGCCGCGCGCCCGATCGGCGCATTTACGCCCTGTCAGCTGACCGACCCGCATCAGGTTCAAAGTTTTGCCGCAGAGTGCCTCGATATCGAGATCGCTGAACGCGTGGGATCTCCTCGCCGTATCCGATTGTCACTGGTTCGGTTGCCCGCCGTCGGTCGCCAGGCACACACGGATCCCATTGTCCTGCTGGCAGGCGGCCCGGGTGGTGACGCGCAATCCATGTATACCCAGGTCGCCCAGGT
>CAZHLL010000011.1:16354-46796 GCA_964533305.1 uncultured Acidibacter sp.
ATGGTGTTGGACGGTGTGGTCGCCCCGACCACCGTGCTCGGCCCCGAGCTTGCCTTGCACGCTGAAGCGGCTTTGAACGGAATCTTTGATCGCTGTGGCGTCGACCCCGCCTGTGGTAGCGCGTTTCCGAATCTCGCGCGTCGTACCCGTGAACTGATCGCTACCCTTACACGCCGTCCGCAATCTTTGACCATGCCGCATCCGCGTACCGGCGAGGCACTCTCTTTCGATTTCGGCGCTCCCCACCTCAAGCTGGCGCTACGCTTGGGCAGTTATCAGGCCGCCCAAGCGGCTTTACTGCCGCTGTCGTTGCATGAGGCGTTCAACGGCAACTATCGCCCCCTCGCAAGTCTCTATTGGCTGACGGCCGAATCATTGAGTCAGGGTCTTGCCACCGGCATGCACAACTCGGTGGTGTGTAGCGAGGATATGGCCCGTTTCGACCCTGCCAGCCTGCAACGCGACGCATTGCAGGCCACCTATATCGGTACGGAAATGATCGATTTCATGCAACCGCTATGCGCTGAATGGCCGCAGGGACCAGTCGATCCTGATTTTCACGAGCCTTTGAAAACAGCGCTACCCGTGTTGCTGTTGTCCGGCAGCCTTGACCCCGTGACCCCGCCTGCCGATGCCGCGCGCGTGGCCGTGACTCTGGCAAACGCCCGACACCTGATCCTGCCCGGAGAGGGGCACGGACAGCTCGGCCTCCTTTGCATGGATCGAATTCTCGCTGATTTCTTTGATACTACTGATCCCGGTGCGCTCGATGTGAGTTGCCTCGATCGTAAACGCTTACCGCCCTTCTGGTTGTCGCTGGCAGGCCCTGCACCATGATCAAACTGCACGAGCTGCGCAAACGCTTTGGTACCGTCGAGGCCGTGCGAAGCGTCAGTTTTTGTGCCGAGGATGGTTGCATCACCGGGCTTTTGGGGCCGAACGGTGCCGGTAAATCCACCACGCTGCGTATGCTCGCCACCCTTCTCAAACCCGATGCCGGCACCGCCGAGATCGACGGTGTTGATCTCATCAACCAGCCGATCGAGGCCCGTCGACGGATCGGCGTCCTCTCGCACGCCAGCGGTTTGTATCCCCACCTCACCGCTCGGGAAAACATCGAATATTTTGCCGTCTTGCATGGGCTGTCACGCGCCCTTGCGCGGCAGCGAGCCGATGAGCTCGCCGCTCTGCTCGATCTGCACGAGATCATGGACCGACGCGCTAAAGGTTTCTCGCAAGGCCAAAGATTGAAGACGGCCCTTGCCCGCGCGATGGTCCACTCACCGCGAAACCTGATTCTCGATGAGCCGACCAATGGCCTAGATGTTATGGCTGTTCGCGCTCTGCGCCATTTGCTCGAGCGATTGCGTGATGCCGGCCACTGCATACTGTTCTCCAGTCATGTGATGCAGGAGGTGGCGATGCTCTGTGATCATGTGGTTGTCATCGCTCACGGACGCGTGGTTGCCGACGGCAGTATCGAGGCTTTGCGTACTGCGTCCGGTGAGGCGAGCCTCGAGGACGCATTCGTCAAGCTCATCGGCTCCGCCGAGGGGATCAACTGATGCACGGAATCGTCCTCGTCTTCCTCAAGGAATTCTTCGAGAATCTGCGTGATCGCCGCACCATCCTCGCCGCGCTCGTGTTCGGTCCCGTCCTTGGACCGCTGCTGCTTGCGGCCTTGTTGCAGATCTCGGTCTCACGCGGAGAAGCCAGCCTTGATCAACCACTGACGCTGGCGGTCGCCGGCGCGGACCGGGCGCCAAACCTGATCGCTTTACTTGAGTCACGCGCCATCGAGGTGGTACCAGTGAATTTCGATGAAGCCACGGCACGACAGGCTGTGCTCGATCGGACTCATTCGGTTGTCTTGCGTGTGCCCGAAGATTTTGCAAGCCGCTTACAAAACTCGGAACCTGCGCCATTGCAGCTCTTCGCCGATGCGTCCGATCGTTTCGGTGGCTACGAAGATGCGGAGAGGGTGCGTCGAATCATTGAGCGCTACGCGAGCGAGCTTGGTCAGACGCGATTAATCTTGCGCGGTATCAATCCCCTGCTGCTTGCACCGGTGGTCGTACAGGAAGTCGATGTATCAACGCCTGCGAGCCGTGCGGCTTTGATGCTCGGCATCCTGAGTTATCTCGTAATTTTCGCCATGCTGATGGGTGGTATGTATCTCGCCATCGACTCCACCGCGGGCGAGCGTGAGCGCGGCTCACTCGAGGCTTTATTGACGCTGCCCTTGCCGCGATCGCAGTTGATCTATGGCAAGATTCTCGCCACCAGCGCGTACATGTTGCTCGCCGTCACATTGACCGTGGTCGCCTGCACCTTGACTTTGCAGTTCATTCGACTCGAAGAATTTGGCATGAGCGTGGCACTCGGCCCGCTGTCGGCCTTGATGATCATCGTCTTGGTATCGCCATTGATTCCACTCGGCGCATCTCTGATGACCGTCGTGGCGTCCTTTACTCGCAGTTTTCGCGAGGCGCAAAGTTATCTCGGGTTTGTGATCAGTGTGCCGACTCTACCCTTGGCCTTCATCGGTGTGCTGGGGCTCTCACCGACCCCCGAGCTCTACGCGATTCCCTCGCTCAGCCAGCATTTCCTGCTGACTCAGATTTTGCGCGGCGAGATGCCTGCGCTCACCGATGTCATGATTTCCGCCAGCGTTTCTTTGGCCCTGGGTGCGGCACTGGCATGGTGGGCAGGGCGGCTCTATGAGCGTGAGGCCATTCTCGGTTGATGCGGTCGTAAAAGGCCGGTGTTTGCCGTCAATTACCCACTGAAGGCAAGCAGATCGACCGACTAGCATGCGCTCCATGCGTAGCTTGATCTTTCTCTTCGCTTTATTACCGGCAATGGCCGTCTCGGTATCCTCTGCGGTGACGGTGCCCCCCTCGATTCGCGTGACGATGCCGCCTGGCCTGTCGCCCACGCCTGTCTCCGGGCGCTTGTTGGTCATGTTTGCTGCTGCCGATACTGCCTCCGACCATGATGTCCATCTCGAACTCGTACCGACCACGGAAGCAATCGCTTTCTTTGGGCAAGATGTGGTCGACTGGCGCTCGGGCCAAGTACTGACCTTGAGCCCGGATGCATCCGGCTTTCCTTACCCCAGCCTCGCCGACTTGCCGAAGGGGCGTTATCGACTGCAGGCGTCCTTCGAACGTTATGAGCACTATCATCGCCGGGACGGCCATACCCTGCTCTTGCCCGTCGTTGAACCTCTTGATTCCGTGAGCGCGAGTCAGGCGGCGCCGCGACGTTGGCACTCGCACGCCGAAGACATTCTTTGGGATGGAAATCAGGTACCGCGGTTGCTGACTTTGTCGATCCCGGTGCCGTCTCAGGCTTCATTTGCCGACACGCCTTGGGTCACATCTTTTCGGATTCGCAGCCAGCGCTTGTCCGAGTTTTGGGGTCGCGACATGTATCTTGGCGCATTTGTGACCTTACCCGCAGGTTATCGGGATCACCCTAAGACTCGATATCCCGTGTTGATAAGACTCGGTGGGTTGCCGCTCGCGCCCAGTCATTGGCGCGAGCGCGCGCCCGCTGTCGGGCTCGCTTCGGACTCGATCGATGCAGAGCCGCAGCAAGCTGGCTGGGATAACTTTAATTATTGGCAAGCGCCCACCACTCCTCGGATGGTCATGGTGGAGCTGCAACATCCGACGCCTTATGCGGATAGTTCCTTCGCGGTCAATTCTTTGAACAATGGCCCCTATGCGGATGCAATCCGTCACGAATTACTGCCCGCGCTCGAACAAGCCTTTCGCATCAAGTCATCGAGTTGGGCGCGTTTTTTGTTTGGGGGTGGGGATGGTGGCTGGAGCGCGCTCGCACTGCAGCTGCGCTACCCCGAGGATTTCAATGGCGCTTGGGCGGCATGCCCTGACCCTGTCGATTTCCGACACTTTGGGCTGATCGATCTGCAGTCAGACCATAACGCGTTCTTTGAAGAAGGGCTCCACCTGCGATTGCCGCGAGCGGCCAAACGTGATGCTCAGGGGCGAACGCTCGCCAATATGGCGGATGTTGGGCATTGGGAGCGGTCTCTA
Organism: uncultured Acidibacter sp.; assembly: GCA_964533305.1. GTDB lineage: Bacteria > Pseudomonadota > Gammaproteobacteria > Steroidobacterales > Steroidobacteraceae > UBA964. The sequence goes on from CAZHLL010000011.1 coordinate 20,419, forward strand.
GCCGAACGGTCCCGTTCGAAAGGCTTGTGGGACCAATGGGAGGCAGCGTTCTCGCCGGTGGGTATTGACGGCTACCCACGCCGAATATGGCATCGTACGTCCGGCGTCATTGACGATGAGGCCGCCGAGCACTGGTATCAGCATCATGATCTGCATGGCTTGTTATCGCGCCGTACCGCCGCGCGTCTGGTGGCGCTACACGGCAAGCTACGTATCCGCATCGGTGATCGTGATAGCTATTTTTTTGACAACGCCGTACGTGCGTTTGAAACTTCGCTGCGCCAGTCGGCACCTGAGCTTGCACTCTCGGTGGATTACGGCCGCGGTGTGGCGGAGTGCTGGAGCGGTCGTCATGACCTACCCGCTGCCACCGCCCGTCTGCGTTACCTGCAGGATGTGTTGCCGTGGGCGCTGGAGCGTATGCTGCAGACTGCACCAGCCGAGGCCGATACCACGAGTTGGCGGTATTGACGGTCGGCCGCGTGCTTTATTTGCGCCAGAAGGCCGCGGTGAAGAGCACCAGTACGCTGAAGATCTCGAGTCGACCCAAAATCATTGCGACGATGCAAATCCAGGTTTGGGTATCGGTCAAGACGGCATAGTTACCGGTCGGGCCCGTGGGCCCTAAGGCAGGGCCCAGATTGTTGACCGAAGCGACCACCGACGTGAAGGCGGTCACGAGATCAAGCCCCGTCAGCAGCATCAGGAAGGTAAGCACGGCGATGGTCTGGAAATACAAAAATATGAAGGCAAGGACCGACGCCGCAATCCGATCCTGCACCACCTGGCCACCAATTCTGACCGGGATGATGGCGGAAGGATGGATCAATAATTTCATTTCCCGCTGCGCCTGCCGTGCCAGCAGCAAGGTACGAAACATCTTGATGCCGCCACCCGTGGAGCCGGTACTACAAAGAATGCATGACAAAAAAATCATCCATACCGGCGCAAAGATGGGCCAGCTGTCATAAGCCACGGTAGAAAATCCGGCTGTGGTGGCCACCGACACCACATTGAACAACGCGTGTCTCAAAGCTTCCCCAATGCCACCGTACGTGCCTTCCATCCACAAGAGAGCGGTCACGATCAGCACACTGCCGGCGAGCAGACCCAAGATCGCCCGGGCCTCGGCGTCCGTGCGATAACCCTGCAGGTTCATCGAGCGTAGCGCCAGAAAATGCCGTGAGTAATTCACGACAGACGCCAGCATCAGCGCTACCATCACAAGTTCGACAGCCAGTGAATCAAAATGGCCGACGCTGGCATCCTGGGTGGAAAATCCGCCGAGTGCGACAGCCGAAAAAGAATGACAAATCGCGTCGAACCAGCTCATCCCGGCGAGCTTCAGGGCAAAGATACCGATCACGGTGAAGCCGCCATAAATCAGCCAGATCATTTTGGCGGTCTGAGTGATGCGCGGGGTCAGTTTCTCATCCTTGACGGCTCCGGGTGCTTCGGCTCGGTAGAGCTGCATGCCACCGACACCCAGCAAGGGCAGTACGGCGATGGCGAGCACAATGATGCCCATCCCACCGAACCAGTGCAGGGTATGCCGCCAAAAATTGATGGAGGGTGGCAGGTCGCCGAGCCCGGTCAACACCGTGGCTCCGGTGGTGGTCAAGCCGGACACTGCTTCAAAATAAATATCGGTGAAGCTGTACTCGGGTAGCGCAATGGCCAGAGGGATTGCGCCCGACAAAGACATCATGACCCACGCAAGGGTCACCAACATGAAGCCATCGCGGGGCTTCAGATCTCTTTTGTGTTTCCAAGTAGCGCCTGCGATACCCAAGCCCAGCACCACATTGATTGCTGCGGCCAACAAAAATTTGCTCGCCAGCCCATCGCCCATGATGAGCGAGCAGGCAATGGGCAGGATGAAAGTGACGGCGAAGAACGCCATCATCAGACCCAGAAGGTGAGCGACAGCGAGCATGGGCAGGTGCTGGAGCGCTCAGCGCCGCCCGGCCGTCACGCCGAGGAACAGTTTTTCTACCTGATCGACGTGGCGCCGATCGGTGATGAAGAGCACCACATGATCGTCTGCCTGAATGACAGTGTCGTGGTGCGCCATGATGACCTCGTCGCCTCGTACGATACAGCCGATGCGAGCGCTTTCGGGCAGCACGATTTCTTCGACACGATGGCCGACCACGCGCGAGCTGCGCTCATCGCCGTGGATGATGGCTTCGAGGGCTTCCGCTGCGCCGCGGCGCAAAGAATGGACCTGGACCACATCACCGCGACGCACGTGAGTCAGCAATGAACCAATAGTAATGGTCTGCGGCGAGATGGCGACATCAATGCTGGTGTGTTCCATCAACTCGGCATAAGCGGGTCGGTTGATGAGCGCCATGACTTTGGTCGCCCCGAGGCGTTTGGCGAGCATCGCCGAAAGAATGTTGGCTTCTTCCGAATTGGTCAGTGCGACGAAGACATCGCAGCTATCGATGTTTTCTTCGATGAGCAGCTCTTCATCGGCAGCATCGCCTTCCAGCACGATGGTACTTTCGAAACGTTCGGAAATTTGTCGCGCACGCTTGCCATCGCGTTCGATGAGTTTGACTTGGTTATTTTGCTCGAGCGCCTTGGCAAGCGAGTAACCGATATGTCCACCACCGGCGATGACGACCCGTCGTACGGGCTGATCCTCGCGCCGGATCTCGGCCATGAAGCGCCGGATATCATCTTTGGCAGCGAGGAAAAATACCTCATCGCCCTCTTCGATCACCGTATCGCCTTCGGGTCGCAGGCTGCGGCCATTACGATAGATCGCGACCACCCGCGCTTCGGTATTGGGAATGTGACTGCGCAAATCGCGCAAGGCGTGACCGACCAGCAGCCCCCCGCGTCGTGCGCCCAACCCCACCAGGCGCACCTTGCCACCCGCGAAATCGAGCACCTGTAGTGCCCCCGGGTAACGAATCAGCCGTTCCACGTATTGCGTAACCAGCTGCTCCGGGCTGATCCACACATCCACGGACAGTGCCTCGTCGCTGAAGAGTTGCGGGTGGGCCGTGTATTCCGCTGAGCGTATGCGGGCAATTTTGGTGGGCGTGCGATAGAGCGTATACGCCACTTCGCAGGCCATCATGTTCACTTCGTCGGAGCTGGTAAGCGCGACCAGAATATCGGCCGAGGCTACGCCCGCTGATTTGAGCACGCTGGGGTGGGCGGCATTGCCCACCACAGTGCGAATGTCGAGCCGATCCTGCAGATCGCGCAGCAAGGCGTGGTTGGTGTCTACGACCGTGACTTCATTGGCCTCTTCGCGCGCAAGCTGGTAGGCCGCGGTGCGCCCGACTTGTCCGGCGCCAAGGATCACGATCTTCATGGCGGGTGCAAGCGTACTCCTAACCGATCGCACGGGATAGGGGCAAGCAGGTATCCTGAGCGCTCGTTCCACGTTCGCGATACACGGTGTTCCATGACAGGCTCCGCCCCCTCTACTGCCCCCGGCCCTATAGCCGCTGCCCCACAGAATGAATTTCGCCTCGGCTGGAAGGTGCTCGTCGCCTCGTTGCTCGGTACGGCGTTTGGCGCTTCACCTTTGCCGTTCAACACCATCGGTTTTTTCATCGATCCACTGCAACGGGAGTTCGGGTGGAGTCGCACTGAGATCAGTTTTGGCATCACGATCTACGGCATGTTGGCGGCGTTTCTTGCGCCGGTGTTCGGTTGGCTGGCCGATCGCTATGGCGTGCGGCGGGTGGCTTTGGCGTCATTGACGTTGTTTGCGCTGGTCTTCGCCTCCTTTGCCATCATGCCGAGCGCATTGTGGGCGTTTTACTTGCTGTGGGTGCTGGTCGGGTTGTTTGGTATCGGGTCGACGCCGGTGACTTGGTCGCGCGCGATCAATCTTTGGTATTTCCGGCAGCGCGGTCTCGCGCTTGGTCTGACGTTGGTGGGCACCAGCATCTCGGCCATTATCTTGCCGTTCCTGACCACCACGTTCATTGCCGAGTTCGGATGGCGCGCGAGCTTTGCATTGCTGTCCTTGCTACCGCTGGCCGTTGCCTTGCCGGTCGGCTTGTTGTGGTTTCGCGAGCCGCGACCTGAGGAGCGGCCACCCGAAATCGGTACGGGTGCCACCAGTGAGTTGCCGGGCTTCACATTGGTTGAGGCCATGCGCTTGCCGCGCTTCTGGATTCTTTGGACATCCGTCGCCATCATCACGCTCGCTTATGCCGGTGCTCTTGTGCACATGCCCTCGATGCTTGCTGCACGCGAGTTCGAGCCCACCTTGATTGCGACCGTGATGAGCGTATTTGGGCTCTCCATTTTTGCTGGCCGCATCATCACGGGCTTGCTGCTCGATCGCTTTTGGGCCCCACTCGTGACTCTGCCCATTCTGTGTTTGCCGGCGTTGTCCTGCTGGCTGCTGTTGGGTGACAGCACCCTGACCTTTTCGTTGGCGGTTGCGGCCGCATTTTTGATGGGTTTTGCCGCTGGCGCTGAGACGGATCTTGTCGCCTATCTGGCTGGACGCTATTTCGGCATGAAAAGTTACGGCCAGATTTACGGCGTGCAATACATGGCTTTTGGCTTGATGGCGGCGTTGTCACCCACGCTTTACGGCTGGGTGCGTGATACGAGTGGCAGCTACGATCCGATGCTGATGGCTGCAGCAGTCATGTTCGTATCAGGCGCTCTCATCATGCTGCTGCTCGGGCCGTATCCGGATTTTGGTCGGGTCACCGAAGAGGAGCGCTCACCAGTCCACCCAACCGAGCTGCCACGTCAATAAAATCAAGCCACCGAATGCGATTCGATACCAGGCGAACACGGCAAAAGAATGGCGGCTGACGAACCGGATCAGGAACCGGATCGCGATCAGTGCGGCCAGGAATGACACTACACTGCTGATCAGCAGTGAGAGGGCTTCATCCGAGGTGATAGGGTCACGGGCATCCAGGAGCTTGTAGCCAGTGGCCGCAAACATCACCGGGATTGCTAGAAAAAAGGAAAACTCGGCCGCGGTCTTGCGGTCAAGGCCGGTCAGCAAGCCACCCAAGATCGTGGCTGCCGAGCGACTCGTGCCGGGGATCAGCGCCAAACATTGAAAAAAACCGATGCGCAGCGCTTGCTTCCAGCCGAGCTGGTCGAGATCCGTGACCTGACTGGCATGCTGCCTTCGCTCGGCCCAAAGAATCAGGATGCCGCCTATCACCAGTGCGATGGCCACGGGGATGGGAGCGAAGAGGATATCTTCGATGACGTCTTCGAACAGCAAACCAAAAAAAGCGGCGGGCAGAAACGCCACGGCCAGATTGAAGACGAAGCGCTGCGAAGAGGTGTCGCTGCGCAGCGTCATGGCGGTACGCCATAGGCGTTGCCGATATTCAAACACCACGGCGAGGATGGCTGCGCCCTGAATCACGATGAGTTGCCGAAAGCTGGTTTCGGCTTCGAGATCGAGCAAGGCTCGCGTGATGATCAGGTGCCCGGTACTGGAGATGGGCAGAAATTCGGTGAACCCTTCGACGAGCCCCAGGATGATATCGGCTAACCACGTCATTCCGGCATCTCCTGTCCGCGGGTTTCAATGACCCAACGCAACAGCAACAGACCCACCAAAGGCACGAAAGCCACCATGAAGAGCGTGCGCAATACGACTTGCGGGTCGCCTGCACCGGCGGCCGCAATGGTGCCGACCATGAAGGGCCCACCTGCGGCAATGACTCGTCCGATGTTGTAGCAGAAGCCTGAACCCGTTGCGCGCAACCGTGTCGGGAACAGTTCGGGCAAGTAAAAGGTAAAGCTGCCGAAGATGCCGAATACCGTCAGGCCGACAAAGAAATACATGTAGAGACGAACCTGAGGAGCAAGATCAAGCCCAAAGGTGGTCATCAAGGCAAGTGCTGAGCCGGCAAAGTAAAGACCGAACATGGGTCGTCGGCCCAACTTTTTGGCAATGGGAATCGTCAGCAGTGTACCGATCAAGCCACCGATGTTGAAAAACGTCGTGGCTTGAGTTTTCCAGCTTTCAATAAGGATGCTGGTGGCGTTGCGATCAAGGCCCTGTAGCATGGCTTCGGTTTGCGCAAGATTAGCCGACACCACGGGGATGAAGGCATTGCAACTCCACCACATGAGCAATGCCACCAGGGTCATCATCAAGGCACTGCGGGTGCGAGGCCAGAGTGCCGGTTCAAAGATTTCTCGCAAGCGCGCCGGCGCGGCCGTCGCCGCCACGGCTTTCCAGCGTTCAGGTTCCTTGACGAATAGCCGCACGAGAAACGCGAATGCCGCCGGGATCAGACCGAACAACAGTACGACCCGCCAGGAAAACTCCGGGTTATCGCTCATCAGGTGTCCGGCGATCCAGGAATTGACGCCCGTGGCCAGAAACAGGCCGAGCGGGGCGGAGGTGTACAGCAGGGCGCCGGCTTCCACTCGTTGATCTTCGGGCACGACCTCAGCCACCAAAGCACATCCTGCCGCCCATTCGCCACCGATACCGAGACTCGCGATGATGCGACAGAGAATGAGCTGCTCGATATTGGTGACGAACGCGCACGCGGCCGTACCGACGGCGTACATCACCATGGTCCACATGAGCACCTTGCGGCGTCCGAAGCGATCCGAAATGGGACCGAACAGCACGCCACCAGCCGCCCAGCCCAACAAAAAGATCGCGGTCAGTACGCCTGTCCAATACAGCGTTTCAGTGCGTGCTTCGGCCGAGCCGAGCTCGAGCCCCAGTAGCGTCGGGATAGCATTGGGCGCGACATAATTGAACAGCAGACTGTCAAAGATATCAAAGCCCCAGCCCAGCCAGGCAGCGGCCAGCACCGTCCACTGATAGCGCGTCAGCTTGATCATGGCTCCCCCTCCCCTTTGCGTCAGCGATAGCGCGTCTGATTGATCGCTGTTCTTAGGCTCTCCGTCGCGGCACGAGCCGCATGTGCGAAATCATCGTCACGACCTGCATAAAGAATGCCTCGCGATGAGTTGATGATCAGCCCACCGCGGTCGGCCCGCATGCCATTGCCCACCGCAAGATCAATGTCGCCACCCTGCGCGCCGATTCCGGGCACCAAAAATATCATGTCACCGGTTCGACGACGGATATCGGCCAACTCTTCAGGGTAGGTGGCGCCGACCACCAGCAGACAATTGCCGCGGGAGTTCCACTCAGTCGCGACCTGCTCGGCGACGAACTGATACAGCTTACGCTGACCGGTTTGGCCCGGATCGGCAATCACCAGTTGCTGGAATTCATCGGAGCCGGCGTTGGAGGTTTTACAGAGTACGATCACGCCCTTGTCCTCATAGGCGAGGAAAGGATCCACTGAATCGCGCCCGAGGTAGGGATTGACGGTGACGGCATCGGCACCATAGCGCTCAAAGGCTTCGCGGGCATATTTCTCGGCGGTACTGCCGATATCGCCACGCTTGGAATCGAGTATCACCGCCACATCGGGCGCTCGTTCGCGGATATAGCGGATGGTATCGAGCAGCTGATCTTCCGCCCCCACGGCCGCGTAGTGCGCGATCTGCGGCTTGTAGGCGCAAACGAGATCGTAGGTGGCATCGATAATGGCCCGATTGAATTGCAGGATTGCATCGGGTCGGCCTTGCAAAGAGGCAGGTAGGCGCTCGGGCTCGGGGTCGAGTCCGACGCAGACGAGTGAATCACTCGCCTGCATGCGAGCTTCGAGATTCCGACAAAACCGATTAGGCGAAGTCATATGAGTGAGGTATCTCAGGCGGGTTCGAGGTTGGCGTACTGCAGCATCAGCCATTTGCTGCCAGCATGCTCAAAATTAACCTGAATGCGGGCATGCGGTCCCTGCCCCTCTAGATTCAATACGACTCCTGCGCCGAACTTCGCGTGTTTCACGCGTGCGCCGAGTTTGAGCCCGGGTGCGACTTCCGCATGCAGGGCGGAAGGGCCGCTCGCCTTGCGCTCACGGGGTGCGCTCCAGGCCGCACTTGCGCGGCCAAAACTGCCACCATGCCGAGGGCGCACTTCTTCGAGCAGCTCTTCCGGGATTTCCTTGATAAAGCGCGAAGGCTGGCCGTAGCTGTCTATGCCATGTAATCGACGTTGCTCAGCATGGGTCAAATACAGGGTCTGCATCGCGCGAGTGGTGCCGACGTAGGCGAGTCGGCGCTCCTCTTCGAGGCTGTCAAGATCATTGAGCGAGCGCTGGTGCGGAAAGAGGCCGTCTTCGAGCCCGGCCAAAAATACCACGGGGAACTCCAGTCCCTTGGCCGTGTGCAGCGTCATCATTTGTACGCAGTCTTCCCAGGATTCCGCTTGACCTTCGCCGGATTCGAGGACGGCGTGCGCGAGAAACGATTCGAGAGGCGGCAATGATTCGCCATCAAGGTTTTCAGGTTCAAAGCCGCGCGCCGCCGAGACGAGTTCCAGCAGGTTTTCAATTCGTGCTTCGCCACGATCGGCTTTGTCTTTGCGGTGATGTTCCAGCAGTCCGCTGCCATGAATGACCTGATCAACGATTTCGTGCAGCGCAAGTCCTTGCGTATCGGCTGCGAGTTTCTCGATCAGCTGCATGAACCCCTGCAGCGCGCTGCCCGCCTTGGCGCCGAGCGCACCCTCTGCCAGCAAGCCGAGCGCCGCCGCCCACAGTGAAAGACCACCGAGCTTGGCGCGTTCGCGCACCGTGTCCACGGTTTTGGCACCGATACCCCGGGTCGGCAAGTTGACCACGCGCTCAAAGGAGGTGTCGTCGTTGCGGTTGGATGTCAAGCGCAGATAGGCCAGCGCATCTTTGATCTCAGCCCGCTCGAAGAATCGCAGACCGCCGTAGACCTTGTACGGCATTCTGGCGGCGAGCAGGGCTTCTTCGAAAACCCGCGACTGGGCATTCGAGCGATAGAGGATGGCCACGTCTCGGCGGTTGCCGCCTCGCGTCACCCAATCCCGGATTCTTTGTATGACAAAATCGGCTTCGTCACGTTCGTTGAAAGCGGAGTAGAGCTTGATGCTCTCGCCACGAGCACCGCTCGTCCAAAGATTTTTCCCCAGACGACCGCTATTGTGGGCAATGAGTGCGTTGGCCGCCTCCAGGATGGTGGCGGTCGAGCGATAGTTCTGTTCAAGTCGTATGAGTGTCGCTTGGGGAAAGTCGCGCCGAAATGTCTGCAGATTTTCCACCTTTGCACCACGCCAGCGGTAGATGGACTGGTCATCGTCGCCGACCGCAAAGGGCGCGCCCTCGGAGCCGACCAACAGCTTCACCCAGCCGTATTGGATGGTGTTGGTATCCTGAAACTCGTCGATCAATACATGACGGAATCGTCGGCGGTAGTGCCCGAGTAATTCCGGCTGATCGCGCCACAATTCAAACGCTCGCAGCAGCAGTTCCGCAAAATCGATCACGCCGGCGCGCTGGCACGCTTCTTCGTAGTCCTGGTAAAGCTTGATGAGTTGCAGTCGTGTGGGATCGTTGCCGTCTTTCAGAGACTTGGGTCGGCGGCCCTCGTCTTTGTTCTGATTGATGAAGTATTGGATATCCCGTGGTACCCAGCGACTGTCATCGAGATTCTGTGCCTTGACGATTTTTTTGATGAGCCGCAGTTGATCGTCGCCGTCCAGAATCTGGAAACTTTGCGGCAACCCGGCTTCTTTCCAATGCAGCCGCAGCAAGCGATGGGCTATGCCGTGGAACGTACCGATCCAGAGTGCCGCACCCGGCATGCCGAGCAGCGACTCGATGCGCGCCCGCATTTCGCCGGCCGCCTTGTTGGTGAAGGTGACAGCGAGCACGCTATGCGGTGCGGCACCCTCGGCTTCAATGAGCCAGGCGACCCGATGGGTGAGCACCCGCGTTTTACCGCTGCCGGCTCCTGCCAGCACCAGCACGGGACCGATGGCGGCAGTGACCGCTTCGCGTTGTGCATCGTTGAGCGGATTGAGAATGGGCGAGAGATCCATGAGCGGTCCGCATTCTAAACGGTCTGCGCCTCATGTTCCCGTCGTGTTTCGGCGGCGACTATACTCAAAGGCTGCAAGGAGACGATCATGACCCAGCCCCCATCAAGCACGGCCACTCTGGACTTCACGGCCTTTCGGCCCAAGGCCTTTGCATTTGCGATGGTCAGCGTTGCCAATCTCAGCGAGGCGCTCAAGCTGTGGCGGGATCGCTTTGGCATGACCGTGGTGCTGCACCGCCAAGGTGGTGATCCCGGCCTGTCAAAGGTGTGGTCGCTCGATGCGGACGGTATTGTTGATCAGGCGTTGTTGCTCACGCCCGGCATGGTTCAGGGTGGCTTGCATCTGGTGCAGTTTGCGAATCCCGGGCCCACGGTTCGGGAGGGTGCGGCACCCACCGACCTTTGCCCGAAGAGCATCGATATCGCCGTACACGACATCCAAAGCCGGCATGCAGAGCTCGAGGCCGCAGGCTATCGCTTCCGCTCCCGGATCGGCCGGTTTGAGACCGACGGCATTGTGGTGCATGAAGTGCATTTGCCCGGGCCTGAGGATGTCAATCTTGTGTTTCTCGAACAAGAGGGCAAGCCCGAGCATGTCAGTGCGCGCGGTTATGGGGTGTCGCCTCAGGTTATTGCGATTTCACCGGATAATCGTCGCGAAAAGCAATTCTTTGAAGACGTGCTCGGCATGGATGAGGCCTCGTATCATCGTTTCGGCGGTCCCGAGGTGGAGCGCACCATTGGTTTGCCGCCGGGTGGCCAGCTGGATGTCCGAATCTTTGGTGATGGCGAATACGATTATGGTCGGCTCGAGATCGTGCAGTACGAGGGGGTCAAGAGCGCCAATCTTTATCCTCGAGCCCAGCCACCCGCGCGGGGTTTTCTCGGCGTGTCGGTATATTGCCCTGAGATCAGCGCAGCGCTCGAGCGAGCGCGGGCGTTGCCGGCAACGGCTGATGGCGCGCCGATGAGTGACCCTGTCGATCATGGCGTGATCGAGACAATCTTTGGTCGCCATCACATGGCAAGCTTGCACTCTCCTGCGGGTCTTCGTATCGATCTGCTGGGTCGCTGAGTCTGTAGCCACACCTGCAGCGATCCCGTTGCACACTCGCGATACTCGCGAGGTCGGGTTACCAGTCGTTGCGCAGGTGGCGCAAGGCCAGAAAAACCGTGCGTGGGTCCGGGTGGGCGGGCAGATCCGGCAACACTTGTCGCAGACGATCAATGATTTCGTCGTTCTGCAGACGGAAAAAAGTATTGAGTTCGCGCTCTTCACCCAAGGTGGTCACGGGTGTCGATAGTCCATCAAGATGTTCCACGGCCTTCAGTTGTCTCGCAGCGCGTTGATTGCCCGGTTCACGGTCGAGGGTGAACGCGAGGTTGCGCACCATGTAGTCATGGCCGGGGTAGATGAGCGTGCGGTCATCCAGCGTGAAGAGTTGTTGGCTGAAGCTGTCATAGAGCGCGCGCGGATCGCCACCATTGTGACAGTTACCGGCGCCAGCGCTGAACAGGGTGTCACCACAAAATAATCGTGGCTGAGTCTCTTCAGACAAAAGACAGGCGTGGGCAAAGGTATGACCCGGCGTGTCCAACACACGCAAGCAGTGGGTTTCGCCTATACGAATCACATCTCCCGCCTGCAGACGCTGATCCACATGGGGGATTTTCCCGACGGCCGTCGCAAGGGCGAGCACCTGAGCACCCGTCGCCGCGCGCAAGGGCTCATTGCCACCGACGTGGTCGTGATGCTCATGGGTATTGAAAATGCCCCTCAGGGTCCAGCCCCGCTCACGGCAGCGCTGCAGGCACAGTTCCCAGTCGAGCGGGTCTATGGCGAGTGCTTCACCCGTGCGCGGACAGGCGAGAAGGTAGTGGTAGTTGCGCCAACGGTTGCCCGGCCAGAGGCGTTCGATCAGGAGTTCCATGAGCATGGAGTGTACCTCGCCCCATCCTGACCCCCGGGTATAAGTGTCAACCGCAGCTGACAGATACCGCATTTGCTGTTAGCCTCGGGATCAGGGGGCGGAGATCGACGTTTATGTCGTCCAGTGGTCGAGTCGTGTCCACGCCGACGGTGGTGCCCCCATCCGAGGCCCGTATCAACCCCCTGACTGATCGGTCGGCTTGGGAGCGCGAGCGCGAAGCCTGTTTGCGCGATCCCGGCGCTTACCATGGCGAGATTGCCAAGCGCGAACTGCATTGGTTTGATCCCGCATTGGGTGAGGCCGGGGCCTGGATCCGTTTTGACCCGGACAGTGCAAGTTGGCAGGGCCATGATGCCCGCACTGCCGCAGCAATCGATCCTGTCGCCCTCGCGAGCCGGGGGCCCGATCACACGCCTTGGGAGCGTGCGCTCGATGATCGCGAGGCACCCTTCTACCGTTGGTTCAGCGGGGCACTGACCAACGCCTGCTTCAACGAAGTGGATCGCCATGTCCTCGAGGGGCATGGTGCGGAAATCGCACTCTGGTTCGAGGGTGATCGCTGGGATCAATCTTTGAACGACGGCCGGGGTGGCCCAGTGACGAGCTACAGCGTGAGCCGTCAAAGATTGATGCTGGAGGTGGCCCGCTGCGCCCTCGCCTTGCGCAACCTGGGTCTGCGTTGTGGTGATCGCGTCGCCATCAACATGCCCAACATCCCGGAGCAGATTTATTGGACGCTGGCCTGCAAGCGTCTAGGCATCGTCTACACCCCAGTGTTTGGCGGATTCAGCGACAAGACCTTGTCCGACCGCATTCACAATGCGGGCGCCCGTGTGGTTATCACCGCCGATGGCGGCTATCGCAATGCACAGATCGTTGCCTTCAAAGAGGCCTATACCGATCCTGCGCTCGATGGCTATATCCCCATCGAGCATGCGCTCGATGCCGTCACCCAGGCTCTACAGGCAGAGCGGGTCACGAGCGCCATCAACACGGTGATCATGGGTGCACTGCAAGTCCAGCTGCTCAATGAAATCACCCTGGAGCGCTCGGATGTGATGCGTGTGGTCGGCCAGGCGCTCGAGTCCTTGCCGCAATTGCCTTCCGCTGATGCCAGCCGCATTCGCACGGCCATTGCCTCCGCACTGGTGGCCGTCCCTCCACGCGTCGACATCGTCATCGTGGTTCGGCATACCGGCCAGCCCGATCTCCTGTGGCGTCCCGAGCGTGATCGCTGGGCCCATGAGCTTCTGGCGACCGCCGATCAACAATTGCTGCAGGCCGCCCGCGACCAGGGCCATTCCGTCCACGATGTAGCTGAACTATTGTCGCTTGATGGCCGCGCCTTTTGTGCCGCGATTTGGTCCGTCAGCGCACCGCAGCCGCTCGATGCGGAATTCCCGCTCTTCTTCATCTATACCTCAGGTTCCACCGGCAAGCCCAAGGGCGTGGTGCACGTGCATGGGGGCTATGTCAGCGGAATCGCCCACAGCATGCGGGTTGCGTTTGATGCGACGCCCGGGGATGTCATGTATGTGGTGGCCGACCCCGGCTGGATTACTGGCCAAAGCTACATGATCTGCGGCGCACTCGCGACGCGAGTGACCAGTGTCATTGCCGAGGGCGCCCCCGTCTTCCCGAGCTCGGGCCGATTTGCCAGCATCATCGAGCGCTATCGGGTCAATATATTCAAGGCGGGCGTCACCTTCCTCAAAAGCGTGATGAGCGATCCGCAAAACATAGAGGATGTGCGCGCCTATTCCATGACATCGTTGCGCGTCGCCACCTTCTGTGCCGAGCCCACTTCGCCGACTGTGCAGCAGTTTGGTATGCAGTGGGTGACGCCGTGGTACATCAATTCCTATTGGGCCACCGAGCACGGCGGCATTGTCTGGACCCATTTCTTTGGTAACCGCGACTTTCCGCTCAAGCCAGACGCTCATACCTATCCCTTGCCGTGGGTAATCGGTGATGTCTGGGTCGCTGATAGCGAGCCGGATGCGAACGGTTCGGTTCTTGCCAAGGTGGCCGCCGCCGGCGAGAAAGGCGAGATCGTTATCGCCGCACCCTACCCTTATCTTTGTCGCACCATCTGGGGTGACACCTCGAATTTCGTGGTCGAGGGTTCGCGGCTATCGCCAACCTGGCGGGGCGACTTCGAGCGTTACGCACGCACTTATTGGCAACGGTGGCGCGGCAAGCTTACCTACACGCAGGGCGATTTCGCCATTCGTCACGCCGATGGCAGTTTCTCGTTGCATGGTCGCTCGGATGACGTGATCAATGTCTCCGGTCATCGCCTGGGCACCGAAGAAATCGAAGGCGCGATTCTGCGCGACAAGCAGATCCATGCGGATTCACCCGTAGGTAATGTCATTGTGGTGGGTGCGCCGCATGCGCAAAAAGGCCTCACTCCGCTTGCATTCGTCGTGCCGGCGCCGGGTCGGCACCTCGCGGCCGAAGATCGACGCCGACTGATCGAGACGGTACGCCAGGAAAAAGGTCAGGTCGCCATCCCCGAGGATTTCATCGAGGTGCGTCAGTTCCCCGAGACCCGCAGTGGCAAATACATGCGCCGCATGGTTCGGGCACTGGTGGAAGGTCAGCCGGTGGGTGATACCTCCACCTTGCGCAATCCCGAGTCCATCAATGAATTATCCCGCGCCATCACCGAGTGGCAGGATCAGCAGCGGGTTGCGGACGAACAGCAGATCTTTGAAGACTATCGCTATTTCCGCATTCAATATCATGCAGCGGGCACCGGTTCAGGCAAGCGCGGTCGTGATCGAATCGCTCTAGTGACGGTGCGTAATCCGCCGGTCAATGCGCTGAATGAACGCGCGCTCGATGAGCTTAATATCGTCATCGATCATTTGGCGCGCCGGGATGACGTCAAGGTCGTGATTTTCACAGGCGATGGCACCAGTGCCTTCGTAGCCGGTGCCGACATTCGCCAATTGCTCGAGGATGTACACACCCTGGATGAGGCATTGCCACTACCCAACAATGCACATCTGGCGTTCCGAAAAATCGAAACGCTCAACAAGCCCGCGATCGCCGCCATCAACGGCGTGGCTTTGGGTGGCGGCATGGAATTCGCCATGGCATGCCACATCCGTGTGGCCGAGCCGCTGGCGCTATTCGGCCAGCCCGAGGTTCGTTTGAATCTGCTGCCGGGATACGGCGGTACGCAGCGCCTGCCACGTTTGCTTGAGCTTGCCGGGCACGAGCAGCCCTTGGTGCGCGCGTTTGAGATCATCGCCGGAGGTCGAACCCACACAGCCAAAGAAATGCAGCAGGATGGACTGCTACATGGTTTGGCGCAGGACGGTGAGGATGTCGTGACCTTCGCCGCACGTTTGGCAGCCGAGTATCTGCGCGCACCGGCCGGCCGAAACCTGATCGCTCGCGAATTTTCCCGACGCAAGACTGCCGAGACCACCTGGCAACAATCTGGCAAAGCCGATATGGCCAGCGCGTTGACCCACCCATCCGTGCAAAAACTGATCGCGCAGGCCGAGGCTGTGGGTCGCGGTGCCACCTGGCAACGAATTTTGACTGCGGTCGGTTGCGGTTGGCAGCAAGGGTTTCAGGCGGGCCTGAAGCAGGAAGCGCAGGTCTTTGCCGAGGCCGTCGTCGATCCGCATGGCGGCAAGGCGGGTATCCGCGCATTCTTTGATAAACAAAGTGCGCCGTTGCCGGTACGTTTTGAGGGATTGCCGGATCTCGCACAGGCCAGACATTTGCAGCGACGAGGCGAGCTCTTGCCAGTGGGGGCGGCGTTTTATCCCGGCCTCACGCCCATGCCGCGCTGGCAGTATGGACACGCGGTCATCAAGGATTCTTTGACGGGGGCTCCCGCTCATGGTCTGCCAACCGTGGCCGAGAAACAGATTCTGCTACCGGTGCCTCAGCCACGCGCTCACGAAGCCGTCGTGTATGTGCTCGCGTCCGAGGTCAATTTCAATGATATTTGGGCGATTACCGGTATTCCGGTGTCGCCGTTCGATAATCACGACCTCGACTATCAGGTCACGGGTTCAGGTGGCGTGGCCTTGGTGGCCGCACTCGGTGAGGAGCTCAAACGCGAGGGTCGCCTGAAGGTGGGTGATCTCGTCAGCATTTACTCCGGTCAAAGTGAATTATTGTCGCCTCTGGCGGGTCGCGACCCCATGTACGCCGGATTTTCGATACAGGGCTATGAGACAGACACCGGCAGTCACCAGCAATTTCTGTGTGTGCAAGGCCCGCAGCTGCATCCGCTGCCTCCGGATTTGACGCTGGAAGCCGCCGGTTCCTATGTGCTTAATCTGGGTACGGTGGTGAGAGCTTTGTTCACGACCCTCAAGGTAAAACGCGGGCGTAGCATTTTCATTGAAGGCGCCGCTACCGGCACGGGATTTGAAGCCTTGAAGAGTGCGGCCCGACATGGTCTGTGCGCGATCGGTGGTGTCTCGAGTGCAGAGCGGGCGCAATTCATTGCTCATGAGGGCGCTGCCGGCGCACTCGATCGGCGCGATGCGCGTTGGGCCACGGCCTACTCCACCGTCCCTGCAGCGGCGGCGGATATTCTGCGCTGGGAAGCCGAGGGCGAGCCGCTCTTAGCTGCCATGCGTGCGCAGACCGACGGTCGTCTTGCCGATTATGTGGTCTCGCATGCCGGAGAGCTCGCGTTCCCGCGCTCGTTCCAGTTGCTGGCCGAAGGCGGCACGCTCACTTTCTACGGTGCGACCAGCGGTTACTGGTTTTCTTTTGTCGGCAAGCCGGGCTCCGCGTCGCCCGAGTCGATGCTGGATCGTGCGCAACTGCAGGCGGGCGAGGCCGTGCTGCTTTACTACGGTGTCGACAACGATGACTTGGTCGATGCGGTTGGGCTCGAGGCCATTGAGGCCGTGCGTGCGGCGGGTGGTCGGTTGGTCGTTGCCACCCATAGCGATGCGCAGCGCGAGTTCGTGCAGTCACTCGGCTTTGGTGAGGCGGTTCGTGGCGTCGTGTCGCTCGAAGAAATTCAGCGCAAGGAAGGGGCTGACTTTGAATGGCCAGATTCTTTGCCGCGGATGCCGGATTCCAAGACTCATACGGCGGAGTTCAAAGAAGCCGTGCGGCGCTATCAGGATCGAACCATGAAGCCCTTTGGCAGCGCCATTGGTCGGTGGCTGCGCTCCGCTGACAATCCGCGGGGCTATCCCGATCTCATCATTGAGCGTGCTGGACACGACACGCTTGCGGTGTCGACCTCGTTGATCAAGCCCTTTACCGGACGGGTGGTGTACTGCGAATCCATGCAGCACCGTCGCTATACGTTCTACGCTCCTCAGGTCTGGATGCGTCAGCGCCGCATCTTCATGCCTACCGCCACCATTGCTGGTACGCATTTGTGCAACGCCTTTGAGGTGACTCGCATGAACGACATGATTGCGGCAGGGCGTCTCGATGTCAGTGAGCCTTTGATGGTGCCGTGGCAGGACTTGCCCGGAGCGCATCAGGCCATGTGGGACAACACGCATGCAGGCGCCAACTACGTGCTCAATCATGCCTTACCACGCAGAGGCCTTAAATCGCGAGATGAGCTCTATCAGGCATGGGGAGCGGAACATGGCCGCTAAACGTAAAGCCCGCCCCGGACGTCTCGAGGGCAAAGTTGCTTTGGTCACCGGTGCTGGAGGTAATATCGGCGAGGTGATCGTGGCGCGGTACCTGCAGGAAGGCGCGACGGTGGCGATGGTCGGACGCGATCAAGCCAAACTCGAAGCGGCGCGCACGCGCGTGCTGCAGCAGTCCGGTGCGACTGCGACTTCGGCTTGGGTGCTGCCCTTTGATGCCTCAGACCCGGGCCAGGCACGACTCGGTATCGAGCAGGTGATCAAAAAATACGGTCGCCTCGATGTGCTGGTCAACAACGCAGGCTCCGCCGGTCCGAAGCAACCGATTGAACGGCTGCCGCTGTCGCGCGAGCAACTGCTGGCCTTGCAGGCAGCGGGTTCCAAAGATACGGAAACGGTCGGTGATGCGGCAGGCAATCTGCTTGGCATCACTTGGAACATGGTGCGGGCTGCGGCCCCACACCTGTCCGCGGGCTCAAGCATCATCAATGTCTCAACCATCTTCTCCCGCACCCGTTACTTTGGTCGCGCGGCTTATGTGGTCCCCAAGGCGGCTCTCAACGCCTTTTCGCGACAGTTGGCGCTGCAGCTCGGCGTGCGGGGCATTCGGGTCAACGTGGTGTATCCCGGGCCCATCGAGAGTGAACGCATTCGTGGTGCATTTGCTGCCATGGATGATCTGCGTCGCGCCCCGCAAGGCACAACAGCCAAAGAATTTTTGGCGACCATGGCGCTCGCGAGTGCCGAGAATGGCGATCCGCCCCGGCATCGATTTCCGACCATGGAGGATGTCGCAAACACGATCGTGTTCCTCGGCAGCGATGAATCGCGTGCGTTCAGCATGCAGGGTTTTGAGGTCACCCATGGTATGCAGGTGGTGCAGGAGTCGCGCTCCACTTGGGTATCACGACCCGAGCTACGCACGGTGGATGGCACGGGATCGCTGATTCTGGTGGCGAGTGGCGACCAAATCAGTGATGCCTTGATGGTCTCACGAGTGCAATCGCGCTGCGGAGCCAAAGTATTGCTGGGTGTCGGCAGTGAGGAGGCGGTGCAATCGGTCCGTAGCGCCTTGCATGATGACGATGTTGATGCACGGATCGAGCCCATTTTGTTTGATCGCAGCCGCGCCGACACCTTGCAGCAGTCGTTGCTGCCCTACAGCACGGGGTCGGTGGTCCATGGCGCGATCGTGTTACCGGCTTATGGTGCTTGGCGGTTTCAGGCCCCTCTTGCGGAGGCGAGCGATACCGATGTCGACGCGTTCTTGAAGGCAGAGCTGACGGGCGCGATCGCGATTGTGCGCGAATTGTCCCAGCTTTGGCGGCGTCACAGTGCGCCGGGCGCCGGTCCGCGAGTGCTGTTCATGTCCAATGGCGATGACACCATGGGCAATACGTATGGTGACATCCTGCGCGCTGGGGTGGAGCAGCTCATCCGGGTGTGGCGCGACGAAAGCCGTACCCAAACCGCAGCGGGTGAACGCCCAGCAGCGGAGTGGGCTAATCAAATCATTCGCTGGACTAACGCTGAGGACCATGGTCTTTTGTTTGCAGCGAGTCAGGCTGCGCGACTGCTATACACCAAGCGCCGCGTGCCACAAGTCAATCTCTACATGCCAGCGACCATCGTCGATGCTACCGGTTCGACCCGACCCAACTTTGGTTGGATCGAATCATTGATGGGATTGCACCTTGGCAAGTGTGTACTGATCACCGGTGGCTCGGGCGGTATCGGTGGTCAGCTCGCCCGTCTGCTCGCCATTGCCGGAGCACGGGTCATGCTCACGGCGCGTCGTGCCGAGGCACTGCACAGTCTGCGCCAGTCGATCGTGCAGGAACTCGAAGAAATCGGCTATAACCGGCCGGCAGAGCGCGTACGCATGTTGGCGGATGTGGATGTGGGTAATGAGGCTTCATTGTCTCAGGCGGTAACGGTCACCCTCGAAGCTTTTGGTCGCGTCGATTATTTGATCAATAATGCCGGCGTTGCGGGTGCCGAGCAGATGGTGGTGGACATGGACCCCGAGGCATGGCGTGCGACTTTGCATGCCAACCTTTCGTCCAATTATTCCTTGATCGAAAAACTCGTACCGCTCATGAAGCGGCAGGGATCAGGCTACATTCTCAATGTCAGCTCTTACTTCGGCGGTGAAAAGTACATTGCCGTGCCCTACCCCAATCGGGCGGACTATGCCGTCTCCAAAGCCGGACAACGTGCACTGGTGGAAAATCTCGCGCGCTTTGTCGGGCCTGAAATCCAGATCAACGCGATTGCGCCTGGACCGGTGGAAGGAGAACGTCTGGCAGGCAAGGATGGCAAAGCAGGTCTTTTCTTGCGACGCGCCCGTTTGATACTCGAAAACAAACGTCTCAATGTAGTGCATGGTGCGGTGCTCGAATGTCTCGAACAAGGGCAGCCGATCGCCGAGGTGCTACAGCAGCTTGCCAGCAATGACGTGGGTCTGTTGCAGCAGACACACATCTTTGAGCCCTTGCGTCAAATCGCAACGCGGATTCGTCAGGATGTCCATACCGGCGATGAAGTGGACTACAGCTCGGTCCATTTTTTGTTGACGTGCGGCATGGCGCGACGCTTGGTCGCACGATTACGCAATGGTGGTTTGCTAGCCGACTCTGCCATTCATGAGGCGGCTTGCGCTTGGGCGGAAGCCGTGCCTTTGCCCACTGAGCCATTCCTCGATCCTGCGCGTACCGCCACTGAGGCTGGGCGTATCCGCGACAGTGTGCTCGGCATGTTGCACTTGAAGCGGATGCCGACCGAACTCGATGTCGCCTTGGCGACGGTCTTTTTCATGGCGGATCGGGCCATCTCGGGAGAAACGTTTGAGCCATCGGGTGGTTTGCAGCAAGAGCGCACCATTACCGAGCGCGAACTTTTTGGTCGTGCCAAGCCGGAGCGCGTCAGGCGGATGGAGGGTGAGACCATCTGGTTGATCGGCGAGCACATGATCGAACCTTTGGCCGCCGTCTCACGATTGTTGCTGGAGGAGGGGCGGGTCGGTCGGATCGTGATGCTGTCGCAGACGCAAGCTGCGCAACAGGCGCTCGCCGCGAGCTTGCAAGCCGTGCCCGATGTCGATCGCATCCGTTATTTATTGATGGGCGATGCGCTTGAAGACAGCATGGATGAGGCGAGCCAGGCGTTTGGAGTGCCCGCCGCCGTGATTTCAACGCCGCTGGCACCGATACCGCGTGGTTTGTTTGGCATCGAAGGCGAGGCTCATCTCGATGCAGCGGCGTTCTCCGAGTTGATCGAAAGCAATCTGACCCAGCATTTTCGGGTGGCACGCAAAGTCAGTCTCTATCGCGGTGCGCGCTTGATTCTCGTCTCACCAGATGTGCCGGTGGGGGGTACCTTGGCGCAGTTTGCGATGGCCAACTTCGTCAAAACGACCCTGCATGCTTTCACCGCCACTTTGGGTGTCGAGAACGAAAGGCTCGCCACGGCGGTGCCCGTCAATCAGGTCAATTTGACGCGACGCATGCGCAGTGAAGAACCGCGGGATGCGGTCGAGCAAGCCGAGGAATATCAACGCTTCGCCCATGCGGTGTTGCTGGCGGCTGCGCCGATCGTAGAAGCGCAGGAGAGTCGCTATCGCGCACGTATTTACCGTGGTCTTGCCATCACGGTTTGAGGTTAAGCTGCGGTAAAGTGTGCGCCGATGAAGCTCGACGTCATTCCGGTCACCCCGTTTCAACAAAATTGCTCGATTCTGATCTGCGAGCAAACTGGCAAAGCGGCTGTGGTTGACCCAGGCGGTGATCTCGATCGCATCAACGCCCGGCTCCAGCAGGGTGGCTGGACGCTCGAAAAAATCTTCATCACCCACGGCCATTTGGATCACGCCGGTGGCACGACCGAGCTCGCTCGGCAGCATGCCGTGCCGATCGAAGGTCCGCATTTGGACGATGCTTTCTGGATCGAGCAAATGGCGGCGCAAGCCAAGATGTTTGGTTTTCCGTCAGCCCAGCCTTTTGTGCCTGACCGCTGGTTAGAGCAGGGTGATCAGATTCGATTTGGTGAGCAGACGCTCGAAGTGCTGCATTGTCCGGGTCACACCCCGGGACACGTTGTCTTCTTTGATCGCCCGGGTCGACTCGCCATTGTTGGTGACGTGCTGTTTGCGGGCTCCATCGGCCGCACGGATTTTCCGCGTGGCAATCACGCCGATCTCATTCGCTCGATTCGCGAGCGGCTCTTTCCTCTCGGGGATGACGTACGCTTTCTGCCAGGGCACGGCCCGATGTCGAGCTTCGGTGTCGAGCGGCAGAGCAATCCCTTCGTGTCTGATCGCGCGGTGATGGGCTGATCGAATTCAGATTCCACCTACCGCCCATGGCTGGGTGGTGGGCAGATAGTGATCTACCAGCAAGGCGACAAACAGCCACATCAGGTAAGACACCGAGTAGCGGAACACTTGCATCGGCAATTCGCTGCGCTCGCTGAGTTTCAGTGCCAGTGCGTAATACATGAAGCGAGCATTGAGCAGCAGCACGGCGATGAGATAAATCAGTCCGCTCATCCCCGTTAAAAATGGCATGAGCGTGATGAGCACCAGCAGTACCGTGTAGAGCAAAATCTGCAAACGCGTGTAAGCGATGCCATGGGTCACCGGCAGCATCGGGATACCCGCGCGGGCATATTCATCGCGGCGTGCAATAGCGAGGGCCCAAAAATGCGGCGGCGTCCAGATGAAGATGATCAGGAACAGGATCAGCGCGTTCGGATCGATCGAGTTCGTCACCGCTGCCCAGCCCAATACCGGTGGTGCGGCCCCGGCAGCGCCCCCGATGACGATATTCTGCGAGGTGGCACGCTTGAGAAACACGGTATAGATCACTGCATAGCCGATCAGCGAGGCAAAGGTGAGCACAGCGGTCAGCGGGTTGACCAGCCACCAAAGAATAAGCATCGACAGCACACCGAGCACTGCTGCAAACGTCAGCGCCTGCACGGCATTCAGGCCACCCGTGGGCAGCGGACGACTACGGGTGCGGGACATCTGCTCATCAATTTTTTGATCGAGCACATGGTTGATTGTGGCGGCACAGGCGGATGCCAGTGCGATACCGAGATTGCCGAACACCAGCGCATCCAAGGGGGGCATACCCGGCGTCGACAGTAACGTGCCAACAACGGCTGTGAAGACGATCAGTGCGACAACCTTGGGCTTGGTGAGCTCAAGGTAAAGTCGCCAGGTGGGACGCGCGATGAGCGCTGCAGCAGGTTGGGTCACGTCGCTTAGGTCTCGCGCAAGCGCTTGTTGAATACCAGCAGGGACAGCAGTAACACCGCAGCGCCCGCGTTATGTCCTGTGGCGAGCCACAGCGGGAAGGCTTGCAGGATCATGAGCACGGCAATCAGTAATTGCAGACCGAGCGCCGCACTGATCCATAGCGCACCGCGGCGTACCAGTCTGTCGTTCGTCTGTCGCCACGCAAGCCAGGCCGCCAACAAGACCGCGAGTGTGGCGATGATGGCTCCGAGCCGATGCGTGAAATGAATCGCTACTCGTGCAGGGTGCTCGAGCACTCCGCCGGTGTAATTGATGTCGAGCCCCCGCCACAGCACAAAGGCCTCATCGAACTGCATATCTTTGGGCCACCACTGGCCCTGACATTGCGGCAGATCCGGGCAGGCAACAGCGGCGTAATTCGTGCTGGTCCAGCCGCCCAACATGATTTGCGCAGACACGATGACGATGGCCGCTACCCCTGCTCGTCGGGCATTGGCAAGACGCGCATCCTGACGGGTGGCGCCCGGTAGAACTTGTTGTGTGGTCCGGCGCAGGCTCAGCCACATCCAGGTCAACAAGCTGAGTGTGGTGAGTCCACCCGCCAAGTGCAGTACGACCACCAAAGGCTTGACCAGCCACCACACCGTAAAGGCGCCGAGGGTACCCTGCAGCACGACGATGGTGAGTAGAGTCAAGGCAAATGGCACGCTGACGGGGCGCTCGCGGCGATAGGCGATGGCAATAGCCGCAATCAGCACGATGACGAAACCGAGCAGGGTCGCAGCGTAGCGATGAATCATTTCACGCCAAGCCTTGCCCGAGTCGTATTCCCATCCGGGATCAAAAGAATCGATCTTGCCCTCGACACGCTCGGCACCTGCGGGTGTCAGATGGCCATAACAGCCTGGCCAATCGGGGCAACCGAGACCTGCGTCAGTCAGGCGCACCCAGGCGCCGAGCACGATGACGATGAGGCACAGCAGCATGCCAAACAGGGCGAGGCGCCGAATGGCGACGGCACCGGAGGGGATACGAGTGGAAGCGTGGGGCGAGGACATGGTCTCGTCAGCCTATGTGGGAGAGTTTCAACAGTTTTTCGATGTCGGACAGCAGACCCTTGGGGTTTTCTTTGGCATCGAAGCGCATCATGAGATTGCCAAGGGGATCAACGATATAAATGTAGTGAACACCCTCTTTGCGTGGAAAGCGGTCGAGCCAACCTAGGCCTGCCGCGTCAACCGCTTGCAGTACCTCGAGCCCGGCGTGTTCACGGTTCAAAAAATCCGTGTCGCAGCATTCGTCACGGGCGATGAGCACACGGCGGACGCGGTCCATGTCATCTGCCAACAGTAGGCGGGTCTGGCGCATGGCCCAAAGCGCATCCCGGCAATCGGCGTCACACACGCCGTCGGCGATATACACGAAAGTCCACTTTTCTTTGAGCTCCAGCTTGGCTGGGGCGCCTTCAAGCGTGACAAGGGCAGGTGAATCAAGCGTCACCACTGGGTTGATGAGTTCGCCGTAATTGGTACTGCCAGCGGGTCGCCAGCCGCCGATGTAATACAGCCAGAACGCCCCGATCAGTGGCACGAAGAACAATGCCGCAAGACCGATCAACGCGCCTCGGCCTTGTCCCGGCTTGGGCGTGGTCTCTACAGGATCACTAGTCACCATGGTTCTCCAGCATGCTCAAACACGTCGGCGCAAGTTCAAACCCACATACAAAATCAGCAACACAACGGCGAAACTCCACCATTGGATCGCATAGGACCAGTTTTGTTCAGGTCCTTTGCCTGTCGCGAAGGCTGCCCAGTCGCGCCGATACCCAAAACCACTGTCCGCATCGAGCAGCAACTGGCCCGGCTCCAGCGTCTCGGTGTCGCGCAAGCCCATCGCTGCAGCGAGCTCCCCAGTCTGCGGGAACGAGGTCAGTTTCGGCCAGTCGCCCGCCGCGGACGGAGCCAACCGACCGCTGGCCAGACCCGCCTGCGGCAAATCATCGACCAGACCCGCGATACTCACCGGTCTGCCAAGATCCGTTGTTGGGAAGCCGGCGTCGAGATCGGGTAAGCGATCCCGGAAGCCCTCGAATAGCAGCCAGCCTCGGTTGATGAGCACCCAGCGGCCATCCTCAAGCCGAAAAGGCGTCAACACTTCAAAGCCGGCTCGGCCATCGCGAGTGCGGTTATCGAGCAGAAACTGCCGCTCGAGATCCCATTCCCCGTTTAGAGTCACCCGCGCATAACGCGGAAAATCCTGCGTGGATCGGGCTCCCAAAAATTCCGTCGTCGCCTGCCCTGCTGCAAAATTTTGCAGCAGAGATTGCTTGTATTCCGCCCGCTCCCACTGCCAACGACCGAGTGAGAGAAACAGGATAAGCAAACACAGCGTCAGTGCCGTCATCAGCCATGACGGCGCAAACACGCGATGGCCGACCACGATTCGTACAGGCACGTGCCTATAATACCGCCTTCTCGTGGTTCAGCCGAGGTCGGCCGTGGAAGTGTTTCGAATGTTGGTGGCGGTGGCCATGCTCGGCATCGTCGTGTCCTTGGGCTCGGCCTTGTTTCATCTCATCACCGACAAGGGTGATTCAAAAAAGATGGTCCGTGCGCTCACTATGCGCATCGGGCTTTCCATCGCCCTCTTTCTATTGTTGATGGGCGCGTGGGCCATGGGGCTGATCGAGCCCCACGGCATTCGGCGTTGAAGCGGGTGGTGTGACGGTGACTGGGTTTTAAACCCAGTAAACGAACACAAACAATCCGAGCCACACCACGTCGACGAAATGCCAATACCAGGCCACCGCCTCAAAGCCAAAATGGCGTTGTGGCGTGAAGTGACCCTTCATGGTTCGAAACCAGATCACCAACAGCATGATGGCGCCCAACGTCACGTGCAGTCCGTGGAAGCCGGTCAACATGAAGAAGGTGGAGCCGTAGATGCCCGTCGACAAGGTGAGTCCGAGCTCGGTGTAAGCGTAGATGTATTCTTCGGCTTGCAGACCGAGGAAGATGAAACCGAGCAGGAAGGTCAACGCCAAGAAAATATTGAGCACCCGACGATTGCCTTCTTTCAGGGCATGGTGCGCGATCGTGATCGTGACACCCGACAGCAGCAGGATGGCGGTGTTGATGGCCGGCAGACCAAAGGCTGGGATCGTCTCGAAGCTGCCATCTTCGCGTGGGCCGAGTGCTTCGGGTCCGTTGGTGGGCCAGGCGGCCGTGTATTCCGGCCACAGCAGCAGGTTGTTGAATATTTTGACGCCCTCACCGCCCGCCCACGGCACCGATAGCTGACGGGCATAAAACAAGGCACCAAAGAACGCCGCAAAAAACATCACTTCCGAGAAGATGAACCACAGCATGCCCATGCGGAAGGACTTGTCGACCTGCATGTTGTACAAGCCGTGCTGATGTTCGCCGATGACAACGCCGAACCAGCCGACAAACAAGGCGAGCACCATGAAAATACCGATGGCAAACACCACCGGTCCGTACCACTCGTTGAGCCAGCCGCAAAGGCCAATCATCATCACGAACAGCGCCACCGACCCGAAGATGGGCCACACGCTCTCGTGCGGGACGTAATATTTATCTGCGTGTTCAGCGTGCGCGTTGGCCATGATGCTCAATCCTCAATTGCGGCAACCCGGGTTGAGTTGTCGTAGAACGTATA
>CAZHLL010000012.1:0-46289 GCA_964533305.1 uncultured Acidibacter sp.
CAGTGGGCAGGTCACCGAGAGCGAAGCGCGCAAGATGCTGGCTACCGTGGATCGCAAGCAGCTCGTGCGCTTGGCCGAACTGATCGGGGGTGGCGATGCCGCTGCCGTGCTCGATTATGCAGCGGAGCTGGATCAATGGGCGCCGGATTATGGGCAGTTGATCGACGCACTCTCGTCGTTGTGGGCCAAGGTCGCACTCAAGCAAGCGATCCCGAACTACGAGGGCGATGAGCTGCACGAGGCCGAGGAGCTTGCGGCGCTCGCGGGACTTTTCTCACCTGAAGATGTGCAACTCAATTACCAGACCTGCTTGCTGAGCAAACGCGATTTGGTCTGGGCGCCGGACACCCGTGCCCACTTTGAAATCACCTTGTTGCGCTTGCTCATGTTTCGGCCGGCGGACGCGGACGGAGCACCCGCGGCGGGCGGTAACGCCGCGGGCGGAGCGGCCGCGGGGGGGCGCAGTGCCGGTGCTGCCACGACGAGCGGAGGCGGTCGCACGCGTGGGGCGAGCTCGGCTTCGCTCGGGCGTGCCTCGGCTGCAGCGCCTCGCGCCGAGAGCCACGCCGAAAGCCACGCCGAGAGCCGCCGTACCGAGAGCCAGGCTTGGGCGGCGCAGCTCGCGCAGCTCGAGCTCTCCGGTGCTGCACGACAGCTGGCCGCGCATTGCATCTGCGTGGCGGAGGAGGCGGGGTTGATCCGTCTCGCATTGGATCCCGCGCAATCTTTGTTGCGCACCCCCGCGCTGATCGAAAAATTGGGACAGGCGCTCTCGGTGAACCTGGGTCGGGAGATTCGGGTGGAGATTGATCTTGCAGTGGAGGAGATCGAGACCCCTGCACGCATGGAGGAGCGAGCTCACGCCGCTGCTTTGGCAGCGACCCGCCGTTCACTGGAAGAAGACCCCACGGTACGTGCCTTCAAAGAAAAGCTCGGCGCACAACTCAAACCCGATTCGGTGAAACTGCACTGAAGGAAACCACGATGGCGAATTTTGGCAACATGATGAAACAGGCGGAAGCGCTGCAACGCAACATGCAAAAAGCGCAGGAAGAGATTGCGCGCATGGAGGTCACGGGCGAATCCGGTGGTGGCATGGTCAAAGTGACCATGACCGGCAAGCACGAGGTCAAGCGAGTGCAGATCGAGCCTGCGTTGATGGGGGATGATCGCGAGATGCTTGAGGATCTGCTCGCTGCGGCGATCAATGATGCCGTGCGCAGAGTCGAAAGCGAGAGCCAGCAACGCATGTCCGGCATGATGGCTGGGCTCAAGCTGCCTCCCGGCTTCAAGATGCCTTTCTGAGATCTTTGGCCGCATGAAGCATACGCCTGCGCTCGCGCGCCTGATCGACGCCTTGCGCGTGTTACCCGGTGTGGGCCCAAAGAGCGCGCAGCGGATGGCGTTTCATTTGCTGCAGGAAGGGCGGGACGGCGGACGGCATCTGGCCGAGAGCATGCAGCAGGCCCTGCATCGGGTGGGGCGCTGTCAGCGCTGCCGCATGTTCACCGAGACCGAACTCTGCGTCATCTGCAGTTCCACGAGCCGTGATGCCAGTCTGCTGTGTGTGGTGGAGTCACCTTCGGATGTGGTCGCAATCGAGCAATCGGGCGGCTATCGCGGCCGGTATTTCGTCTTGATGGGGCATTTGTCACCGCTCGACGGCGTGGGCCCCGAGCAGCTTGGGGTGCGCGAGCTCGAGACCCTGCTCGAGCAAGGCGAAGTCAAAGAAATCATCCTTGCTACCAATCCCACGGTTGAGGGTGAGGCGACGGCGCATTTCCTCTCGGAGATTGCGCGAGCGCGGGGATTGCGAGCGACCCGCATTGCACACGGTGTGCCGATCGGCGGCGAGCTGGAATACATTGATTCGGGTACCTTGGCCCACGCCTTGGCCGGCAGGCAGATCGTTTAGCTTCGGCTCCGCCCGGTGGGACCGCGTGCGGCCGTCAAATCCACGAACAGTCGGCGTAGCCGACGATAGCTCTCATAGCGGCGCTCATCGATGCGGCCTTCTTCGAGCGCAGCACGCACGCCGCAATGCGGTTCTTTGAGGTGCTGACAGTCGATAAATCGGCAATGCACCGACGCCTGATCTATTTCGGGAAAGCCGAGGCTGCGTGGTTCGAGTGCATCGATCGCGGGCGCAAAATCCCGCACGCCAGGCGAATCGATCAGCGCGCCGCCAGCCGGTAAATCGTAGAGCTGTGATGCGGTGGTGGTATGCCGGCCTTCCGCATCACGATCGAGCGCTCCGACGGCGATACTCTCTTGCGCGGTCAGCTGAGCGACCACGCTCGACTTGCCGACCCCCGATTGACCCACGAGCACGCTGATTTCGCCCGTCAGTTTTTCGGCTAATTCTTTGAGGCCTTCACCGGTGGTCGCGCTGCAGACGAGCGTGTCATACCCTGCGGCTTGATACACCGATAATAGAGCCGACAGCGACACCCGACTGGCGTCATTCATTTGATCGGCTTTGTTCAAAACCACGATTGCACGCAGACCCGCTGAGCTCGCGGCGCACAAGTACCGATCAATAATAAAGGGGTCGGGGCGAGGCTCGGGCGCGAGCAAGGTCAGAAGTTGCGTCAGGTTGGCGACGATGGGCTCGGCACCACCTTTCAGGTTCGCGCGCAACAGCACATGGTCGCGCGGCAGGATTTCGACCACATGGGTTTCTTCATGCTGCGCATCACGCTCGCAGCGCACCCGATCGCCACAGACGGCGAGTAGCTTGCGGCCGAAGGGGCGTGCCTCGTGGCGGCTACCTTCCGCGTCGCGCACCAGAAGGTGCCTGCCATAAGCAGCAATGACCTGTGCGTCGAATTTCAAGCAGATCCCTTCAGAAGTGATGTCAGCAGGGCGGTGACTGTAGCCTCTGCTAGACTCGGCCCACAAGGAGGTCACCATGCCCAGCCCTGATGCGTTGATTTGGATCGACCTCGAGATGACGGGGCTGCTGCCGCAGAGCGATACGATCATCGAGATTGCGACCTTGGTGACGACCAACGAGCTTGAGCTCATCGCCGAGGGGCCGGTGCTCGCGATCCACCAGGATGAGGCGACGCTGGCGCGCATGGATGATTGGAATCAACGCCAGCACGGCAGCTCCGGTTTGCTGCAACGTGTCCGGGCCAGCACGGTTACCTTGGCGGAGGCCGAGCGGGCGACGCTCGATTTTTTGGCGCAGCATGTGGTTGCGGGTGCCTCACCCATGTGCGGCAACAGCATCTGCCAGGATCGGCGCTTCATGGCGCGCTTGATGCCGGAGCTCGAGCGATTTTTTCACTACCGCAACCTTGATGTCAGCACCGTCAAAGAACTCGCCAAACGTTGGATGCCGACGTTGGTCGATGGCTTTGCTAAGCAAGGGTCACATCTGGCGTTGGACGATATTCGTGAGTCGGTCCGCGAGCTTCAGTATTACCGCCAGCATTTCTTTGATGAACGCGCTCGTGGATCCGCTCAATGATTGTGCTTACAGGGTCGGGCGACGAGCCGATCGATCTGCCGGAGTTTGACGATGTGGTGGCTGCAGCTGGTCGGCTGCAGGGTAGGTCCGTGATCACGCCCGTCATGCGCGCGGAGCACTTCGATGCGCGCTGCGATCGGCAGGTATTTTTCAAGTGCGAGAATCTGCAGCGGGTAGGTGCCTTTAAATATCGGGGCGCCACCAACGCCTTGCTGCAGCACGTGGAGACGATGGGGCGTGCAGGACAGCCCGACGGTATCCCCGACGGTATCAATGAACACGTGGTTGCCACGCACTCCTCAGGCAATCACGGCGCAGCGCTCGCGAGGGCTGCGCGCGAACTCGGCTGGCGTTGCATTGTCGTGACCCCCGAGGACGCTTCGCCGGTCAAGGTGGCAGCGATTCGCGCGGAGGGCGCGGAGTTGATCTTTTGTTCGCCCGGGCTCGCGGCGCGTGAAGCGGCGCTCGCCAAGGTGATCGCCGATACCCAGGCACGGGTCGTGCATCCGTTTGATGATGTGCAGGTGATCGCGGGACAAGGCACGGCGGCGCTTGAGCTCCTATCCGAGCGGTCTGATCTCGATGTGCTCGCAGCTCCGGTCGGCGGCGGTGGCCTGCTGTCAGGCACCGCCATTGCAGCCAAACAGATGGCGCCACGCTGCCGCGTCATCGGCGTAGAGCCCGAGATGGCGGACGATGCAGCGCGATCTTTCCATGGTGGGATACGGGTGGGGCTGCAAGGCTCGCCCGCGACCATGGCCGATGGATTGAGAGGGTCGATCGGCGTACGTCCGTTTGCGCTTTTTCAAAAATGGGTGGATGACGTCGTCACGGTGTCCGAGACCGCGATTGTGCAGGCGATGCGGGTGGCCCTCGAAGATCTCAAATTATTGATCGAGCCGTCATCGGCCGTGGTGCTGGCGGCGCTACTCGATGGCCAGATCGGCCGCCCGGGCGATCGCATCGGCGTCATCGTCTCGGGCGGAAATGTCGACCTATCCGTCTGTCCGTTCTTAGCCCGCGGAGGCGCCGTCCGCTGACGCTCGCGTCGCTGCGTTCTTGGCCAGCATCAACCAGGTCTCAATGACCGTGTCGGGGTTGAGCGACATGCTTTCGATGCCTTGTTCCACCAGCCACTCGGCGAGATCCGGATGGTCCGAGGGGCCTTGGCCGCAGATACCGACGTACTTTCCTGCCTTGAGACAGGCCTGAATGGCCATCGACAGCATGGCCTTGACGGCCTCGTTACGTTCATCAAAGAGTGGGGCGACGATTCCCGAATCGCGATCTACACCGAGGGTGAGCTGCGTCATGTCGTTGGAGCCGATCGACATGCCATCAAAGAATTGCAGGAATTGATCAGCGAGCACGGCGTTCGAGGGCAGCTCGCACATCATGATGACCTTGAGGCCGTTTTGGCCGCGAGCTAAGCCGTTGGCGGCCAGTAGCTCCGTCACTGCTTGGGCTTCTTTGACGGTGCGAACAAAAGGCACCATCACCCAGACGTTGGTGAGACCCATGTCGTCGCGCACGCGACGCAGCGCGCGACACTCAAGCTCAAAGCAGGGGCGGAAGCTTTCATCGATATAGCGTGAGGCACCCCGAAAGCCAAGCATCGGGTTTTCTTCCTCGGGCTCATACGCGCGCCCGCCAATGAGATTGGCGTATTCATTGGATTTGAAATCCGACAGCCGCACGATCACGGGTTCCGGAGCGAAGGCGGCGGCGATCTGCGCCACACCCTCGGCAAGTTTATCCACAAAAAATTCGACCGGTCCCGGATAGCCCGCCATCTGGATCGCGATCTCTTCCTTCAGCGGCGCATCGAGCCGATCGAAGTCGAGCAAGGCACGTGGGTGCACGCCAATCATGCGATTGATGATGAACTCGAGGCGCGCGAGGCCGACACCGCGGTTGGGAATACTCGCAAAATCAAAGGCGCGGTCCGGGTTGCCGACATTCATCATGATTTTGACGGGTGGCACGGGCAGCGTATCGAGCTCGATTTGGCGTCGCTCGAAATCGAGCGCACCGGCGTAGACAAAACCGGTATCGCCCTCGGCGCAGGAGACGGTGACTTCCTGGCCCTCGCGAATGACATCGGTGGCATTGCCGCAGCCGACCACCGCCGGAATACCGAGTTCGCGCGCGATGATGGCCGCATGGCAGGTGCGCCCGCCGCGATTGGTGACGATGGCCGAAGCGCGTTTCATGACCGGCTCCCAATCGGGGTCCGTCATGTCGGCGACGAGCACATCGCCCGGTTGCACCCGCGCCATTTGCGAGACATCGGCAATCACTCGGGCGGGACCCGCACCAATTTTTTGGCCGATGCTGCGTCCGCTGCTCAATATGTTTGATCTTTGCTGCAGGGTGTAACGCTGGATGATGCGACCACTTCGGCTTTGCACGGTCTCGGGACGGGCCTGCAGGATATAGAGCTCGCCGGTGGCGCCATCCTTACCCCACTCGATATCCATCGGTCGACCATAATGCTCTTCGATGACGAGTGCCTGTCGCGCAAGTTCGGTCAGGTCCGAATCTTCCAGCGAAAAGCGCTGCCGATCGGCTTCTGGCACGGGCACCGTTTGTACTCGCTCGTGGGCGCCGTTTGGGGCATAAACCATTTTGATCGCCTTGGCGCCGAGGTTTCGGCGCAACACGCTCGGCTTGCCCGAGCGCAGCGCAGGTTTGTACAGATAAAACTCGTCCGGGTTGACGGCTCCCTGCACCACGGTCTCGCCTAAACCATACGAGGCCGTGATGAAGACGACATCGCGAAAGCCGGAATCGGTATCGAGCGTGAACATGACGCCGCTCGCACCGAGATCCGAGCGCACCATTTGTTGGATGCCCGCCGACAGGGCAACCAAAGAATGATCAAATCCTTGATGCACGCGATAAGCGATCGCGCGATCATTGAACAGGGAGGCAAAGACATCACGTACAGCCTGTAGCACCGCCTCTTCGCCCTGGACGTTGAGGTAGGTTTCCTGCTGGCCTGCAAACGAGGCTTCAGGCAAATCTTCGGCCGTGGCTGAGGAGCGCACTGCCACGGCCACGTTGTCACCGAAGGCGCGGTAGCCCTCGCGGATGGCGCGCTCCAGCGCCTCACCGAGCGGAGCCTCGCGCACGAGGCGCCGAATTTCGGCACCGACCTCGGCCAGGCGCACGACGTCCTCCACATCGAGTTCAGCGAGCAGCTTGCGAATATGAGCATCGAGCCCCTGGTGGGTGAGTACCTCGCGATAGGCGTGGGCCGTGGTGGCAAAGCCCCCCGGAACTTTGACGCCGAGGCGAGCCAGTGAACCGATCATCTCGCCAATCGAGGCGTTCTTGCCCCCCACGATCTCGACATCGGACATGGTGAGGCGTTCAAAGGGCAGCACAAGTTCGTTCACGATATTTCTCAGGGCTGAAAGAAGAGGGAGGAGGGTTGCTGCCAGCGCCCTGCAGTGGAACACTCGGCAGGCCGAACCGGGCGTTTTCGTGCAGAGGGCTCGCCATTGACCACACGAACCGTTTTTTTCGTATCCGACCAGACGGGCGTGACGGCCGAAACCATGGGTCACAGCCTTTTGACCCAGTTTGACGGCCTGCAGTTTCGGGCCGTGACTTTGCCATTTGTGTCCACCCTTGACAAGGCAAGCGAGGCTGCCAAACGCATCGACGCCGCCGCCGCCGAGAGCGGTCTACGCCCCATCATATTCGGCACCTTGGTGCAGGATGAGTTGCGTGACGTACTGAAAGCGAGCAATGCACTGTTCCTCGATTTTTTCGAGGCCTTTGTCGGCCCGATGGAAGAGGAGCTTGGCACTCGCTCATCACATCGCTCCGGGCAGGCGCATGGGCTCGCCGATGCGGTCGGCTATGCCATGCGCATCGATGCGACGAATTTTGCGCTCGCTAACGACGATGGTTCACATCGGGATTACGCCAAGGCCGACGTGATTCTGGTCGGTGTATCTCGCTCGGGTAAAACCCCAACCTGTCTTTACATGGCAATGCAGTACGGTATTTTTGCGGCCAATTATCCGCTGACGGATGACGATCTCGAATCGACTCGCTTGCCGCCGAGTTTGCAGCCGTATAAATCAAAACTGTACGGTCTGCGCATTACGCCGCGCCGTCTGCAGCAAATCCGGCAGGAGCGACGTCCGAACAGTCGCTATGCCTCGGCGCAGCAGGTACAGTTCGAGACGCGTGCGGCGGATGCCATTTTCCAACGCCATGGCATCCCGGCGCTCGATACCACCGAGTGCTCGATTGAGGAGATCTCGGCGCGTATTCTTGAAGCGACAGGAATCGAGAGGCGCATCCGACCGTGATGAGGGTATAGCAAGGCATGATGCAAGAGTGGCTCGATGTGGTGCTGGATGAGGCGAGGTTGCCGGCGAGCTGGCGCGGTCGTCCGGGGAGTTTCGTCTCGCTCATGGCGCTCTATGAAAGCAATCATCAAAGATTGCACAGCTTGCTCGGTGATCTGCGCGCCTTGGCCGGTGAGCGGCGCTCCGTCGTGGAGGGTGACTGCGTCCTGCTGATGCGCGTGATGGAGCAGGCTCCCTACACCACGGAGTTCGAGCTCACTTACGAATTTGGTGATTCACTACCGAGTGCGCCGGACATGCTGATCAGGGTGTATCACGATGCACGCGTCGCCGAGGCTCATGGCTGGGCCACGCGCCATCAACATCCTTGGTTGAGCGAACTGCGGCGTCAGACGACGGCGGCACTCGATCAAAGATGGGCGCGCAACATCATGTTGAACAAATGGCTCGATTATTGCCTTGAACGAGGTCACCGATTGGCGGTGACGGACTCGCGCGTCGCGGGCGGTGTCACCACCACATCGACCATCACCTCGACCGCTTGATCGAGCGCGACATCAGGTAGCTCGCTCTCATCCAGCTCTTCCATGGTGTTGAGCATGCTCGCACCCGTCGCCTGACGACGCTCGTTTTCGCGCGCTAGCCGAGCGGCTTCAAGCGCC
Organism: uncultured Acidibacter sp.; assembly: GCA_964533305.1. Lineage (GTDB taxonomy): Bacteria > Pseudomonadota > Gammaproteobacteria > Steroidobacterales > Steroidobacteraceae > UBA964. The sequence goes on from CAZHLL010000012.1 coordinate 8,466, forward strand.
GCGCGTTCCGAACGTCGTTCTTCGAGATTGAGCGACAGGCTACGACGAGCGCGCAGTTCATCGATCGAGGCGATATCTTTGACGAGCCAGCGATAATCGGGGTCGCGGTCCTGGCGGTTTTTCTCCTGCAGGATCAGCTTGCTGATGGACGGCAGGCGCAGGGATTCGGCGCGAAATTCCGCCCCCTCGATGCGATCCCAGGGCAAGGCATCATCGAGCGAGCTTTCGCCGACTTCGTTGAGCGGGATGGGCGAGGCTAAGGTGACATCGGGCTCGACGCCACGATGCTGGGTGCTCTCGCCGGTCACCCGGTAGAACTTGCCGATGGTCACCGTTAGTTGGCCATTGACCGGGCGCGCGCTCCAGCGTGAGAGCGGCACGAGGTTTTGTACCGTGCCTTTGCCGAAGCTGCGCTGTCCGACCACGATGCCGCGGCGATAGTCCTGTATAGCACCAGCAAAGATTTCGGAGGCCGAGGCGCTGAAGCGGTCGATCAAGACGACGAGCGGCCCATCGTAGGCGACGCCATCTTGAATGTCGTCGAGCACCTCTCGGTCACCATCGGCAAACTGCACTTGTACCACCGGTCCACGATCGACGAACAAGCCCGTCAATGATTGCGCCTCGGGCAGAAAGCCCCCGCCGTTGCCGCGCAGATCCATCACGAGACCATCGATCCCTTCTTCCTGTAATTCACGCAAGAGCTTGAACACATCGCGGGTGGTGCTGCGGTAGTCGCGATCACCGGCTCGGCGGGCATCGTAATCGGAATAGAAACCCGGCACGCTGATGACCCCGACCTTGTATTCACGGCCATCGCGCAGGGTGGTGAGTGCCTCTTTGCGAGCGGCCTGCGCCTCAAGCGTGACCTTGCCGCGCGTCAGTTGCACCACTTTCTCGGGGCTACCCGGAACCGCACCCACCGGCAGTACTTGCAGCCGCACGACAGTGTTGCCCTTGCCGCGGATCAGTTGCACCACATCGTCAATCCGCCAACCGATGACATCGACCAGCGGCTCTTCCGTGCCCTGACCCACGGCCGTGATGCGATCTTTGACGGCGAGGGTACCGGCTGCGGCAGCCGGACCCCCCTCGATCAGATTCATGATGGTCACGTAGTCATCGATCAGCTGCAACGAGGCACCGATGCCCTCGTAGTTGAGGCTCATCTGGATCTTGTATTCCTCGGAATTGCGCGGCGAGAAATAACTCGTGTGCGGATCAAAGCTGCGCGCATAGGAATTCAGGTAAATCTCAAACACTTCCTCGGGCTTGATCTGCTCGCCCCGGGTGAGAACGCGCTCATAGCGGCTGCGCAGCGTCTCGGCCGCCTCGCTCCAGGTCTTACCCGCCAACAACAAAGAAATGGCATCGTTCTTGACGCGCTTGCGCCAGAGTTCATCGAGCTCAGCCTGATTGAGCGGCCAGGCGGCTCCCTCGCGGTCGAACTCGAAATATTCGCTCAGGGCAAAGTCCGGTTCCTGATCGAGCAGGGCGAGCGCGTGCTCGATCCGTTCGCGGGTGCGTTGCTGGTAGCGCGCAAACATCCAGTAGGCGGGCTCGATGTCGCCGGTGCGGATCATGTCGTCAAAGCGCAGCCGATAGGTCTCGAACTCGGCGATGTCGCTCGCCAGAAAATAACTGCGCTGGCCATCCAGAGAATCAAGGAATTTATCCAGCACCCGGCTCGACATGGTGTCGTCGATGCGTTGCTGGCTGTAATGGGCATCCTCCAGCAGCGCGCCCACCTGCCGGGCGATCATACGGTCGCGCGCGGTGGGTGCGAGCGCACCCGCGGGTAACAGCGACGTGTTCGCCGTGAGAAAGGACGAGCTGCCGAGCGTGAGCAGGCCAACAAGGCCGGCGCAGACGGCGAGCACAAAGGCATTGGGACGGCGGGACGGGGTCATGCGGTTTCAAGCTTCCTGTACACTTACTCGTGAGACTAGGCTGCAGGGCTCGGCCCTTCAAGTACGCAGACACCCAGGATGGGAAAAAATTCATGGGACCGCTCGCCATGTTGCTCGGAATTGTGCTCGGATCGGCCGTATCGATCACGGTGGCGCTGGTTCTGACCCTGATCGTTTTCCTGTTTCTGCCGGAGTTTGCGCCGCGGATTGCCGAGGAGTTTCCACCCCTGATCGAAACGCTGGTGGTCACGGCGGTGCTTGCCGTCCTGGCGGCGTTGGCCTTTTACGGCGAGCTGAGAGAGCGCGGCTGGCGGCGGTTGAGCCAAGGGGTTTTGCTGGTGTTTCTATTGGTGCTCGGGTGGCAGATCTGGCCGGAGTGAATCGAGCTCGGTTTCGGGGAGGGGACGATATGACGACGACGAAGACGCGAGGGGCTCTGGGTGGTTTGGCCGTGCTCGGTGCACTCGCTCTGGCGGGATGTGGTCGCGCGGAGCTTGAGCTGCCGGCGCTCGATCCTGCGGTGTACGAGCAGCATATCGTCACGCTCTCGAGCGATGAATTCGAGGGCCGCAAGCCGGGTACCGCGGGTGAGCGCAAGACACTCGAATATCTTGTCAAAGAATTCACTGCACTCGGGTTGAAGCCAGGCAACGGCGACTCCTACTTGCAACCGGTGCCTTTCGTCGAGATCACGGCGGGTAACGACACCTCACTCAAGATCGGCCAGACCGTGCTCGGTTATGGGGAAGACATGGTGCTCTGGACCAAGCGACTCGAGAACGAGGTCTCGGTTACGGAGAGTCCGATGGTGTTTGTCGGCTATGGCATCGTCGCGCCCGAGTTTGGCTGGAATGATTACGAAGGCTTGGATGTGCGTGGCAAGACGGTGGTCATGCTCATCAATGATCCGGGCTTTGCGACGCAGGACCCGGAACTGTTTCGCGGCAATTCCATGACCTACTACGGTCGCTGGACCTATAAATTCGAGGAGGCGGCACGACAAGGGGCTGCCGCGGCGCTCATCATTCACGATGACAAGCCGGCGGCTTATCCTTGGGATACCGTGCAGAACAGCTGGATGGGGCCGCAGCTCGACATGGTGGCCGAAGATGGCAATGCGGGGCGGGTGGCGCTGGAGGGGTGGTTGACGCGCGCGGCGGCCGAGTCGCTGTTTCAGGCCAACGGCAGCACGTATGAGGCGATGCGTGAGGCGGCGAGTGCCCGGGGCTTCAAGCCCATCGAGTTGCGTGAGCGGGCGACGGGCTCGTTGCGCAATCTCATTCGCCGCGGTAATTCTGCCAACGTTGCGGCCGTCTTGCCGGGCACCGAGCGCGCCGATGAATTCATTGTCTATATGGCGCACTGGGATCACCTTGGTCGTTCGCTCGCGCGCGGTGGTGACAATATTTTCAATGGTGCGCTCGATAATGCGACTGGCACCTCGGGGCTGTTGACGCTCGCTCGAGCCTTTGTCGCACAGACTCCGGCGCCCAAACGCTCGGTGATGTTTTTGGCCGTGACGTTGGAGGAGAGTGGGCTGTTGGGCTCTGCTTACTATGCCGCGAATCCGTTGGTGCCGCTCGAGAAGACCGTCGCGGCGCTCAATATGGATGCCATCAGTTGGGGTGGGCCGACCCGCGATGTCACGGTGGTCGGTTCAGGCTCGTCGCAGCTTGAGGAGTACTTGGCCAAGGCAGCGGCCAAACAGGATCGGGTCGTCAAGCCGGAGCCGACGCCCGAGAACGGCTTCTTCTTCCGCTCGGATCATTTCAACTTTGCCAAGGTGGGTGTGCCTGCGCTCTACATCAAGCTCGGTTTTGATGATCGCGAGCGGGGCGAGGCGTTTGGTCGGGAACGGCAAGCGGCCTACACCCTCAATGATTATCACAAGCCCTCGGATGAATATCGGCCGGGCACGGATCTGCGTGGCGGGCTCGAGGACCTCGCGCTGTTGCAGGAGGTCGGTGCCGCGCTTGCGGCGAGCGACGTCTTTCCGCAGTGGTACGAGGGTAGTGAGTTTCGCGCGGCGCGCTTGCGCAGTTTGGCCTCAGCGTCACCGTAGCCAGCGCAGGCTGAGACGCCAGATCAAGACCAGCGCGAGCGGCGCCAGCAGCGTGATCCAAGCGGCAAGCGAGCCTTGTTGTAGCGCGGCGTTCATGTCCATGAGCAGGGCCCAGAGACCGCCGTTGGCATAAGGGCCAATCACCAAGAGGCCCGTGAACCACACGAGCGGTGGCACGATCAGCACGCCGGTGGCGATGGCAGCCACGGCCCACACTAGATCGCCGCGCAGGGAGAGGCCGCCGCGGGCGCCTTTGGCTTTGCGGCCAGACTTTTCGCTGCCGGATCGGGATGCAGTCTTGCGAGCGCTCATTGGGCGCATAATAAGCCATGACTCCGTTACGCACAGCCGTGATCGGCGCAGGGTACCTCGGGCGTTTTCACGCCGAGAAATACGCAAGCCTCCCCCAGTCGAGCCTCTTGGCCGTGGTGGATCCACGGGCCGAAGCGCGCGATGCCCTCGCGGCGCAGCTCGGGGTTCGGGCGGTGGCTGATCATCGCGAGATTTTGGGCGAGGTGGATGCGGTCAGCATCGTCACCACCACACCGCATCATTTTTCGATCGCGCGCGATTGCCTGCAAGCCGGTGTGCACGTGCTCGTCGAGAAGCCAATCACCGAAACCGTGGCAGAAGCCGAGGCGCTGATCGAACTCGCTGCGCAGCACCAGCGGGTGTTGCAGGTGGGTCATCTGGAGCGCTTCAATCCGGCGATCCTCGCGGCCGAGTCTTATCTGCGGGGTGCGCGTTTCATTGATTGCCAACGCCTAGCCCCCTTCAAGGAGCGCGGCACGGATGTCAACGTGGTGCTCGATCTCATGATCCACGATATCGACATCGTGCAGAGCGTGGTCGGTGAGCCCATCGAATCCATCGATGCGGTCGGTACGCCGGTATTCTCGGGCGCGGTGGACATTGCCAATGCCCGAATCCGTTTTGTCGGCGGTTGTGTGGCCAATGTGACGGCGAGTCGAGTCAGCCTCAAGAGCGAACGCAAACTTCGCGCGTTCCGCGACGACAGTTACGTATCCATCGATCTACAGCAAAGAATTCTGACCCGCATCGACAAGCGTGATGGCAGGCCCTCCGCCGCAGGCTTGCCGGTTAATATTGAAGAGCAGAATTTTGAGCAGAGCGATGCGCTGAAGGCGGAGATCGAGCATTTCCTGGACTGTATCCTCGCAGGGCGCAGGCCTTGGGTGACAGGGGAAGATGGCCGGCGAGCGCTCGAGACCGCGACGCGCATCACGGCCTTATTGACGGAGGGGCGCTGAGATGTTGCCGGAGCACATGAGCGCGACCGCGCGTGAAGTCACCGTGGCCGTGACGCAATTCGCTTGCAGCTGGGATCGTGCCGAGAACATTGCGCGTGCCGAATCGTTGGTACGTCGGGCGGCGATGGAGGGCGCGCAGATCATCCTGTTGCAGGAGCTGTTCGAGACGCCTTATTTTTGTATCGAGCAGGATGCAAGGCACTTTGCGCTCGCCACGACGCTCGAACAAAACCCCGCCGTACGCCACATGCAGCAGCTTGCGCGGGAGCTCTCGGTGGTGTTGCCGGTCAGTTTCTTTGAGTCTGCCAACCAGGCCTTTTACAATTCAGTGGCCATCATTGATGCCGACGGCAGTATTCTCGGCTGCTATCGCAAGTCGCATATCCCGAATGGCCCTGGCTATCAGGAAAAGCATTATTTCAACCCGGGTGATACGGGGTTCAAAGTCTGGCAAACGCGGTACGCCCGGCTGGGTGTCGGTATTTGTTGGGATCAATGGTTTCCAGAGAGCGCACGCTGCATGGCCTTGATGGGGGCGGAAATTCTTTGCTATCCGACCGCCATCGGCAGCGAGCCGCCGCCGGCACCGCCGCTCGATTCGCGTCGGCACTGGCAGCGCACGCAGCAGGGTCATGCGGCTGCGAACCTCATGCCCTTGCTCGCGGCTAATCGCGTGGGTATCGAGCACTCGCTGCAGGATCCTGACGGACTGTTCATTCGTTTTTATGGCTCGTCTTTCATTGCCGGACCGCAGGGTGAGCTGATCGCCGAAGCGGCAGAGGTGGGTGAGGCGTGTCTCACCGCAGGTTTTGATCTCGCGGCGCTCGAGGCGCAACGTCGCGGCTGGTTCGTGTTTCGCGATCGTCGGCCGGAACTCTATGCTGCCCTCGTGACCCAGGATGGGCGCCCCGTGCGTCCGTGACGACGATGGCGCGCACACCGATTCCGGTGTGGGTCGTGACCGGCCCACTGGGGGTGGGCAAGACCACGGTCATCGCGCAGCTCCTAGCGAGTAAGCCCGCTGAGGAAGACTGGGTCGTCTTACTCAATGAATTCACTGATGCGGGGATCGATGCCTTGACCGTGGCTGCCGCCGCGCGCGGCGCGTTCGATGTGCGGCTGGTGCCGGGCGGCTGTCTTTGTTGTGCGGGCGAAGCGGACTTCCGCCGTAATTTGCTTGAATTGATTCACGAACGTCGTCCTGCCCGGATCGTGGTCGAGCCCTCCGGGATCGGGCATCCGGTCGGTATCGTCGAAGAATTGCTCGGCCATGAGGCCAGTGGCGAGCTGCGCCTTGAATGGGTGCTTGGGCTACTGGATGCCTCGCAGTTATCGGCGCTCGCCCCCGGGGCATCATCCGTGGCTGCAGCAGCCGTGCAGATCGCCGATGCGCTCGTACTCACGAAGGCAGACATCATTGAGCCTTTGGCGCATCGTCAATTTTTTGAGGGGGTTGAGCGACTTTATCCACCCAAGCGTTGGTCTGGCGCGATTCAGGATGGCGTGTTACCGACCGATTTTTTTGAGTCGATGGCGACGCTAGTGCGTTTACCCGGGCGAGTGCAGCAGGTTTCGCATCATCACGACCGTCATGATGATTCGCCGGATGAACTCGTGCAGCTTCAGCAAGGTGAGCGACTTTCGATCGTGCGTCTCGGTCGAGTGGGTGCTCGCTGGGTGTTTCCGCGGGCGGTCGCTTTCTCGCGCAGCCGTCTTGCTGCGCTCTTTGCCGCGGGAGCAGCGCCACTCGGTGCGGCGGCCGGCGAGCTGGAGCGTTTCAAGGCGGTGGTACGCATCGCCGAAGACGAATGGATCCTGCTGCAGTGGGCGGAGGGCACGCTTTCGATGAGCGAGACGGCTTGGCGGCGTGATAACCGCATCGAGTTGCAGTGCCGGCCAGGCTCCTCGTGGTCGGCTGAAGCCTGGGATCAGCTCTGGTTGCGCTGCCAGGTCAGCTAGATGGTCACCAGGCGCTGGTCGTGACGGAACGAGTCCATGTCGTGACAGATCGAGCCCGGATGGAGCATATCTTTGGTGCGGCCATCGAGGCGGTGCGCGGCGAACGAATTCTGCAGCAAGGCTTGCGCTGGGAGCACGGACGATCGCATGAGCGCGCCGCTGAGCGTCAGCTTGGCCGCGCCGCCGAGCCAAAGCTGGTGTTTGAGCGCGGCAGCGCCTGCGCGCAGCTACCGGGACCTGCGCCCGGTGGGCGACTGCGCATCATTGCCATCGGTAAGGCGTCAGTGTCCATGGCCAAAGGAGCAATCACGGCACTGGCCAAAAACGGGGCGGAGCCGGGCCACAGCCAACTGGATATGGCCAACTGTCAGGGTCTCATAATTGCCAAAGAAAACGCCTTGGCGGCGAGCTGGCCCGGGGTCGGGTGGCAGCAAATCGAAGGGGGTCATCCCTTGGCCGATGCGCGCAGCGTGCGCGCAGGCGAGACATTGCTGCGCTTTGTGGCGCACTCACGCCGCGAGGACCGTTATCTCATTTTGCTCTCCGGCGGCGCCTCCGCGCTTGCCGTGCAGCCGGTGCCCGGCATCACTCTGGCCGAGAAGAGTGCTTGTGTGCAGGCACTCATGGCGCAGGGTGCGCCGATTTCGGCGCTCAATCTGCTGCGACGACATCTGTCGATGCTCAAAGGGGGTGGGCTCGCCCGCGCGCTCGCCCCGGCTCTGCCTCTGACGCTCGCTATTGCCGATGTGCCCGGGGACGATCCTGCCGTTATCGGCTCTGCTCCGACCTGGGATGTTCCCAGGGATCCTTTGGCAGTGGAGTTGATTCTCAAAGAATTCAATCTTTGGCAGCAGTGGCAGGCGGTGCTGGCGCCCGTGCTGTGGGCGGATCCCGTGTCGCCGGTGAGCGAGCAGGCGTCGCTGCCGCCATCGCCCTATGTGGTGATCGCGACTCTGAACGACGCCATTGAGGCGGCGCAGGTCGCTGCGCGCGAGGCGGATCTTGCACCGGTGAATCTCGGGCGGGTCTTCTACGATGATGTAATGCTACACGTCACGCAATTTTGCGAGGCCATTCGACAGTGCGCGGCGCAGGGCCCCACCGCAGGCTCGTTGCTCATCGCTGCCGGCGAGCCGACACTGCGTATCACAGGCGTTGGCGCTGGGCGGGGCGGTCGGGCGCAACATTTCGCCTTGGCTTGCGCGCGTGCCTTGCAAGGGATGCAGGGGGTCGCCGTGCTCGCAGCCGGCACCGACGGCACTGATGGGCCGACCCCCGTCGCCGGTGCAGTGATCGACGGGGACAGTTGGTTGGCCATGCAGCGCGCGGGCGTCGATCCCGAGCGGGCTTTGCGCGAGTACGACAGTTACCGGGCGCTGCAGGCCATTGGCGCGCATATTCATACTGGGGATACGGGCACCAACGTGGCGGATCTTTTTTTGGCAGTGGTGCATCCCGTTGGCTGAGGTGCATCACGCTGGTGATAACATCGGATTTTCTGCAAACCATCCAATTCTGGGGGAGTGAATGACGGACCATTCCACAACCATCGCCATCATCGGCGGCACAGGGGCGCTCGGCTCGGCGATCGCACGGCGCCTTGCCAAGGCCGGTCGCTCAGTCGTCATGGGCTCACGCGAGGCGGCCAAGGCCGTCGCGGCCGCCGAGGCCATGAGCGAAGCGCTCAAGGCACAAGGGCACACGGTGAATCTGCGGGGTGCCGGCAATCTGGCGGCAGCGCAGGAAGCAGGGATCATCCTGCTGGCCGTGCCCTTTGCGTCGCAAGAGGCGACCTTGCGCGAGATTGCTGGCGCGGCTGCGGGCAAGATCCTGATCGACACCACGGTGCCACTCGTGCCACCCAAGGTCATGCGGGTGCAATTGCCGGCCGAGGGCTGTGCAGCGCTGCGCGCGCAAGCTTTGCTCGGTGAGGGGGTCACGGTGATCTCCGCCTTTCACAACGTGGCAGCGCATAAGCTCGCGACGGATCAGGCCATCGAGTGTGATGTGCTCGTCTTTGGTGATCAGCGCGCCGCGCGTGAGCAAGTGATCGGGCTGGTCGAGGACTGCGGTTTGCGCGGTCTGCACGGCGGGGCACTGTGCAATTCTGCAGCGGCGGAGGCGCTGACCTCGGTGTTGATTTTCTTGAATCGCACCTACAGCGTGGATGGCGCCGGGATTCGCATCACGGGGGACCTCAAACCGCCCAAAGCGGACTGAGCGCGGCCCGGGTGCTCTGCTGTATCGGGCAAGGCAGAGACCAAAGATAGGCCAAAGACAGACCAAAGAATTTAGCGGGGGGTATCGTGCAGGGGTATGCGTTGCCTGGCATCGGGGAGATCACGCCCGAGTCGGACCTCGCCGCCGAGATCCGTCGGGCGCTCGATCGTAGCGGGCTTGTGCTGCAGGCGGGCGATGTTTTGGTGGTCGCCCAAAAAATCATTTCCAAGAATGAGGGTCGCTTGCGCTCGCTGGCCACGGTGGTGCCGTCCTCGCAGGCGCTTGAGCTTGCATCGCGCGTACGCAAGGACCCGCGTTTCGTCGAGTTGGTGTTACAAGAGTCGAGCGCGGTGGTGCGCGCCGTTCCGGATATCTTGATCACGCGCCATCGCCAAGGGTTCGTGATGGCGAACGCCGGTATCGATCGCTCTAATCTTGCTCCGCTTCAGTCGGGATCGGTACCGGGCAGCGAAGACGATCAGGTGTTGCTGTTGCCCATCGATTGCGATGCCTCGGCGATGCGCTTGCGCGCGGCGATGGCTCCCGATCAGCCGGCAGTCATCATCAGCGACAGTTTTGGTCGCCCGTGGCGTCAAGGGGTCGTCAACGTGGCACTGGGGGTGGCGGGTATCGTCGCCCTGCGGGATCAACGCGGCGACACCGATCGCCATGGGCGGGTCATGCAGACGACGCAAGTGGCTGTCGCTGATGCCATTGCCGCTGCCGCCGGACTTTTGATGGGGGAATCGAGCGAGGGGCAGCCTGTCGTGCTGATGCGCGGCTTGCCAGCGGAGCTCACCGCTCGCCCAGTCGATGCGCAAGCCGATAGCGCGATGAGCGTGCAATCTTTGATCCGTCCCGCTGAGCAGGACTTGTTCGCGTGATCCCTGCTCGCGCGATCCCATCGACAGCAACCACCGCAGCTTCGGTTCTCGCCCTCTCGGGTGGTGTGGGTGGCGCCAAGCTCTCACTTGGACTTGAGCGCGTGCTGGGAGGCGAGCGGCTCACCGTGCTCGTCAATACGGGTGATGATTTTTGGCACTTGGGTCTGCGTATCTGCCCGGACATCGACACCACGCTCTACACGCTGGCAGGGGTGTCGCACTCTGAACAAGGCTGGGGCCGTGCGGAGGAGTCGTTCGGGGTGCTCGCGGAACTGACTCGGCTGGGTTTTGAGAGCTGGTTTCGTCTGGGTGATCGTGACCTGGCACTGCATCTCGAGCGGACTCGGCGGCTGCAGCAAGGCGAATCTTTGACTGAGGTGACAGCCGCACTCGCGTGTGCCCTGGGTGTTCGGGCGCGGTTGTGGCCCATGTGCGATGCGCCGGTGGCCACCCGGGTGCGCACCGCTCAGGGCTGGCTGGGCTTTCAGGATTATTTTGTACGCGAGCGCTGTGGGCCGGCGGTCACGGCGCTCGAGTACGCCGGGGTAGAGTCGGCTGCGGCGCCTGCGGGTCTTGCGCCGCTGCTCGCCTCGGGCGAGCTTCGGGCGATCGTCGTGTGCCCATCCAATCCTTGGTTGAGTATCGACCCGGTGCTCGCGGTGCCGGGTTTACGCGCGCAGCTGCGTGCCGCAGGCGTGCCGATCGTCGCGGTATCACCGCTCATTGCCGGGCGAGCGGTCAAGGGCCCGACCGCCAAGCTCATGGCGGAACTTGGACTGCCGGTCGGGCAGGCGGCGATCGCCGCCCATTATGCCGATTTCATTGATGGCCTTGTGGTCGACGTGGGTGATGCCGACGAGTGGGCGGCATCGGCTGCGACCGCCTGGCCATCGGTGCGCGTCAAGTTTGTCCCTACCTTGATGCAGAGTTTGGCGGATCGTGAGCGCCTGGCCCAGCAGGTATTGGCATTCGCCGACGAATTGCGCGAGGATGCGGCTGTGCGATGCGAGGGGGGTTTATGACGTCGCCACGGGTAACCGCCATCGTGCCGGTCAGGGCACTGCATGATGGCAAGACGCGACTTGCGGGGGTCTTGTCCTTGCCGCGGCGGGCCGCTTTGGTTCGATCGATGCTGGAGCGGGTGCTGGCGGCCTTGCAGGGCGCCCAAAGAATTGAACGCATCGTCGTAGTGACGCCCGATGAGCATTTACCGTTGCCCCACGGAGTGGCGCGGATTGTGGATCCTGCGATTGGGCTCAACGCCGCGCTCGAGCTCGCACTTGATCAGCTCAATCCGCCTGCTGCGCGCGGGCAGCAGGGTGCCGCGGCCGTGCTGATCGTGCCGGCGGATGCCCCGCAGGTCAGCAGTTACGACATCGATGTGCTCATCAAGTCCGCGGAAAATTTTTCGGTTGCAGTGGTACCGGATCGGCATGGGCGCGGCACCAATGGCTTGTGGCTGCGTTTGCCGAGCCCGATACCGCTCAGGTTCGGTGTCGACAGTGCCGAGGCGCACTTGCAGGCAGCGCGGGCGGCGGGTCTGGCAGCCGCTCGTATCGAGGTCGCGGGTTTGTCGCATGATGTGGATGAGCCCGCGGACCTGGGCGCCGAACCCATCCCTGAGGAGCTCGCGCGGCTGTTGGCCAAAGAAGAGGAGCTGGAGCCGTTACTGTTGAGAGCGAGTTCGCTCGCGCAGGAGGGCTTTGGTCAACGCGTCAGCTACTCGCGCAAGGTGTTCATTCCGTTGACGCACTGGTGTCGCGATGTCTGCCACTACTGCACGTTTGCCGCACCACCGCGCAAAGGGGATCGTCCTTTCCTTGATCTCGATCAGGTGCTCGACATTGCGCGCGCTGGCGCACGCGCGGGTTGCGATGAGGCGCTGTTCACGCTCGGTGATAAACCGGAGTGGCGCTATCCTGCCGCGCGCGAGGCGCTCAAAGAAATGGGTTTTGCCAGTACGCTCGATTATCTTGCGCATTGTGCCGAGCGGGTGCATGCCGAGACCGGCTTGCTGCCCCATTTGAACCCTGGCGTAATGAGTCGCGAGGAGCTCGCGCGCTTGCGGCCGGTATCGGTCTCGATGGGGATCATGATGGAGAGCACCGCCGAGCGGCTGAGTGCCCGCGGTGGGCCGCATCATCGTTCGCCTGACAAACAGCCTGCAGTGCGTCTCGCGACCCTGGAGGCGGCCGGTGAGCTGGCGGTGCCGTTCACCACCGGACTGTTGATCGGCATCGGCGAGACGCGACTTGAGCGCATCGAAACACTGCTCGCCATCCGCCGATCGCATTTGCGTCACGGTCATGTACAGGAAATCATCATCCAGAATTTCCGAGCGAAGTCCGGGACGCGTATGGCGCATGCGCCGGAGCCGGATCTCAAAGAATTACAGTGGACCATTGCGGTGGCGCGCCTGATCTTTGGGCCTTCGATGTCGATCCAGGTGCCGCCCAATCTCAGTGACGGACATCTCCCTGCGCTCGTGGCGGCGGGAATCAATGATTGGGGTGGCGTGTCGCCGGTGACACCCGATCACGTCAATCCCGAGGCGCCATGGCCTGAGCTTGATCGACTTGCGCGAGAGACGGCGGCGGCGGGACGCTGGCTGGTACAGCGCTTGCCTTTGGTTCCGGCCTTTGCGCGCGAGCTTGAGCGCTGGGTCGATCCTCGTCTGCAATCGGCGCTGCGCCGGCGCATGGACGCGGAGGGCTATCGCAACGATCTCGACTGGCATGCGGGCAGCGCCTTGCCGCCGCCCTCGCGCTACGTGCGCTTGCGGCAGCGAGAGGTGATGGAGGCCGAGCAGGTACTCGCGCAGGCCGAGAGTGGGGCAGGCTTCAGCGAATCGCAGTTGCTTCGACTCTTTGCGCTCGATGGCGAGGCCTGGTCAGGCGTACTCGCGGCGGCCGATCAGCTTCGTCAGCGCGTGGTAGGCGATGAAGTGACCTACGTCGTCAATCGCAACATCAACTACACCAACATTTGCACTCACTCTTGCGGCTTCTGTGCTTTTGCCAAAGGCCGCAGCGCCCGCTCTTTGCGCGGGCCCGGATATTTGCTTGATTTTGACGAGATCGGTCGGCGCGTAGCCGAAGCGCGCGAGCATGGGGCGACAGAGGTCTGCCTGCAGGGCGGTATCCACCCGTCTTTTGATGGTAAGACCTATCTGCAAATCGTCAAAACGGCTAAAGCGGCGGCGCCCGATATCCACGTGCATGCGTTCTCGCCGCTCGAGATCTGGCACGGTGCGCATACGCTTGGGTTATCTCTCAGTCGATATCTTGGACGCTTGGCAGATGCAGGCTTGCGCAGTCTGCCCGGTACCGCAGCCGAAATTCTTTGTGACGAGGTACGTGCGGTCATTTGTCCCGACAAAGTCAACACCGAGCAATGGCTGCAGGTCATGCGTACCGCACACGCCTTGGGTTTGCGCAGCACGGCGACCATCATGTTCGGGCACGTTGAGCAGCCGGTGCATTGGGTGAGGCATTTGCTCAGGATTCGCGCCCTGCAAGAGCAGACGGGCGGCTTTACCGAGTTTGTGCCGCTGCCGTTCGTGCACATGGAATCCCCGCTCTGGCGACGGGGTCTTGCTCGCAGTGGGCCAAGCTGGCGTGAGGCGTTGCTCATGCATGCGGTCGCGCGACTTGCGCTCGAGCCGGTGCTGCGCAACGTGCAGGTATCCTGGGTCAAGATGGGGCGCGAAGGTGCCCTCGAGGCCTTGCAGGCCGGCGCCAATGATTTAGGCGGCGTATTGATGAACGAATCCATCACCCGCGCCGCAGGTGGACGCAATGGGCAACAGATGGGAGCGGGCGACATGCGGCGCTTGATTGGCTCGATTGGTCGCTCACCGCGTGAGCGCACCACGCTTTATGGCGTCCCTCAAGCCGAGCCCTGGTCGTCCACCGGTTGTCTTGGCGACACCCGGCCGCTGGCGTTCAGCGCAGTTTCGGCATGACGTGCTGGCCAATGATATCGAGCGCTTCCATCGGCTGATCATGCAGCCGCAAGGCACACTCGGTAAGACCGGCGCGGGCGAACATTTGGAAGCGTTCGATTTCGCGATCGAGGTCTTCGAGTCCCCCTGTGGAAGTGAAGTATTCACACAGGCGATTGGGGATGTCTTCGGGCACGCCCTGCACGTGGCCTGAGCGATCAAACCAGGCGGCGACGAATTTATCGTAGTGGTCGCGCACGAGCTGTGCTTCATCCTCGGTGAGACACTGCTGGATCAGCTCCTTTTGCAGCTTGATGGCGCGCCAGGCGAGCTCGCGACGCGACTCGCGATAGCCTTCCGCTCGGTCGCGCTTCAAGTGCCAGGCCCAGAAAGTATTGGTGCGCAGCGGCGGCATCTCAGGTTCGCGCTTGGCCTCACCGACCTTCACCTCTTCCATGGCCTGAGCCATGACCTCGGGAGGCGTGCAGCCAATGAAAACGCCGTCGGCGACCCTCGCTTCCATCCGCATCATCTGACCCCGGTAAGCCGTACCGTACACGAGCGGGGGGCGAGGCGCCTTGAGCCAGCCATAGGCGCAGGGCAGATTGATGACAAAGTCCTCACCTTTGAAGCCTTGGGCAATTTTGCCGTGACCCGCACCGCGCACGATTTCGATACCTTCGCGGGTGGCGCGGACAATTTTTTCGGGGCGTTCGATGCCCATCGCATCGATATTGCCTTCGCCCGCGCCCATCGCGATGACGGCTCGGCCGTCGCTGATTTCATTGAGCGACAACAGGCTGTTGGCGATCTTGAGGGGATGCATTTCGAAGGGGCTCACCGCGAGCGGCCCGAGCAGCAGGCGCGATGTCTGTTGCGCCAAGGGCACCAGAGACAAGAAACAGTCCCAATGCGCAAAGTAGTTCGAGCTCCAAATAGCTCGCACGCCGTAACTTTCGGCTTTGAGCCCAAGCTCAGCCACTTGTGCCGGAGTCAGGTCCGGCTCGAGGATAATGTCGATGTCCATGCGCCCGAGACTATCAGGCGCAATAGATTCCGTGCAGGGTGCCGATGACCTCGGCTGCCGGTCCGTCCGCCAGGGAGTAATAGACGGTTTGCGCGACTTTGCGGGTAGCGACGATGCCATTCTCCCGCAGCACCGCCAAATGTTGCGACAGAGCCGATTGGCTGATGGGGAGTCGGGCGTTCAAATCTCCGACGGACATCTCGCCACCGGCCAGATTGCAGAGGATCAGCAGTCGCTGCGGGTTGGCCAGCGCGCGCAGCAGGAGCGCCGCCGCATCGGCATGCGGCAGCAAATCCGCAGGGTCGGCCATCGGCATCTTCCGTGTTGACGATTTCGCCATGGGAAAAATCATATATCAGGACTTGTTTAATTAGCAAGTTCTAATATAATGACGGTCATGGACACGCTGACCTCCCCCAAAGTCACCCCGTTCTTTGATCCAGCGACAGGTACCTTCACGTATCTCGTGGCCGATCCAAATTCGCCGGCCGCTGCGATCATCGACCCCGTGCTCGATTACGATCCGCAGAGTCAGCGTGTGGATACGCATTCAGCACGGCGTGTGCTCGATGCCGTGCTGCGCCAGGGGCTTGAGGTGCAGTGGATCCTTGAGACCCATGCGCACGCCGATCATCTGACGGCGGCCCAGTGGTTGAAGCGGGAGCTGGCTTTTGGACCGCGGGTGGGAATCGGGCAGGGGATACTGCAGGTCCAACGCACCTTCAAAGAAAAACTCGGTCTCGGGGCAGATTTTGTCGCGGACGGTCGGGATTTTGATGTCTTGTTTGCCGAGGGCGATGTATTTCCGATCGGAGGTCTCACGACCCGAGTCATGGCAACGCCGGGTCATACGCCCGATAGCGTGAGCTATCGGATTGGTGATGCTGTGTTTGTGGGCGATACCTTGTTTGCGCCCTCCTATGGGACGGCGCGCTGTGACTTTCCGGGGGGTGATGCTCGGGCGTTGCACGCATCGATTTTGCGACTGCTGTCGCTTGCTGACTCGACCCGGCTATTTCTTTGTCATGACTACCCGCCGACGGGTCTCGATCCCCAGTACTTGAGCTTCCCTCAGCCTCAGCGGGAACAAAACATCCATCTGCGTGATTTGCATGACGTTGAGGCCTATGTCGCCATGCGCGAGGCGCGCGATGCCACGCTCAAGCCACCGCGGCTGCTTGAGCCATCCTTGCGAGTCAATGTCCGCGCCGGTCACATCGTGGACCCTGCGGTAAGTGCGCATGGTTTGCCTTGAGGCGAGCCACTATTTCCATTTGATCCATCATCGCTTCAATCATCGGGAGATAACCATGAACATCGATCGCTTTGTATTGGCCTTCGCCGGCACCGTGGTGCTGGTCAGTCTGGGTCTCGGTTATTTTGTTAATGCGAACTGGTTTTTTCTGACCGCCTTTGTCGGTCTCAATCTGCTGCAATCGGCGTTCACCGGCTTTTGTCCGCTCGCCATCATCCTGCGCAAACTCGGTCTGCGCTCCGGCGCAGCCTTCGGTTAAACAGGGTCCTGCATCATGATGACGGCCTCTGCTCGATCGCTTCGCGGGTTAGCCTCGCCTTGCGGGTTACTGTTGCCGCGCGGGTTTGCGTTGCCGCGTGGGTTTGCGTTGCCGCGCGCGGTGGTCCTGTTGGCATGCTGCGCTGCCGCACTGGCGGGCTGCGCGCCCTCGGCAGAGACCACCCCGACTGAGGCTGGGCCTGCACCCTTTGAGGTGTTCACGGTGGCAAGCGTCGAGATGACGGACGAGCGCTTGATAGACGGGCGCATCGAGGGCTTGCAGCAGGCGACGGTGATGGCACAGATCCCGGCGCAAGTGGTCGCGGTACTGAAAGATGCCGAGTCGCCGGTGGCAGCGGGTGAGCCCATCATGCGATTGCGTTCGACGCAGTCGCAGGGTGGTTTGGTTCAGGCGGAGGCTGCCTTACGCGAGGCGCAGGCTTTCGCGGTCGATGCCGAGGCACGCTATCAAAGAATCTCGGGCCTCTATGAGCGCAAGGTGGTGCCACGAGCCACTTACGATCAGGTATTGGCGCAGCGTGAATCAGCGATGGCGCGCCGTGCCGCTGCCGTCGCCGCCCGTGATGCGGCAGCGGCTTACACCTTGGTGCCTGCGCCCTTTGCGGGTGTGGTGACCGAGCGGCTCGTCAGGGTGGGGGACACGGTCGCACCGGGGATGCCGCTCTTTGGGCTGGCCGCTACCGGTGGCCTGCGAGTGCGAGCCCAGTTGCCGGAGTCGCTGGTAACGGCCGCGCGCGAGTCGCGCACGGTGGTGATTCACCATCAGGGTCAACGCATTGCCGCGCAGAATATTTTGATCTATGCCGGTGCCGATACCCGCGACGGTAGCTTCGGCTTACAGGCGGATTTGCTGGAGCCGGTGACGAACTTGACGCCGGGCATGCTGATCAAGCTGGGTGTGGCGACCGGGCAGCGCCGCGGTGTACGCATCCCGCTGTCGGCAGTGATCGAGCGCGGCGAAGTCACGGGCGTGTACGTCCACGGCGACGGCGGCACGCGATTTCGACAGCTTCGCCTCGGCGCCGTGATTGAAGGTGAGGTCGAAGTGCTGGCAGGTCTCTCGGCCGGTGAGCAGGTGGCGCGCCGTCCCGCCGAGGCGCTACGCGTCTTGCGTGAGGCGAGCGGAGCGGCCCGATGAGTGAGTCACCGCCGTCGCTTGGCGTCTCGGGTCGTCTTGCGGCATTTTTTCTGCATAATCAATTGACGCCCTTGCTGGCGCTGGCCGCCTTGTTGCTCGGTCTCTTTGCCGTTTGGGTGACCCCCCGCGAGGAAGAGCCGCAGATCGATGTGACCTTTGCCAATATCTTTGTTCCGTTTCCGGGGGCTTCGGCCAGCGAGGTCGAATCGTTGGTGGTCGGCCCGATGGAGCGGGTGCTCGGCGAAATTGCCGGCGTCAAGCACATCTATTCCGTCTCGCGTCCTGATGTGGGTGTGCTCACGGTCCAATTTGAAGTGGGGGAGCCACGCAGCGAGGCAGTGGTTCGTCTCTACAACGCCATCTATTCCAATCAGGACTGGCGACCCGTGGGGCTCGGTGTGTTGCCGCCCCTCGTCAAGCCGGGTGGCATCGAGGATGTGCCGATTCTGAGCGTGACGCTGTGGCGGAAATCTTTGTCAGAGGGCATGGGGGCAGACTCGCTGGCACAGATCGCCCGTTCACTCGAGACCGAGATCAAGCGGGTACCCGGGACGCGCGATGTCTACACCGTGGGAGCACCCGAGCACGTGGTGCGAGTGGAGCTCGATCCTCGGCGCTTGGCGGCTCGCGGCTTGAGCTTTGGTGAAGTCGCTGAGGCCATTTCATTGAGTAATGCCGCCTTGCATGCTGGCGCAGTGATCGCGAATGATCAGCGACAAGCGGTGCAGGCGGGCAGCTTCCTTGCCAGTCGTGACGATGTAGCGGGTCTTATCGTTGGAATGTCGCGCGGTCGGCCGGTGTATCTGCAGGATGTCGCAGAGGTGACGCTCGGCCCCGATCAGATCGATAACTACGTGTGGTTCGGCAGCGGTCCTGCCGCCGCCGAGCAAAGCCCTGTACGTCACGCGGCTGCGGTCACTCTCGCTGTTGCGAAGAAGCCGGGTGAAAACGCGATTGATGTGGCTGAGCTTGTGCTGCAGCGCATCGAGACCTTGCGCGGCAGTTATATCCCCGAGGATGTCGAAATCAGCGTGACTCGCAATTACGGCACGACGGCCAACGACAAGGCGCAGACGCTGATGCAGAAGCTGCTGTTTGCCACACTTTCCGTAGTGGTGCTGGTGATGCTCGCCATGGGTCGTCGCGAAGCGCTCGTGGTGGGTGTGGCGGTGGTGGTGACCTTGGCGGCGACATTATTTGCCTCCTGGGCGTGGGGCTTTACGCTCAATCGGGTCTCGCTGTTTGCGCTGATCTTTTCGATCGGCATCCTGGTGGATGATGCCATCGTCGTGGTGGAGAACATCCATCGGCATCAACAGTTTTCGGCAGGGCCCTTGGCAAGCATTATTCCGCGCGCGGTGGATGAAGTTGGCGGTCCCACTATCCTCGCCACTTTCACCGTGATTGCGGCATTGCTGCCGATGGCCTTCGTGAGTGGGCTGATGGGCCCTTACATGAGTCCCATTCCCATCAATTCCAGTATGGGCATGCTGATTTCTTTGGCGGTCGCGCTGGTGTTTACGCCGTGGATGTGTCGGGTGTTTTTGGCCAAGTCGGCGGCACAAGCGGGTGATCAGGGCGCGCACGGTGATGGGGTCGACCCGCGATTAGAAAAAATTTTTGAGCGCAGCGTGCGGCCGTTCCTCGACCCCATGCAGGGTAAGGCACGGCGCCACCGACTCTACGCGGGGATCGGTGCGGCGATTGTGCTGGCGGTGTCGCTGGCAGTCGTGCAGTGGGTGGTACTCAAGATGCTGCCCTTTGATAACAAGTCGGAGTTCCAAGTGGTGCTCAACATGCCTGAGGGCACTCCGCTTGAGCGCACGGCCCAAGTGCTCGATGAGCTTTCGCAAGTCATCGAAACGGTGCCGGAGGTCAACGATTATCAGGTGTATGCGGGTACGGCCGCACCGATCAATTTCAATGGGCTCGTACGGCAGTACGGCTTACGTCAAAGTCCCGAGCTCGGGGATATCCAAGTCAACCTCGTCGATAAATCCGATCGTGATCGCTCAAGCCATGAGGTCGCAAGCAGTGTGCGCGCGGCCTTGGCGGCCATCGGTCTGCGCTATGGGGCGTCGGTGCAGGTGGTGGAGGTGCCGCCGGGTCCGCCGGTTCAGGCCCCCATCGTCGCTGAGGTTTACGGATCCACACCCGAGGCGCGCGCGGCCTTGGCAGCTGCCGTGCGCGAGGCGTTCGATCGCACGGCCGATATTGTGGATGTGGACGACACTCGCAGCGCCGATTCGCGTCGTTGGATCATTGAAGTGGATCGTGGCAAGGCAGCCCTGCTCGGTGTAGCGCCGCGCCAGGTGAGCGAAGTACTGGCCGGACTTTTGAACGGCCATGATGCGAGCTTCATTCGCCAAGGCCGTGGTCAAGAACCCATTGCCATCCGTTTGCACTTACCGGTGATGGATAAAGCCCATGTCGAGGATCTGCTCGCCATTGAATTGCGATCGATGAGTGGCGAGTTGGTGCCGCTTGGCAACATCGCGCGCCTGCGCGAGGCCACGTGGGATGGCGATATCCATCACAAAAATTTGTTGCCCGTCACGTATGTCACCGGTGATATGGCAGGCCGTCTCGATAGCCCGCTGTACGGCATGTTTGCCATCATCGGTGCGCTCTCGACGCTCGAGATCGATGGGGTGAAGCCGGTACAGCGGTTTATTTCGCAGCCGGATGATCCCTCGGAGCTCGCCATCAAATGGGACGGTGAGTGGCAGATCACCTACGAAACCTTCCGCGACATGGGCGCTGCCTACGCGGTCGGCTTGATCCTGATTTATTTGTTGGTGGTGGCGCAGTTCGGGTCTTACTTCGTGCCGCTCATCATCATGGCGCCGATTCCGCTCACCATTATCGGCGTGATGCCGGGGCACGCCCTGCTCGGGGCGCAATTCACGGCGACCTCAATGATCGGAATGATCGCACTCGCGGGCATCATCGTTCGCAACTCCATCTTGTTGGTGGATTTCATCAACGTCGAGCGAGCAGCGGGCAGAGAGTTGGCTGATGCGGTGGTGGCGGCTGCGGTGGTACGCGCGAAGCCCATCGCCTTGACCGCACTCGCGGCGATGATCGGCGCCTTTTTCATTCTCGATGATCCGATTTTCAACGGCCTCGCCGTCTCGCTCATTTTCGGCATTTTTGTCTCCACGGTCCTGACACTGGTGGTCATCCCCGTGGGTTATTTCGCGTATCTGCAGCGGAGGTCATGACACATGGCACATATCGTAGTGGTTGGAGCAGGGGTTGGCGGGGTGCCAACGGCTTATGAACTGCGCAAGAAACTCGGCAAGGAGCATCGAGTGACACTGGTGGGCTCATCCCCATTTTTTGAATTCACGCCTTCCAATCCCTGGATGGCCGTGGGCTGGCGCAAACCCGAGCAGACGCGTGTCGAGTTGCATGATCCGCTCGAATCAAAAGGAATTCAGTATATCTCTCAGCTCGTGACCGCGATCGATGCGCCCGCCAATCAGCTGACGCTCGCTAACGGCCAGCATCTCAATTACGACTATCTGGTGATCTCGACCGGCCCCAAGCTGTCGTTTGACGAAGTCCCTGGGCTCGGGCCAGCAGGCTACACGCATTCGATCTGCACGCATGCCCACTCACAGAGCGCTTGGGATGCGTATCAGCAGTTTCTCAAAGATCCCGGTCCCATCGTGATCGGTGCCGCGCCCGGTGCAAGCTGCTTCGGTCCGGCCTATGAATTCGCCATGATCGTCGATACCGATTTGCGCAAGCGCAAGATTCGCGACAAGGTGCCGATGACCTTTGTGACCAGTGAGCCCTATATCGGTCACATGGGGCTAGGCGGGGTGGGCGACAGCAAGGGGCTGATGGAGTCCGAGCTGCGTCAGCGCCATATCAAATGGGTCACCAACGCCAAGATCACCGAAGTTCGCGCCGGCGACATGTCGGTGACTGAGGTGGATGAAGATGGCAACGCCAAGCGGGAGCATACGCTGCCGTTCAAGTTCTCGATGATTTTGCCGGCTTTCAAGGGGGTGGACCCGGTCGCGGCCGTGCCGGAGTTGTGTAACCCGCGGGGATTTGTGCTGATCGACGAATACCAGCGATCAAAGAAATACGCCAACATTTTCTCGGCGGGTGTATGCGTGGCGATCCCCCCGGTGGAGCCGACGCCGGTTGCGACCGGGGCGCCAAAAACCGGTTATATGATCGAGTCCATGTCGACGGCGATCTGCGAGAACATCGTCGCGGATATCAAGGGTCTGCCGGCGCAGGCCAAGGCCAGTTGGAATGCAATTTGTCTCGCCGATTTTGGCGATACCGGCGCCGCCTTTGTGGCTCTGCCGCAAATTCCGCCGCGTAATGTTACCTGGGCGCGCGCTGGCAAGTGGGTGCATCTCGCTAAGATTGCATTCGAAAAGTATTTCCTACGCAAGGTCCGTACCGGATCTTTGACGCCAGTGTATGAAAAGTATGTTCTCAAGGCGCTCGGCATCACCTTATTGAGGGAGGAGCGCTGATGCGGGCATGTGTGCCGCGTCACCGTGCCGCTCGAGCGTGGCGGGTCGGGTTGCTGGCGAGTGTGCTGAGCATGTTGTCGCTGGATGCGGGTCTTGCAAGCGATCAGGGTGGCGCGACCGAGACGCTGGAGTCCGCTTGGCGTCAGGCGTTCGCAGCCGATGCCGAGCTGGCCGCAAGCGGCGCGACTTCGGAGTCAGCGCGTGCTTCGGAGCGGGCGGCTCAGGCGGGTCGCTGGCCCGCGCTTGAGCTGAGTGCAAGCTACACCCGCTTTGCCGATGCCCCGGCGCTCTCTGTGGTGAGCCCTGAATTCAGTTTCGCGAGCCCCCGAATCTTTGACAATGACGACATGGTGATGGGCGGTGCCCAGTTGCAGCTGCCGATCTACACTGGCGGTAGCCTTTCGGCGGGGATTCAGGCTGCAAGCGCGATGCGCGTGGCAGCCGAGGCCAATGAGCAAGCGGCGGCGGCCGCGCTCAAACTGGACGTCGCGCGGCTCTACATCGAACTGTGGCACGCCCGAAAACTGCGCAGTGCGGCCGAGGCTGCGGTGGATGCCCTGCGTGCGCATACCGCGGCGGTCGAAGCCATGGTTGCCTCCGAGTTGCGCTCGCGCGCTGATTTGCTGGCGACGAAAGTCGCGCTATCCGCCGCAGAAGATCAACTGCTGCGCGCGCAGCATGCGGTGGCCTTGGCGAGCGGTGCCTATAACCGACGGCTGGGTCAGCCATTGGATAGGGATCCACCTTTGGCCGAGTCTCTGCCGGCGATGCGCGATTTGCGCGGCGAAGCCTTGAGTGCCTTGCAGTCGCGGGCGCTGGCGCAGCGGGCGGAGCTGGCAGCAGCGGGTGCGGGACGCGATGCGCTGGCGCAGCAGTCTCGCGCCGAGCAGGGTAAACGGCTGCCACAGTTTGCCTTGTTAGCCGGCTATCAACATCTTGAGTCCACGATCCTGGATCGCGAAGATTTTTCGATGATTGGTGTCGGCATGCAGTGGTCCTTGTTTGATGGCGGACAGGCACGCGCCAAGGCGGCGGCCTTGCGCCGGGCCAGCGAGGCTGCCGAGTGGCAGCGGAAATCTTTGGAGAGTGCCATCGAACTCGAAGTGCAGCAGCACTGGTTGGGTGTGGACTCGGCGGACACTCGATCAATCGTGGCACGCAGTGCGCTCGCGGAAGCCGATGAAAATTTGCGTATTGCGCGCGAGTTGTACGAGGTGGACATGATTGCCAACAGTCAAGTGCTCGAGGCGGTTGCGTTGCAGCAAGCCGCTGCGGCCCAAGCGAGTCGCGCAGCCATGGACACCGTGATGGCACGCCTTGCGCTTCTGCGCAGTGTGGGCGAGTTATGAAGCAGGCGGACGTGAGGCGCGTGCAGGTCAAATCGCTGGGCGTTAAATATCTGAGTGCGCTGTGGCTGGCGTGTGCGCTGGTTTTGGTCAGCAAGCCCGCCGTCGCGGCGGGACTGGATCAGCCGCCGTGGGTGCTGCAAAGCCGACGGGCAGCCAGCGACTTTGCTGCCAGCCTTCGCACCCGTCTGCAGGCGGGACTCAAGCAGGGGCCGGTCGCTGCCATCGAGGTCTGTCATCGCGAGGCGCCGCAGATCGCGCTCGATGTGGGAGCTCGTCATGGGTTGAGCGTACGACGCACGAGCGTACGGGTACGCAATGCGGCTAATGCACCGAGCGCGGCCGATGAGGCCTTGTTGGCGGTCATGGCGGCACGCTTGCTCGCGGGAGAGCCCGCTTCTGACATCGAAATCATTGAAGATCGCGGCTCTGCGGGTAAGCGACTGGCAAAACCCTTGGTCATGGAGGCCGTGTGCTTGATGTGTCATGGCGAGACCCTCGGTCCCGAGGTGTCGGCTGCGATTGCGTTGCGTTATCCTGATGATCAGGCAACCGGCTTTCGCTTGGGAGAGCTGCGTGGAGCTTTGCTGGTAGAAAGCGTGATTGTGGAAAGTGTCATCAAGGAGTGAATATGTCGAAGTCAAAAATCCGAACACCGATGATCGATATCGGCATCAAAGAAAAGGATCGTGAGAAGATCGCCAAAGGGCTGTCGGCACTGCTGGCAGACAGTTACACCTTGTATCTCATGACACACAACTTTCATTGGAATGTCACTGGGCCGCATTTCAACAGTCTGCACACGATGTTCATGGCACAGTACACCGAGCAGTGGAACGCGCTCGATCTCATTGCTGAGCGCATTCGTGCGCTGGGCTTTCCAGCGCCCGGCACCTATCGGGAGTTTGCCCGTCTGGCGACGATCAAGGAAATCGACGGCGTTCCGAGTGCCGATGACATGGTCCGTCATCTCGTGAATGCCCAGGAGGCGACTGCCCGTACCGCACGCAAGCTGTTCCCTGTGGTGGATGCGGCCAACGATCAACCGACCGCGGATCTGCTGACGCAGCGCCTCGAGGTGCACGAAAAGACGGCATGGATGTTACGCAGCCTGCTTGAATCGTGATCTCTTGCGCTGAGAGTTGCCGCGCGAAGGGCTAGCAGTCTTCGGCTAAGCCGGGTGTTAGATGAGGCCCTGGTCCTGCGCCTTGGTGACCGCTTGCACCTGCGAGTGCACATCGAGCTTGCGGTACAGGTTGCGGATATGAGTCTGTACCGTCGAGATGGCGATGCCCATCTCTTGCGCGGTCTCGCCGTACGATCGCCCGCGTGAGAGGTGGCGCAGCAGTTCGAGTTCTTTGGGGGTGAGGTTGGTGAATTCCGAGGGGCTACCGTCGCCACCACCCGCCAGCCGAAAGAGATAGCGCGCGAGTGACGGACTGATCGGATAGTTGCCCTGCAAGGCTTCTGCCAGTGAATTCGTGATCAATTGCGGATTGTCATCTTTCAAAAGATAACCGCGAGCACCCGCTTTGATGGCCGCGAGCACGCTGCGCTCGGAGGAA
The DNA here is from genome assembly GCA_964533305.1 of uncultured Acidibacter sp. Lineage (GTDB taxonomy): Bacteria > Pseudomonadota > Gammaproteobacteria > Steroidobacterales > Steroidobacteraceae > UBA964. The sequence continues at coordinate 33,830 of CAZHLL010000012.1, forward strand.
ATCACCGAGACCACGAGGATGGGAATGCTCGGTGCGCGCGAACGAATCCAATCAATGATTTCGATTCCGCTGCGATCGGGCAGGCCGAGATCGACTAGCGCAATCGCCAATTGATCGAGATGACGAGCGAGCGCGTTGCTGACCTCCGCACCGGTAGCGCAGGTGACCACTTGCCAGTCTGCGCCAAGTTGCCTGACGCACTGTACCAGCGAGCTTTGGAAGGTAGGGTCATCCTCAACGATCAGAGCGACTTTGAACGAACCTTGGTGATCCGCAGCGTTATTTTGGATTGCCGTCATCTTGCGGGAATTTTACAGGGCGGTTTGGCCGCCGAGACTCCCATGATGATGTAGGAACGCGGTGATTCCGTTGGCTATGGAACCAATAATTCAAAATATCCCATGATCATGGTATCGGCGGGTGCTCAGCGCGAGGCTCCGGACGTCGCCACAGCCAGAAGGCGATACCGGCGAGCAATACACCGACCAGAAGAGAAGCCCAGCCGAGACCTTGCCAAAGCAGAAGCAGTAGCCAGCCGAGCGCCATCCCCGCGGCCGCCATTCGTTTGCCTCGGGAACTTACCCGACGCCCATCCTCCCAATCGCGCAGGGCACGACCAAATCGCGGGTGCGCGATCAGCCTCGCGCGCCATTCCGGCGAGCTCTTGCCCAGCGCCCAAGCACCGATCAGAAGAAAGACCGTGGTGGGCATGAGGGGGATGAAGGCGTTGACGATGCCGATGCCGACACTCGTGAAGCCCAGAATACGCCAAAGAAATAACGGCATGACCGGCCCAGCATACCGTAGGACCCAAGCGCGGGCGGGGAAAATCGTACGATGACGGGCGCTGAGATCACGGGCCTGACCGCGGTCGAGGCATCACGTCGGCTGGCGGTGCATGGGCCGAACGAGTTGCCCGCCACCGGGCGACGGGGCGGGTTCGGGGTGGTCGTCGATGTGCTGCGTGAACCGATGTTTGCGCTGCTGATTGTGGGCGCGTTGCTGTACCTCGCGGTGGGCGAGGTGGCCGATGGAGTGCTATTGCTGGTCTGTGTGGCATTTGTCATTGGCTTGACCCTGTTTCAGTCGCACCGCACCGACCGTGCCGTGGAGGCGCTGTCGCGGCTGGCCGAGCCGTGGGTACGGGTGATCCGGGACGGCACACGGCAGCGCATTCCCGCCCGTGAACTGACCGTGGGGGATCTGATTGAGCTCGCAGAGGGCGAGCGGATTGCGGCCGATGCGCTGTTGCGTCGGTCGAGTCACTTCACCGTGGATGAGTCGATGCTGACGGGTGAGTCTATGCCCGTGGTCAAGCACCCCTCGGTCACCGCCTCAGCGCTGGATGCGCCGGGTGCCCAGGGCTCGGCGCTCTCCAGCCTGTTTGCGGGCACGTTGGTGACGGCAGGACAGGGGATCGCCGAGGTCGTGCAGACGGGCTCGGCCACGGAGTTCGCGCGTCTTGGGCTTGCGCTGCAGGGGATCGACACCGAGCGTACCCGTTTGCAGCAAGAGACAAACCGCGTGGTTCGCAAAATGGCTGTAGGCGGTCTGCTCTCCTGCGTGTTGGTGGTGATCGTGTTCGGTCTTACACGGGGCGGAGACCTTACGGCCTGGAAAGAAGGCGCGCTCGCCGGTATCGCCATGGCGATGTCGGTATTGCCTGAAGAGTTCGCTGTCGTCCTGACAATTTTTCTGGCACTCGGTGCCTGGCGTATGAGTCATCAAAACGTGTTGACGCGACGGTTTCCCGTCATCGAGGCCCTCGGTGCGGCGACGGTGCTGTGCGTCGACAAGACCGGTACGTTGACAGAAAACCGGATGGCGCTGGCTGCGCTATGGCCGGCAGGCAAATCCATGGTCGAGCCTGCTGCCGTCGATACGCTCGCGACGGCTGAGGCAGAACTTTTGGCGATCGCGGTTCGTGCGTCGGGTCGCGATTCTTTTGACCCGATGGATCGCTCGCTGCGCGCGGAGCAGCAGCGACTTTTGAGTGTCGATGGGGATGAGCGGTTATTGCGCGAATATCCGCTATCGGCGCAAATGCCCGTGGTTGGCTGTGTTTGGCAAGACAGCGCGGGCAAGTCAAGTCTTGCGGTCAAGGGAGCGCCCGAGAGGGTGGCTCGGCTGTGTAGGCTCGAAGGGCCAGAACTTGAAAAGATCGACGATGCGATTCGTCACCTCGCCGCGCGTGGACTGCGAGTGTTGGGTGTGGCGCATGCGCAGCCCTGTGAGGCGCAGGGTGATAGTTTGCCTGCCAGCTTAGATGATTTTTCTTTGACTTGGGTGGGTCTTGTCGCGTTCGCCGACCCGTTGCGGTCAAGCGTGCCTGCGGCAGTACGCGAGTGTCATGCCGCGGGTATCCGGGTGATCATGATCACGGGCGACTACCCGCTGACTGCAAGGACGATTGCCATCAAGGCGGGCATCCCGGTCGAACGCGTCTGCACGGGTGCGGAGCTTGCTACCTGGGATGACCAGAGGCTACAGCAGGAGATTGCCGAGATCAGTGTGTTTGCGAGAGTCGCACCGCAGGAAAAGTTGCGTCTGGTCGAAGCGCTGAAGAGCGCCGGGCAAGTGGTGGCCATGACCGGTGACGGGGTTAACGATGCGCCCGCGCTCAAGGCCGCTCACATCGGCATTGCGATGGGCGAGCGGGGTACAGAGGTCGCGCGCGAGGCTGCGGCGCTCATTCTGATGGATGATGCTTTCGAGTCGATTGTCGCTGCGATTCGGCAAGGTCGACGCATCTACGCCAACATCGTCAAGGCCAGTCGGTTTATTTTGGCGGTGCATGTGCCCATCGCCGGGCTCAGCATGCTACCGGTTCTGATGGGTGATTGGCCGCTGATCTTGCTGCCTGTGCACATCGTGTTTCTCGAGTTCATCATTGATCCCAGCTGTGCCCTTATCTTTGAAGCCGAACGCGAAGACTCGAGAGTGATGCGGCAGCCACCACGGCCGCTCGACGAGCGGCTTTTTTCGCGTCATACCGTGCTCATGGGAGTGCTGCAAGGCGTGTCGCTGTGGGTCGCTTGCAGTGGGGTCTTTGTGGTGGCGTGGAGTATGTCGAGTGCGGATGAGGCCAGAGCGCTCAGCTTCGTTACGCTCGTCGCGGGCATCTTTATGCTGATCTTGATCAATCGGTCCGAGTCGGTCTCGCTTTGGCGGAAGTTGCGTGAGCGCAATCTGGCGCTCGCGGCTGTGAGTGCCGCAAGTGTCCTATTCTTATCTTTGGCACTGGGTGTCGATGCGGTTCGCGAGCTGTTCTCTTTTGCGCAGGTCTCTGTCGCTGCCATCGCCATGACGGTCATGGTCGCGATTACGTCTTTGTCATGGTACGAGTTGATCAAGGTATGGCGGGAGTACTCGTCGCAGCGCTCTGAGAAGTCGGCAGCGTGAGAAATCCGCTTTGTCTGAAAAGGCGGCTGGCCTGCTCGCTACGCAGAAAATCCAGGTATTTCTTTGTCGACGCTTGAGCTTGTGCCGTCGCTGCCGCGGGGTAAGTGATCGGTGGGTGCAGGTCTGCTGCCAAGATGCCCACGATCGACACTCGGGGTTCGATCAAGGCATCGGTCAGATAGACGATGCCGAGCGGCGATTCGGCGCGTGCCACCAGCGACAGCGCCGTGCGGGCGTTATCGGCGAGGGCGAGCCGAGATCGCAGGGACTGCCACAGGCCCAAAGATTCCAGTGCGGCGCGGCTATAGCGCCCGAGGGGAACGGCTTGTGTATCCGCGAGCACGAGTCGGCCGCGCGCATCCAGTAGTGCTTTTATGGCCCGTTCCAGATCTTTTGCTTGGCTGATTTCGGCGGGCGGTGTGGTCGGTGGCGTGCTGGCATGGGCTGGCTGGATCAACACCAGTCGGTTACCGAGCAGGGTGAGCCGCGAACGGCGATCGACAAGTAAGCGCGCTTGCAGATAATCCATCCACACCTCATCCGCCGACAGCAGCACATCGACCCGGGCGCCGTTTTCGATTTGCCGGGCGAGGGTGGAGCTTGCGGCAAACGAGTGTCGGACCGGGATACCGGTGGTTGCCGTGAAGGCGGCGGAGACTTTTTGCAGGCTGTCGGTGAGCGACGAAGCCGCAAACACCGTGATGGGTGCGGGTGGGGCGGCCGAGGCAAGAAGCTTGGCGGAGGCAAACAGCAGCAGGGTGATTACGGCCGCGTATCGCGCTCGCTTCTGCGGACTGCGAGCGTGACCAAAGATGCTGAGCTGCATGGATAAGCTTGCCACAAAGTTTTTCCGTCCTCGGCTAAAATTCACCACATGAAAATCTTCTCCAGCCTGTATGACCGAGCCCTTGGCTGGAGTCGTCACCCGCACGCCGAGCGTTACCTGAGTGCGGTGAGTTTTACCGAGTCGGTGGTGTTTCCGATACCCCCGGACGTATTGCTCGCACCCATGACCTTGGCCATGCCCGAAAAGTGGTGGCGGCTGGCGCTTCTGACCACGGTCACCTCGGTGCTGGGGGGCTTGCTCGGTTTTCTGCTCGGTTGGCTGGCCTTTGAGGCGGTATCGCCCTGGTTGGCTCGCGCAGGGTACATGGATGAGTTTGATGCGGCTCAAGCCTGGTTTGAGCTCTACGGTTTCTGGGCGATCTTTCTCGCGGGTTTGACGCCCATCCCCTACAAAGTATTCACGATCGCCGCGGGCGCGGCCCACATGGGGTTGCTGCCATTCGTGCTCGGGTCGATCGTCGGCAGAGGGACCCGTTTTTTTCTGGTGGCTGCGCTGGTACGGTTTGGTGGCGCACCGATCGAGCAGCATATCCGGCGTTACATTGATCTCATCGGTTGGGCGGTGCTTGCGCTGGTGGTCATCGCCATCTTGTGGTTGAATTTTTGATCGCCGATAGATGTTCTGCATCAACGGTATCTGAACTGTCAATTGGAGTGTTGGCGCTCGAATATTTAGCATGACCTCATGGCAGGCTATGGTGCCTGCAGATCGTCGGAGACTCGACGCGGAGAGAATCATGCAAGACACTCAAGCTAAAGGCACCGGCAAATGCCCGGTCATGCACGGCGGCAGCACCCGCATTAGCAGCAGCAATATGGGCTTTTGGCCCAATACGCTCAATCTCGACATCCTCCATCAGCACGATCGCAAGACGAATCCCCTGGATGACGGATTCGTCTATCGCGAAGCGCTCAAATCTTTGGATATTGAGGCGCTGAAGAAAGATCTGCGTGATCTCATGACGCAGAGTCAGGACTGGTGGCCAGCGGACTGGGGTCACTACGGCGGCCTCATGATCCGGATGGCCTGGCACGCGGCAGGCACGTACCGCATTGCCGATGGTCGCGGCGGTGGCGGCAGTGGCAACCAGCGTTTTGCGCCGCTGAATTCCTGGCCGGATAACGTCAACCTCGACAAGGCTCGACGACTCTTGTGGCCCATCAAGAAAAAGTACGGTAACCGCGTGAGTTGGGCCGACTTGATCATCCTCGCCGGCAATATGGCCTATGAATCGATGGGCTTGAAGATGTTCGGTTTCGGCTTCGGGCGCGAGGATATTTGGCATCCGGAAAAAGATGTTTACTGGGGTTCCGAAAAAGAGTGGTTGGCCTCCAATCGCTATGAGTCAGGCAAGGATGAGCGCGCCTCGCTCGAGAATCCGCTGGCGGCGGTGCAGATGGGGCTCATTTACGTCAATCCCGAAGGGGTCAATGGCCAACCCGACCCACTGCGCACGGCACAGGATGTACGCGTGACCTTCGCGCGCATGGCCATGAACGATGAAGAAACCGTGGCTTTGACGGCGGGTGGTCACACGGTCGGCAAATGCCACGGCAACGGCGATGCCAGTCGGCTGGGGCCGGACCCCGAGGCCGCTGATGTCGATCAGCAGGGTCTCGGTTGGCACAACCCGCAAGGCAAGGGTTGTGGCCGCGATACCGTCACGAGCGGGATCGAGGGTGCATGGACCACGCATCCCACCCGTTGGGACAATGGTTATTTTTACATGCTCTTCAACTACGAGTGGGAGCTCAAGAAAAGTCCGGCGGGGGCATGGCAGTGGGAGCCCATCAACATCAAAGAAGAGGACAAGCCGGTGGATGTCGAGGATCCCTCGATCCGCTACAACCCCATCATGACGGATGCCGACATGGCGATGATCAAAGATCCCGCCTATCGCAATATCTCCGAGCGCTTCTATAAAGACCCCGAGTATTTTTCGGAAGTGTTTGCTCGGGCCTGGTTCAAGTTGACGCATCGAGACATGGGGCCGAAGTTCCGTTACGTGGGTCCTGATGTCCCAACTGAAGATCTCATTTGGCAGGATCCGGTGCCAACCGGTCGCAACGATTACGATGTGGCGGCGGTCAAGGCGCGCATCGCCGGTGCGGGTCTTTCGATTAATGAGATGGTGGCAACGGCCTGGGACAGTGCGCGGACTTTTCGCCAGTCGGACAAGCGCGGCGGTGCCAACGGCGCTCGTATTCGTCTCGCGCCACAAAAGGACTGGGTGGGTAATGAGCCGGTGCGACTCGCGCGTGTGCTCAAGGTGCTTGAGCCCATCGCCAAAGAAATGTCGGTGAGCCTCGCGGATGTAATCGTGCTTGCGGGCAACGTGGGTCTTGAGCAGGCCGCCAAGGCGGCTGGCCAGAGCATCACGGTACCCTTCACGCCGGGTCGGGGTGATGCCAGTGCCGAGATGACCGATGCCGAGTCGTTCGCGGTGCTGGAGCCGATCCACGATGGGTATCGCAATTGGTTGAAGCAGGATTATTCGGTTTCGGCCGAGGAGTTGCTGCTCGATCGCACGCAGTTGATGGGTCTCACGGCACCCGAGATGACCGTGCTGGTCGGCGGCTTGCGTGTGCTCGGTGCCAACCATGGCAACAGCCCCCACGGTGTGTTCACCGATCGGGTCGGCGTCTTGAGCAACGACTTTTTTGTGAACCTCACGGACATGCGCTGGCGCTGGGTGCCGACTCAACACGGAATCTTTGAACTCCGTGATCGCAAGAGCGGCGCGGCCCGGTTCACCGCCACGCGAGTGGATCTGATCTTTGGCTCAAACTCCATCTTGCGTGCGTATGCCGAGCTCTATGCCCAGGATGACAGCGACGATAAATTCATTCGCGACTTTGTCGCTGCCTGGGTCAAGGTGATGGAGGCGGATCTGCCTCACTGAGGCGTGGCCGGCTCCGCGTAGCAAATCGAAATCGGGGCGCGTAGCCGCATCGAAAACAGGGATTTTGGAGGTCCGAGCAGGTAGACTCCGCGCGCTCATGCTCGCGACCTCCAACATCTCCATACAGTTCGGTGCCAAGCCCCTTTTCGAGGGCGTGACCGTCAAGTTCACGGATGGCAACCGTTACGGCCTCATCGGTGCCAACGGCTGCGGCAAATCGACGTTGATCAAGATCCTGGGTGGCGATCTCGAACCGAGTTCGGGTGAGGTCATGCTGCAACCAGGGCTACGACTCGGCAAACTGAACCAGAACCAGTTCGCGTACGAGGATGAGCGCGTTATCGATGTCGTCATGCAGGGACACGCCGAGATGTGGGCGGCGATGACTCAGCGCGATGCCATCTACGCCAAGTCCGAGGCGAGTGATGAAGAGTACATGCGTGCCGCCGAGCTGGAAGTGCAGTTTGCCGAGTACGGCGGCTACGACGCCGAGGCGCGGGCAGCCAACATCCTGCTGGATGCGGGCCTGGATGAGCCGCTGCACCGGGGTCTGATGCGCGAGGTGCCGCCGGGGCTCAAGTTGCGTGTCTTGCTCGCACAAGCCCTGTTTTCGAATCCTGATGTGTTGTTACTCGATGAGCCCACCAACAACCTCGATATCCACTCGATCCAGTGGTTGGAGGGCGTGCTCAATGAATCCAACTCCACCATGATTATCATCAGCCACGATCGGCACTTCCTGAACCAGGTGTGCACGCACATGGCGGATCTCGATTTTCAGCAACTCAAAATTTACCCGGGCAACTACGACGATTTCATGCTCGCTTCCACCCAGGCACGCGCGCGTGTCGAAGCCGCTAATGCCAAGGCGAAGGAGCGCATCTCGGATTTGCAGGAGTTTGTGCGTCGTTTCTCGGCCAACGCCTCGAAGGCGCGACAGGCGACGTCACGCCGGCGCGCCATCGACAAGATCAAGATCGAGGAGATTCGTCCCTCATCACGCCAGAATCCGTACATTCGTTTCGAGCAGAACAAGAAGCTGTATCGGTCGGCCGTCAACATCGACAAGTTGAGTTTTCGTTACCCCGGCACGGAAAACTGGATACTCAAAGATATCAGCGTCAACGTCGAGGCAGGCGATCGACTCGCGATCATCGGCCCGAACGGCATTGGCAAGACCACGCTCATGGAATGTATCGCGGGCGCACTCAAACCGCAGATGGGTAGTATCACCTGGGTCGAGAACGCGGAGCCCGGCTACATGCCGCAGGATCCGCAGGCGGAGTTTGCGCACAAAGTGGATCTCTTGCACTGGATGTCGCAGTGGACGGGTAAAGCCGACGACGAAATGATCGTTCGCGCAACGCTCGGTCGACTGCTGTTTTCGGGTGATGAAACCAAAAAATCGGTCAAGGTGCTCTCGGGCGGTGAGAAGGGCCGAATGATGTTCGGCAAGCTACTGCTGCAACGCCCCAACGTCATGTTGCTCGATGAACCCACCAACCATATGGATATGGAAACCATCGAGTCCCTGCAGATCGGACTCGAGAAGTACCCGGGCACGTTGATCTTCGTCTCGCACGATCGCGAGTTCGTCAGCGGGCTTGCCAATCGGGTCATCGAGATCCAGCCGGGTGGCGGTATCGTGGATCATCGGGGCAGCTACGATGAGTTTCTCGCCCTGCGCTCAAGCACGTAAATGAGATTGACTCGCATTTAGGCGTGGTTTACAGTCGCGAATAAGAACGATTTCTATTCGCAACGAGATTAGCCATGCAAAAGCGGTTCGAGATAGGGTCGGTGGCCAGCGTGATTGCGGCCGCGTTGACGCAGACGGTGGTGGCCCAGGGGGAATCTACGGTAGAGCCGGCCCGGGCAGACAATTCGGAGCTCTCGGTGGTCTACATCTATGGCACCCGCGAGACGTATCGGGAGAAGGAGACGAGCTCCGCGACCCGCACCCCGACACCGCTCGAGGAGCTACCGCAGTCGGTGTTCGTCATCACCCGCGATGTGATCACCGATCAGGCGATGACAGGGCTGGGTGAGCTCGTGCGCTACGTGCCGGGGATCACCATGGGTCAGGGCGAGGGTCACCGCGACGCCCCGGTGTTCCGCGGCAACCTGACGACGTCCGATTTCTTTGTTGATGGCGTACGGGATGATCTGCAGTACCTGCGCGATCTTTACAACGTTGAGCGTGTGGACGTGGTCAAGGGTGCGTCGGCGTTGGTGTTTGGGCGTGGCACTGGTGGCGGTGCGCTTAACCGGGTCACGAAGAGTGCGGATGGTGAGCACGTGCGTGCCGTGGACTTGACGCTCGGCATGTACGGCAACTCACGCGTGGCGACAGATTGGGGTGGGCGATGGAGCGATCGCAGTGCCGCTCGCGTGAATGTCGTGGTGGAGGAGAGTGAAGGTTATCGCGACGAGGTCGAGGTTTCGCGACGGGGTGTCGCCCCGGCGTGGGGGTTGAGCTTGGGTGAGCGCACGCGCCTCGAACTGGTTGGCGAATATTTCTCTGATGAGCGGAAGGTGGACCGGGGGGTGCCCTCGCAGGCCGGCCGGCCATGGCGCGGGTCGACGCAGGTTTTCTTTGGTAATCCCGAGCTCTCCAATAGTGATATCGAAGTTGCGACCGCGCGCGGTGTCCTGTCGCATGAGTTCAGCAATGACTGGTCGATGCGTGCGGTTCTCTCCTATGGAGATTACTCGAAGTTCTACGACAACGTTTATGCGGGCGGGCCCGTCGACCCCGTGAGCAACGCCTCAAAGATTGACTCCTATCTGGTCGAGTCGGGTCGGGATAATCTGCTCGCACAGGTCGACTTCGTGTGGCAGGGTGAGTGGGCGGGGCTCGACCACACGTTGCTGCTGGGGTTCGAGGCGGGTCGTCAGGAAAGCATCAACTTGCGGATCAACACGGCCTCGGCCGTGTTTTCGCTCGACGATCGGGGCCGCAATTTCCGTCCCGACTTTTCCATCGCGCCGGCGCTCGACAATCGCAACGAGCTCGATCTCGCGGCGGTGCTGCTGCAAAACCAGGTGACGTTATCCCCGACCCTGAATGCGGTGGTCGGGGTTCGGTGGGACAGTTTTGATTTGATCTTTGATGATCGGCGTCCCCGATCAGTGGATTTTGCCCGCAAGGATGACTTTGTCTCGCCGAGGCTCGGTCTGGTATGGGAGCCGGTCGAGGGTCTCTCGGTGTATGGCGGCTGGAGCCAGGCGTATTTGCCGCAGTCGGGTGAGCAGTTCAATTCATTGAATGCGACGCTCGCCGCGTTGGAGCCCGAAGAATTCGAGAGTCTTGAAGTGGGTCTGCGATGGCAGCCATCGCCGGATCTGCTGCTGAGTGCGGCGCTCTATCAGCTTGACCGCACCAATACGAGAGCACCAGGTGCGGCCGCGGGCACCACGGTGCTGACAGGATCTCAGCGCTCGGAGGGGCTTGAGCTCGGGATTCAGGGTGAATTGCGTGACGGTTGGCACCTGATCGGCGCGATGGCGCTGCAGGATGCAAAGATTACCTCGACGACGGCGGCCGCACCCGCAGGACGCGAAGCGCCACTCGTGCCTGCTTTCAGCGCATCGCTATGGAATCGAGTGTCGGTCGCGCCCAAACTCGATCTCGCGCTCGGCCTAATCCACCAAGGTGAGCAGTTCGCTTCCATCACCAATGCGGTGACTCTGCCGAGCTATACCCGGGTAGATGCCGCAGCGTTCTATCGAGTGAGCGAGCGGTTTGATGTGCAACTCAACATCGAGAACCTCACTGATGAGGCCTATTGGTTCACAGCCCACAATGACAACAACATCACACCGGGCTCGGGCGTGCTGGCACGAGTCACCGTGTCAGCGAGGTTTTGAGCGACCAGCGTCGTCCCACAGAAAAGATTTTTTGGTTCGGGCTGGACTGCGTGGGTGGGCCGACTCAGTCGGCCGTCCTTCGCGCGAGATAATACCCATAGCTCACGAAGGCCGAGTATCGCTCGTAAAGAGCGATCTCGCGCTGCTCAGCTGCCACGATGGCGGTCGCTGCGTCCGAGTGTTGGTGGCGTTCGAGGAACGGGGTAAAGCGGGTCTGCATCGGACGATAGTAGTTGTCCAGCCAGCATGGCTCCGATAGAGCAAAGAATCCGATGGGAGAGAAACCGTTGGCCTCAAGTGCCGCCATTTTCATTGATGCCGTATCCACCTCGGGGTACTCCCGATTCCAGTGTTGCTCGAGCTCGGTGGGTCTTTCTGCGGTCAGCCAAGTCAGTTCGGAGACCGCCAGTATGCCGTCGGGTTTGAGAAAACGACGCCACGCCTTAATACCGTTCGTGAAGCCGATGTTGTAAATCGCGCCTTCCGACCAAATCGCGTCAAAGGATTGCTCCTTGAACGGAAGCGCCTCCATCGAGGCGGCGAGCGTCTCGATCCGTTTCATTAGATTCTGACGTTCCGCAGCGATTTCGAGGTCGAGGAGAAAGTCAGGCAGGAAATCGACGGCGGTCACGGAGGCATCGAGTGCTTGTGCCAGCACGAGGGTGGATGCACCGGTCCCGCAGCCGATGTCGGCAATCTTCAGGCCTGTTCTACCGCTCAGACCTGACAGGGTGATGGCGAGGCGCGTTTCATCGTCACCGCCGGGACCTTGACGTGGGCCCTCTCGGTGTAAGTCGATCAGTAGAGAAAAGTCGTCCATTTACCGGCTCCTGCGATTATCTATTTGGGTCGCTGTACGCTCGCGGATCCAACTTGATAACACCGCCGGGCCTCTTGGCGGCAATGCCACTACCTTTACACCACAATGCGGGTGCATTATCACTCAAGCATCACCCCAGATCCGCAGGAAACTGCCATGGCTGTCACCCTCGAAGTCGAATCCACATTGACAGATCGCTACCAGACGACCGTGCCGGAAACCGTGCTTCGTGGACCCAGCGGGGTACGTTAAGAAGTACGCCAGCAAACGACATGGGTCAGGGCGGTACCAGCCAGTGATTTGTCGAACCTGCGTCGCGCAGTCCTCAGCGCAGGCCGTACCAGACTCCACGGCCACTGCCGTGCCGATCAAGCGTGCCACGCTCGACCAGCGCCCGAAAATGCTGCTTGAGCGTGTTGCGGCTGGCCCCGGTCAGTTTGATAGCCTCACCGATGGTGACGCGGTGATCTGAATGGTGTCGATTTTCAGCATCAACCAATGCTGTATCCATTTACACCCATTTTTGAGGTGGATCCATTAAGCCGCCTAATTAAGCCGAATTTCGCTCGGGCCATCCATGGCCCTCGTCCTCGCTGCGCTCGGATCGCTTGCGCGCCCC
>CAZHLL010000013.1:0-14801 GCA_964533305.1 uncultured Acidibacter sp.
GATTGAGCAGTTGGGTGCGCGCTCCCCCGTGGCGAAGGCGGAGGCGGAGGCGAGCTGATGGCAACGAACCCCAGTCTGAGTGTCGCTGGTGTTCCGCTTCGCGCCTTGCTGACGGCGGGCATCGGCGCACCACTCGGTGTCCTTGCGATTCTCGCCATGGTCGTGCTGCCCATGCCGGCATGGATGCTGGACGTGCTTTTCACCTTCAACATCGCCTTATCGTTGATGGTGATGATCGCGGTGTTCTCGGTCGCTCGTCCGCTCGACTTTGCCATTTTCCCCACGGTACTGCTCATCGCGACCCTCTTTCGCTTGGCTTTGAACGTTGCTTCCACCCGCGTGGTGTTGCTCAACGGTCATGCGGGTACCGATGCGGCAGGTCAGGTCATTGAATCCTTTGGCGAGTTCGTGATCGGTGGCAGCTTCGCCGTCGGTATCGTGGTCTTCATCATCCTGACCATCATCAATTTCGTGGTTATCACCAAGGGCGCAGGCCGCATCTCAGAGGTCACGGCCCGGTTTACCCTGGATGCGATGCCCGGTAAACAAATGGCGATTGATGCCGATCTCAATGCGGGCTTGATCACCCAGGATGAGGCGCGCACAAGACGGCAGGAAGTGCGCGGTGAGGCGGATTTCTATGGTTCGATGGACGGCGCCAGCAAGTTTGTCCGTGGTGACGCCATCGCCGGCATCCTGATTTTGTTGGTCAACATATTAGGTGGTTTGATCATTGGTTCGACAGTGCATGCCATGACGCTCGGCGATGCCGCCGAGGTGTATGTCCTGCTGACCATTGGTGACGGCTTGGTGGCCCAGATTCCGGCGCTGCTGCTGTCCACTGCGGTAGCGGTCATCGTTACCCGTATGTCACGTGAGCAGGATGTGGGTGATGAAGTCTCCCGCAAGCTCGTCGGCGATCCTAAATTATTGGCGGTGGCGGCGGGGGTACTCGGTCTGCTGGGTATCGTACCGGGGATGCCAAATCTGGTATTTCTCGGTATGGCCGCCGTGTTTGCGCTCGGCGCCCGGTACTTCCGCGATGTACGGCTACGCGAGGCGGCGCGCCCCGAGCCTGTGGATGCAACTCCAGTCAAATCCGAGCGTAAGGAGCTCAGTTGGGAGGACGTACGACCGGTCGACCTCATTGGTCTTGAGGTCGGATACCGACTCGTGGCCTTGGTGGACAAAGATCAGGGTGGAGAGCTCTTGCCGCGGATACGCGGCGTGCGCCTGAAGCTGTCCCAGGAGCTTGGGTTTCTGGTGCCGCCGGTACACATACGGGACAACCTTGAGCTCGCGCCCACCGGTTATCGGATTCAACTGGCGGGTGTGCCTGTGGCCGAGGCCACTGTAATGCCGGATCGGGAGCTCGCCATCAATCCGGGGCGCGTGTTCGGTCTCATTGATGGCATTGAAACTCGTGATCCGGCGTTCGGGATGGAAGCCTTCTGGATCGACCCTTCGCTGCGTGAGCAAGCCCAATCTTTGGGCTACACGGTGGTCGATGCCACCACGGTCATGGCCACCCATCTGAGTCAGATCATTCAGCAGCACTCCCATGAGGTCCTTGGGCATGAGGATGTACAGGCCTTGCTCAATAATCTGGCCAAGTCCTCACCGAAGTTGGTCGAGGATCTCGTTCCCAAGGTGGTTCCGCTCAGCGTACTGGTCAAAGTATTGCAGGGCTTGCTGTTCGAGCGGGTCTCGATCCGCAACTTGCGCGCCATCCTCGAGAGCATTGCCGAGGTGGCAGCGAAGAGCCAGGATCCGCAGGACTTGATTGCCCAAGCGCGTATCGGGCTGGCTCGGCAGATTGCGCAGGATATCGGCGGCAGTTCGACCGAGCTTCCCGTCTTTACGCTCGATCCGGCCATTGAGCAGGTGCTCAATAATTCCGTGGCGGGCACCAGTGGCTCACCCGGTCTCGAGCCGGGTCTGGCAGAGCGCCTGCAAAGCCGCTTGGCGGAACTGAGTCAAAAACAGGAAGCCTCGGGTCAGCCCGCCGTGTTGTTGGTCTCACCGACGCTACGGCCGGTTTTGGCCCGATTCTTGCGTGCATCGGTACCACAGATGCACGTCATCGCGTGGAACGAGATTCCCGAAGCACGGCGTGTGCGCTTGGTCAGTACGGTTGGGAGCTAAAGGTAGAGCAGCATGAACATCAAACGATACAAGGCCGCAGATATGCGCAGCGCGTTCAAACAAATCCGCGCGGAGCATGGCGAGGATGTGGTGATGCTTTCATCGCGCCGCATTCGCGACGGTGTCGAGGTTGTGGTCGCGATCGATCAGGCGATCGGCACCGTGATGGCATCGCCTCGGGTAGTGCCGAGTGCTGTCAGTGCGGCGTCACCCGCGGCCCGCGAGATGTCGTCGCCCGTCAAGAAACCGTCAAATGCGGAGGCGACCCCGGCTTTACCAGCCGAAACCGGTAAGTTCTTGGATCCCCTCAAGTCAGTCAATTCGGTTGAGCCGGGCCTTGATCAGGAGATCCGGGCTCTGCGCCGGTTGCTTGAAACACAGCTTGCCGCGCTGGCGTGGAACGATCTCTCACGTCGCAGTCCGGCGATGGCGGAAGTCAGTCGCGAATTCACCGAAATGGGCTTTTCACGTGAACTCGTCAACGAACTGTTGACCAACCAGGCGTCGGATCTCGGTTTGACAGAGTTACGCAGTGCAGCGCGCCAATCTTTGCAGGCGCGTCTTGGGACGCTGGATGATCGCTGGATGGAAGAGGGCGGCACGATCGCCGTCGTCGGCGCGGCGGGCAGCGGCAAGACCACCGCGCTCGCCTCCTTGGCGGCGCGCTGGGTGATGCGCAACGGCACTCATTCCGCTGCGCTCGTGAGTGCGGTGGAGACGCGCTTTGGTGTGCGCGAAAACTTGCAGCGTATGGGACGACTGGTCGGTTTGCCCGTGTTTATCGCTGACAGCTGGCAGGAAGTGCCTGCTCTGCTGCGGCATTTGGCTGATCGCCGATTCGTGTTGGTGGATACCCCGACGGTCTCTTCGCGCCACAGCGAGTTTGCCGATTACCTGCTCGGCTTGTCGGCTATGTCGGGCGAGATGCAGTTCGCCATGGCAATTTCGGCGGCTAGTCAAGCCGGGGCCATACGCGAATCTTTGCAACGCTACAAATCGCTTACTCGCATGGCCGCCGTGATTACACATCTCGATGAGTGCTCCTCATTGGGTGGCTTGCTCTCTGCATTGATCGAGCATGAACTGCCCGTGGCCTACACCCAATCGGGTGCGCGACTGCTCGATGATCTTTTGCCCGCGCGTGCCGACTCGTTACTGGAATTGGCGGCCACGCTGGCGCGCGATCACGGCGCCACGGCGGATGAAGAGCTGCTGTCGCGACGGCTCGAGGTGACGGCTCATGTCGCTTGAGGGATCCGCCGATCAATCGGGCGACTCACCCGGCGACCGTCGACGCGCGGTACGGGTCATCGCCGTGACGGGCGGCAAGGGCGGTGTCGGCAAATCGACCGTATCGGTCAATTTGGCGGCGGGCTTTGCGCAGCTCGGTCGCAAAACCATATTGCTGGATGGTGATCTTGGGCTTGCCAATGCGGATGTGATGCTGGGTATCACACCAAAATACACGTTGGCGGATGTGATCTCGGGTGAACGCAGCCTCGAGGAGGTGGTCGTTCCGGTGAACGATCACTTTTATTTGGTTGCGGGGGCTTCTGGTATCTCGCACATGGCCGCTTTGGGTGTCGCCGAGCATATCGGCATCGTACGGGCTTTCAGCAGCCTCGTCTCTGATATCGATGCCCTGATCGTCGATACGGCCGCCGGGATCTCGCCCGGTGTTCTGCAACTGACGCAGGCCGCACAACATTTGGTGGTCGTTGTCTGCGATGAGCCAGCTTCGGTGACCGATGCCTACGCTGTGATCAAAGTATTAAGCGCCGAGCATGACATCCGACACTTCAAGATCGTGACCAACATGACGCGGGTACGCGGTGGGGGTCAGCAATTGTTTGCGACCCTGACACGGGTCACGAATCGGTTTCTGGATGTGATTCTCGAGCACGTCGGTGATGTGCCGGATGATGATTTCATGCGTCGCGCCATTCGTGAGCAGCATCCTGTCGTTGAGTCTTATCCCGGAAGTCCCTCCGGCACGGCACTCAAGGCTCTGGCGCGGGCGGCAGCGGACTGGCCCCTGCCGATCGGTCATCGCGGCACGATCGAATTTTTTGCAGAACGATTGGTAACCCCCTTCGCAACCCGTTTGCAGGTGATCAAATGAACGCCATCAGCGCTTACATCAACCACAATCGCGTTTCCATTGATCAGGATTCGCTGGTCAAACAACACGCGGAGCTTGTTCGACGCATCGCTTATCACCTCGTGGCCAAGCTGCCATCGAGTGTGGAGGTGGACGATCTCATTCAAGCGGGCATGCTCGGACTGCTCGAAGCCGCCGCGCAATACAGCGCAGACCGCGGGGCTTCTTTTGAAACCTTTGCCGGGATTCGTATTCGCGGTGCGATGCTTGACTCGCTGCGAGCCATGGACTGGACGCCTCGATCGGTCCACCGCAAGGCTCGCGATCTCGCCAAAGCCATCCGTGAAATCGAAAACCAAACCGGCGCCGAAGCCTCGGCGAGCGCGGTCGCCCAGCACATGGGGATTACGCTCGATGATTATCATCAGATCGTGCAGGACGCGGCCAGTTGTCAACTGTCGAGTATCGATGAGGTCGAGACGGACGAGCCAGCCGGGGCGGAACTCGATCCCCTGAGGACGGTGAGCGACGCGCATTTCAAGCAAGCCTTGATCGCCACGATCGACGGTCTACCCGAGCGTGAGAAACTCGTCATGTCCCTCTACTACCAGGATGGTCTCAATCTCAAAGAAATCGGACTCGTGTTGGGTGTCACGGAGTCGCGGGTGTCACAGCTGCACGGGCAGGCCATCTCGCGCCTCAAGGCGCGCTTGGCAGGCTGGCGTGACAGTCAGCGCTGAGCGAAACGAGGACTAGTATCATGGATATCCTCTCAATTCTTGGATTGTTCCTGGCGGTGGTCGCCGTCGTGCTGGGCTCAATCTTGAAGGGCTCGGGTGTGGCGGCGCTCGTATCCTCGGCTGCCTTTGTGATTGTGCTCGTAGGTACCGTCGCGTCTATCCTGATACAGGCGCCAAATTCTGCCTTGCGCAGGTCATTGCAGATGTTCGGCTGGATTTTCAAACCGCCGGTCGTGAAGCCGCAAGTATTGGCGGAGAAGATTGTCGAGTGGAGCAAGACGGCGCGACGCAAGGGGCTGATCTCGCTTGAGCAGGAAATCGCCAAAGAAGATGATCCTTTTGTCCGCCGTGGGCTCGAACTCGTTTACGACGGCACGCCGCCCGAGACCATCCGCAAGGTGCTCGAGATAGAGATGGATGCGCGGGAACAGGCGGATATGGCGGGGGCCAAAGTATTTGAGGGCATGGGCGTGTATGCGCCGACGCTCGGAATCATTGGCGCCGTGCTCGGGCTCATGTCGGTGATGCAAAATCTGGCAGATCCCTCATCGCTTGGTAAAGGGATCGCGGCGGCGTTCGTCGCGACCGTGTACGGCATCGGCTTCGCGAATCTGTTTTTTCTTCCCGTCGCTTCCAAGCTGAAAGCGATCACGCAGCAGAATACACGCCTGCGTGAGATGATTTGCGAGGGGATGGCATCGATTGCCGAGGGCGAAAATCCACGAGTGATCGAGTTGCGATTGCAGAGTTACATCTCCCAATAAATCGGGAAAGGCATCATGGCACGACGACATCATCATGAAGAGCACGTGAACCACGAGGCCTGGGCAATTCCCTATGGGGATCTTGTGACATTGCTGCTCGCTTTCTTTGTGGTGATGTATTCCATTTCTTCGGTCAACACCGGCAAGTACCGCGTACTCTCGGATGCGTTGACGGCAGCATTCCGGGGTGAGCCACAACGCGAGATCCCGATCTCCGCTGAGCTCCGTCAGGACGGTATCCCGACCCCGGATGTGATTGCCGTACCGAATACCACAAGCCCGCAGGGCACGGCAGCCGGGCAAAAGTCCCAGTTACAGCCGAGGGCGCCGTCGCTCGTGCAGATTGCCGATACGATTGCGCTGGAGATGCAGGATCTCGTTTTTGCCGATCAGCTCATGATTCGACAGCATCGTGGGTGGGTTGAAATAGAGCTTCGGAACGATATCTTGTTCGCCAGCGGTTCGGCGATGCTCGCACCGGCCGCACAGGAGATCGTCAGGCGGCTTGCCGCACAGCTCGTCGACTTGCCGAACCCCTTGCTGATCGAAGGTCATACCGACAATGTGCCGATCAGCACCGCGAGCTACCCCAGCAATTGGGAGCTATCGGCTTCGCGCGCGGCCTCGGTCGCGCGACTGATGGCGACGGCCGGCATTCCGGAAAACAGGCTGACGGTCATCGGTTTTGGCGAACATCGTCCTGTGGAAGCCAATGAAAATATTGAGGGGCGAGCGGCCAACCGGCGTGTCATCATGGCGATCTTGCAAGCCAATCAAACCTCAACGGATTTCTACTCGCGGTGAGCGATTCTCCGAGCGCACAACTGCCGGCGCCAACGCCGGAGTCCCAGGCGTTTGTCATTGACCTGGATCGAGATCTCAGGCAAGGCACGCTGAAGATTGCCGGCTTTCCCCGAATCACGGGAGAGGTGCTGCGGCAACTCGGGGATGACTTCGGCTCGAGCTATCAGCTTGCACGCCTGATCAGCCGGGAGCCGGATCTGGCCGCTCGCATCATTGGCATGGCCAATTCCGTGGCATTTCGGCCAGCAGGGCGTGCACCGAGAGAACTGGGCGCTGCGATTGCGAGACTCGGTCACGATACGCTTAGAGTCGTGTTGTTTGCGTTTTCTTTGTCGGTCGTCCGGGGGTTGCCGGAATATGTGGTGGTGCGCGAGCCGATCGCTCGGCTGTGGGAGCGCTCCATTCGCATGTCGAGTTTATGTCGTGGCTTGTCCGCCAACATCAGCGATATCCCCAAAGATTCCGTGATTTTGGCGGGATTGCTGCATTCGATGGGCAATATTTTTTTGCTTGCGCGGGCGGCCTGGTACGCGCCCATTCTTGACGATACGCTGGGCCTCGAGCATGTGCTTGCGGGCTGGCACGCTCGCGTTGCCGAGTCGTTGCTCAAGGACTGGGACTTTGATCCGGCGATCATCACGGCAGTCACCCGTTACGATCGGATCGGCTCTGGCGATCAGCCCACGCGCTTGACCGATATGGTGGCGCTCGGCGATTCGCTGGTCGATCTCTCGCCCGCAGAAGGCGAGGCGGATCCTTGGGCGGCCGTACTCAGCCAGTCGCCGCCCGCTCGGCGCTTGGGCTTTGCCCAAATGGATCCCGCCGCGCTGCGCACGCTGGTGGCGGAGGAATCCGAACAACTCATGGTCGTGCTCAACTGAGGCACAGTCTTTCAGTGGTGGTGCTCAACTGAGGCGCGATCGGGCATTATTCGAGCCCATGGATCGCCATTCATTAACTCATCGTTTTCAGCGGTGCATCGCGGTGGGGCTGTTGTTGGTCGGGGGCGCGCTCGTGTCCGCACGCGCAGCGGAATATGTTCTGCCCGACACCGGCGATGCGCTGTTCGGTGAAGTGCTTCGGATCGAAACGCGCTTTGAAGATACCCTGATCCAGTTGGCGCGCCAGTACAGCCTCGGCTACGAAGAATTACTGCGGGTGAACCCCGGTGTCGACCCTTGGTTACCGGGCGAGGGCACGACGATTTTGATCCCGGGTCAACGAATACTGCCGCCCGGTGATCGAAGTGGCATTGTGGTGAACCTGCCCGAAAACCGGCTTTATTATTTTCCGAAGCCGCGCAAGGGCGAACCCGCCAAGGTGCTCACATTCCCGGTCAGTGTCGGCAAGATGGATTGGCGTACGCCGCTCGGGGTCACGACGATCGTCTCGAAACGTGTGAATCCCACCTGGACGCCACCCGACTCGGTGCGGCGAGATCGCGCGCGGCGCGGCGAGCCGCCGCTACCGCGCGTGGTGCCGCCCGGGCCTGATAATCCGCTCGGGCGACACGCGATGCGTCTTGGGATTCCAGGCGGTGCGTACTTGATCCATGGCACCAATAATCCGGATGCCGTGGGCATGGCGGTGACCCATGGGTGCTTACGCATGTACCCCGAAGATATTGCGCGCATGTTTCCGGATGTACCGATCGGTACCCGGGTGGCTTTGATCAATGAGCCTATGAAATTGGCGCGAGTGGGTGGTGAGATCTGGCTTGAGGTGCATCCGCCGATCGATGAGCAGGGGCAGGCCGCTGCCGTCGACGTTGGAATCTTTGAAGCCTCCCTCGATGCGTTGCTCGGTGAAGCCGAGGCACTCATCAACTGGGATTTGGCCCTTGAGGCTTTGCAGTCACCGTCCGGTGTCCCGTTGATGATTGGCCTGGAGCTTGAGCCCGAGGTGAAAACCTACGCTCCGGATGTGCTTTGATGCATCCATCGAGCACGGGTCGCATTGGGCAAACCTTTTTTCCCTGGCGCCTGCTGTCCGGTCCCCTTTTCTTTGGATTGACTCTGCTGCTGCCGGCACCCGAGGCGTTTACCGGCGCGAGCTGGCCTGTGATGGGGCTGGCGGGCTGGATGGCGCTGTGGTGGGCGCTGCAGGCGGTGCCACTCTCCGCCACCGCTTTGTTGCCACTCATCTGGGTACCCCTGTTGGGGTTGCCCGACTCGGGCAGGGTGCTGAGCGAGTACACCAATTCCTCGGTGATGCTGATTTTGGGCGGTTTCTTGATCGCGCGGGCGATGGAGAACTGGCAGCTGCACCGGCGCATCGCCTACCGCATCATGGGCTTTTTGGGTGCAGAGCCGAGGCGACTGGTGCTTGGGATCATGGTGGCAACGGCTGCCGTCAGCATGTGGGTATCGAACACCTCAAGTGCTTTGATGATGTTGCCCGTGGCACTCGCGGTCACGACCTTGGCAATGGGTGGCGAGTCGACTGCGCCAGGCGGCACCCCGACGGGCGCTGCCCAGCAGGATGGGGTCAACTTTTCCGCAGCACTGCTACTGGGGGTGGCATACGGGGCGACCATCGGCGGGCTCGGGACGCTCATTGGGACCCCCACCAACGCGATCGTGCAGGGATTTATGGCGAAAAATTTCAATGTGGAGGTCAGCTTTCTCGACTGGTTGCTGTTTGGTTTACCCACTGTTGCTCTGTTGTTACCGTTGAGTTGGTGGCTATTGGTCCGTGTGGCCTTGCCGTTCAATTCGCAAGCGCTCGGTCAGTCGGATCAGGCGCTCAAAGACGCGGTGAATTCTTTGGGGGCCATAACGGAAGCCGAGAAGAGGGTTGCGATGGTCGCGGGCGCAGCGGCGGTGCTTTGGATCGTCCGACCCTGGCTCAACGATTGGGCGCCTCTGGCAGGGCTCAACGACACCTCCATCGCAGTGGCCGCAGGTTTGATGCTGTTTCTGATTCCCTCTGGGCAGCAAGGGAGGTTGCTCGAGGCCGAGGATATCGGTCGCATACCCTGGTCTATTCTGCTTTTATTTGGTGGCGGGCTCGCCTTGGCTGCCGCGATCCAGCAAAGCGGCCTTGCTATGGTGTTGGGGCAGTCGATGCAGGCGCTCGGTGGGTGGCCCTTGCCATTGTTGATTGTGGCAATCGTGACCGTGCTTGTGTTCTGGACTGAGCTCAATAGCAATGTGGCCACGGCCGCGACCTTTCTGCCCATTCTGGCCGCGGTAGCGGCGGCCTCTGATCACTCCATCATTGCGCTGATTGCGCCCGCCGCTATGGCCTCATCCGCGGCGTTCATGATGCCGGTCGGGACTCCGGCCAATGCCATGATCTTTGGTACAGGTCGAGTTCGGTTCGAGCAGATGCTGAAAGCCGGAATTTGGGTCAATGTCGGTGCAATCGTGGTGATTTCTTTGGTGGGCATCGCGATCGCCTGACGGGTTTAGGGTTTACTTGAGTGCGACGTGATGACCGCCGTCCACGGGCAATACCACCCCGTTCAGGAATGAGCCTGCCTCGCTCGCGAGCAGTAGGGCGGGGCCGATGAGCTCGGGCAGGCGTCCGGCGCGGCCTGCAGGGGTACTCTTGAGATAGCTTTGCCCGTCTTCCGTGGCAAACCACTCCTCATTCATTTCGGTCACGAACCAACCCGGCGCGAGCGCATTGACCCGGATACCCGCGCGAACGAACTCCAGCGCGAGGCTACGGGTCAGCTGAACCAGTGCGCCTTTGGATGACGAGTAGGCGGCATAGCCCGGCCCTGCACCCAAGGCCAATACCGAAGCGATGTTGATAATGCTGCCACCGCGTTTGGCTGCGATGAGCCTTGCCGCCATCTGCTGGCTCAAATGCCAAGGTGCCTCGAAGTTGAGCCGCATGGTCTCAGCCAGGTTGTCGCCGGAGGTCTTGAGGAAGCGCGCGGGGCGCGCGACGCCGGCATTGTTGACAAGTATGTCGATGAGGCCGTAATCGCGTTCGACGGCATCAAAGAGCGCCCCGAACGTCTGCGGCTGTGCGGCATCGAGTGCGAGCGGCAGCGCTTTGGCACCCAACGCCTGCAATTCCGCGGCGAGCGCTTCCAGGCGATCGAGGCGTCGCGCGGCGAGCACCACGGAGGCACCGGCTTCGGCAAAACCGCGTGCCAAGGCCGCACCGATGCCACTCGATGCACCGGTGATGAGGGCAACACGCCCGTCCAGCCGAAAACCATTGAAGCTGAGCGATTGCATCCTCGGGATGATACCGTACCCTCCCCATGAGTGGCGTGATCACACTGACCTCGGATTTCGGCTTGCGCGACCCTTTCGTTGGCGTGATGAAGGGTCGGATCCTCTCGCGCTTTGCGGGTGCCCGAATTGTGGATCTCACCCATGAAATCCTAGCGCACTGGCCTGCAGAGGCGGGCTTTTGGTTGGCGCGTGCGTTTCAATATTTTCCGCAAGGCACCGTACACGTGGCGGTGGTGGATCCAGGCGTGGGTACCGCGCGCAAGATTGCGTTGGTGGAAGCTGAAGGCCATCGATTTCTTGCACCAGACAACGGCTTGCTCGCGCCCGTGGTGCAACGATCGCCGGACGCCAGAGTCTGGCATCTGCGACCCGAGCAGCTGGCCGCGTTTGGGCTGGGGCGCGTATCGGCGACCTTTCACGGGCGAGATATCTTTGCTCCGCTAGCGGCGGAGCTTGCGGCCGGGCGGGTTGAGATGGCGGATCTCGGCACGCCCTGTGAAGAGCTTGTGCCGTCCTGGGTGGACGAGCCCATGGTCAGTAGCGGACGGGTCCAGGGGACCATCATTACGGTGGACCATTTCGGGAATTTATTGAGCAACATCAGTGCGGCCTTGCTGGAGGGCTGGCTTGAGCCGGTGGTTCGAGTCGGTCACCAACGCTTGCCGTTACGACGAACCTACGGTGACGTGCGTCCGGGCGAGGCGCTGGCGCTGATCAACTCCTTTGGGGTGATCGAGATCGCGGTGGCGGAGAGGCGGGCGCTGGATGTGCTCGGCGTGTCGCGCGGAGCGCCCATCACAGTCGTTGAAGGGGTCAGACGCAGTTGAACTTGCAGCCGGCGAAGTTTTCGCTATAGTGCAGCGCAGCGTTTGCTCGCACTTTTTTCAAGTTGTTGATTTTAAAGGCTTAAAGGTTCGTCATCATGGCTGAGCGAGACACGGAAGGCTTCGAGCTCGACGATGAGCTGCTGGGTGGGGCCAGCAATAACGACAGCAGCGAGGACTATGACCGGTTTTTGGATCGGGTCGATCGTCGTGCCAAACCTCAGCCGGGTAAGCGGGGCAAGGCAGCCTGGAGCAAACTGGAAGAAGTACTGGCGGACAAACGTCTCGCCAAGGATCTGCGCGACTACGACGACGACGATCTGTGATCGGCGGCGGGAGCGCCGACGTGTCCAAGCTCAATCCCGGTTGGATTGTTCTCAAGTTCGGCGGCACCAGTGTGTCGTCGCGTGCCGTGTGGCAGAAGATCGCCGAGATCGCGCGTGATCGGCTGAATGAGGCCGAGCAGGTGCTGATCGTGCACTCCGCACTCAGCAAGGTCACCGATCAACTGGATTCTTTGTTGCAGCTCGTGCCCACTGGGGATGTCGCCGCCGCGATGCAGGCGCTGCACGATCGTCATTGGCAACTCGCTCAAGAGCTCGGTGTGGACGCAGATCTCGCTCTGGCCGACGAATGGCGCGAATTTCAGCAGCTCATCAATAGTCTTGTCTTGTTGCGCGAAGTCAGCGATCGGGCGCGCGCCCGAGCGCTGGCGACCGGCGAGCTGCTGGCCACCCGGCTCGGGGCAGCTTTTTTGCAGTCGCTTGGTTTGCCTGTGGCCTGGCTGGATGCGCGGCATTCCTTGCGTGCTCAAAGGCAAGAAGCCGCCAGAGAGCGAGCCAATTATTTATCCGCGACCTGTCATTTTGCCGCCGATGCCAAGGTCGAATCTCGCTTGCGGGCGACCGGACGCTTACTGATCACGCAGGGTTTCATCGCGAGTGATGCCGCAGGGGATACCGTCCTGCTTGGACGTGGCGGGTCGGATACCTCGTCGGCTTATTTTGCGGGACTGCTCTCAGCGGTTCGGCTGGAGATCTGGACCGACGTGCCCGGTATGTTCAGCGCCAATCCGCGTCAACTGCCCGGGGCACGGCAGCTACTCGAGCTGACCTACGACGAGGCTCAGGAAATCGCAACGGCGGGAGCAAAGGTGCTGCATCCCCGCTGTTTGCTACCGGTGCGTCAGCGAGGCATTCCTTTGCACGTGCTCTGCACCCATGCACCCGAGCTGGGCCGAACCCGTATCACGACGGCGCCCGTCAATGATTCGGCGCAAGTGAAGGCGGTTTGCCTCAAGACCGGCATTACGCTCGTATCGATGGAAAGCCCCGGCATGTGGCATCAGGTGGGATTCCTCGCCGATGCGTTCCAGATTTTCAAAAGTCTGGGCCTCTCCGTGGATCTCGTGTCAACGAGCGAAACCAATGTCACGGTATCGCTGGATCCCCAAGCGAATGCGCTTGATTCGGCGGTGCTGCAGAGTTTGATGGCTGAGCTCTCAGGGCTGTGCCGCGCAGAAATCATTGGCCCTTGTGCGTCGGTGAGCGTGGTGGGTCGCAATATTCGCGGGATTTTGCATCAACTCGGCGAAGCCTTGGAGCTCTTCAAGGAGCAGCGTATTTACCTCGTCAGTCAGGCCGCCAATGATTTGAATCTGACCTTTGTGGTCGATGAGTCGCAGGGTGAGCGATTGGTCGAAGGTCTGCACGAGCGCTTGATTGCCTCAGCGCTGGATGATGCCGTGATGGGCCCGAGTTGGACCCGACTCCACCGCATCGGTGGCTCGATTGCGAACAACACACGTCGGCCATGGTGGCGCGAGCGTAGTAAAGAATTACTGGCGCTGATGCAGCCCGGACGCGATTGCGCCTATGTGTACGACCTCGATACCGTGGCGGCACGGTGCGCGGATTTGATGGGTCTGCGCTCTGTCGATCAGGTTCACTACGCCATCAAAGCCAATCCACACCCTGCCATCCTGACCGCCGTGGTCGGGGCGGGGATGGGGCTTGAATGCGTCTCGATGGGCGAACTTATGCGCGCCCGCGCAGCCTGTCCGGCGCTGGCGCCCGAAAAAATGTTGTTTACGCCGAACTTTGCGCCTCGCGCGGAGTATGTGTCGGCATTCGAGCTTGGGGTGCAGGTCACGCTTGATAATTTGCATCCCTTGCGGCATTGGCCTGAAATCTTTGCCGGGCGCGAGATTTTTGCGCGACTTGATCCCGGGAGCGGTCGCGGTCATCACCAGCATGTGCGAACGGGAGGTAGTCAATCAAAGTTTGGCATACCGCTTGATGAAGTGGCCGAGCTGCTCGCCCTTGCCGCGAAAGCAGACTGTCGTATCACGGGATTGCATGCGCACGCAGGCAGTGGAATCTTTGATGTGGATAACTGGCGGCAGGTGGCCGCTGCCTTGCAGTCTGTGGCGGCGGAGTTCGATTCGCTGAGGGTGGTCGATCTTGGTGGCGGCCTCGGGGTGCCGGATCGCAGTGGCGGCGACGGTCTGGATCTCGCGGGGCTCGATTCGGTACTCGAGGGCGTACGCGCATCCTGGCCGGGAGTGCAATTGTGGCTCGAGCCCGGCCGCTATTTGGTGGCTGAGGCCGGTGTCTTGTTGGCGCGGGTGACCCAGCTTAAGGCCAAGGGTCGCAGCGGTTATGTCGGTGTTGCCACCGGCATGAATTCATTGATCCGGCCTGCACTCTACGGGGCTTACCACGAGATCGTGAATTTGAGTCGACTGGATGATCGGGATAGCGGCGTTTTTGATGTGGTCGGGCCGATCTGTGAAACGGGTGATGTGCTCGGCCACGATCGCGTCCTGCCGCGGTCCACGGATGAGGGTGATGTGCTCTTGATCGGCACGGCGGGTGCCTATGGGGCCTCCATGGCCTCACACTACAACTTACGGGATCCAGCTGAAGAAATCGTGCTGCCTCGGTCAGTCTGAGGGGCGCTTGCGGGCTTCGTGTCTTGCCGCGAGGGTGGCGAGCACATCATCGAGTGACAGCCCTTGCTGGCGCAGCAAGAGGAGTAAATGAAAGAGCAGGTCGGCAGACTCGTTGCGTAACTCCTCGCGGTCACCGGCCGCTCCCGCGAGGGCGGCCTCAAGGCCCTCTTCGCCCACCTTTTGTGCAATTCGCCGTAATCCGCTTTCCAGCAGTTTGACGGTGTAGCTTTTGGCTTGTGCTGCTGCGGTGGCCTGCGGGTTGGCGGCGGCGTTG
>CAZHLL010000013.1:14901-44140 GCA_964533305.1 uncultured Acidibacter sp.
GTTGGCGGCGGCGTTGATGCGACTGTCGATGATGAGCTGCAATCGATGGAGAAAATCGGGTGCGAGCGCAAACTCACTGGCTTCGGTGTCTTCCGCCATGAAGCAACTGCGTACCCCTGTATGACACGCAGGGCCTTGTGGCATCACTCGTAACAACAGGGCATCGTGATCACAGTCGGTGAGGATATCTGTGACCTGCAGGATGTGACCGGAGGTTTCGCCCTTGCGCCAAAGCTGCTGGCGTGAGCGGCTGTAGAACACCGCTTGCCCCGAGGCGAGGGTTAATCGCAGCGCTTCCTCATTCATCCACGCGACCATCAAGATCTCGCCGGTGAGCGCGTGCTGTGCAATCGCCGTGACGAGACCGTTGGCTTTGCCAAAGTCGATGCGGGATAGGTTGTCGACAGAGACAATCATGACAGGCGCACCTCGATACCTTGAGTGGCAAGTTCGCGCTTCAGATCGGGAATGGCGAGCGTACCACTATGAAAGATGCTGGCAGCGAGCGCGGCATCCACAGCGGCATCATTGAACACCGATACGAAGTGTTCGGCGCAACCAGCGCCACCTGAGGCGACCAAGGGCACGTGACAACGGGCGCGTACCTCACGTAACTGCTTGAGATCATAGCCGCGACGTACCCCGTCGCTCGCCATGCAATTGAGCACGATTTCGCCGGCACCTCGATCTTGCACTTCGCGCACCCAATCGAGTGTGGCGCGGCCGCTATCGCCGGCACGATCGGGGTCGCCCGTGTAGCGATAGACTCGGAACTCGTCCCCAATCGTCTCGCTGTCGATGCCGATCACGACGCATTGGGAACCGAATCGTCGAGCTAACTCGCCGATGAGTGCGGGGTTCTCGAGTGCAGGGCTATTGACTGAGATCTTCTCGGCCCCCGCCGCCAATATTTGCTCCGCCGCAGCGACACTGCGTATCCCCCCTGCGACGCAAAAGGGAATGTCGAGCACGGTGGCGCAACGCTCGATCCAACGTACATCGACACCGCGACCCTCGGGGCTCGCGGTAATATCATAGAAAACGAGCTCATCGGCGCCTTCGTCGCGATAGCGAATCGCAAGCTCAATGATATCGCCGACGACGCGATGATCCCGAAAGCGCACGCCTTTGACGACCTGGCCGTCGCGCACATCAAGGCAGGGGATGATGCGTTTGGCAAGCATCAGCCTGTCTGCCCCCGTAACCACTCTGTCAACTCGGCATCCGCGATCCGTCCATCGAGCAGCGCCTTGCCACTGATGGCGGCGGCCATGCCGATACGACGCAGCTCCTGCAGGTCCGAGCTATCGCGCACGCCGCCAGAGGCTTGCCAACGAACCGAGGGAAAACGACGGATGGCCTCGGTGTAAAGCCCGACACTCGGTCCTTCGAGCGCACCATCCTGCGCGACATCGGTACAGAGCACATCTTGGACACCGGCCGCGACAAATGGCGCCAAGGCATCCCACAACGTGATGGGTGTCGCTTGGGTCCAGCCCCGAATCTGTACCCGTGGGGTCAGGCCCTCATCCAGCCGAATATCGAGCGCGAGACAGCATTTGCGCGCGCCAAATTCGCCAATCCAGCGCAGAACCTCTTGCGGCGATTCGATGGCCGCGCTACCGATCACGACCCGCGCGACGCCGGCGGTCAGTAATCTTTGAGCCGCGTCACGCGATCGAATGCCGCCGCCCACCTGCAGCTGCAGCCCTGACTGCGCAGCAAGCGTCTGCAGCAGGGGTAGGTTACCGAGCGTGCCATCGCGGGCGCCGTCGAGATCGACCACGTGCAGCCACGGCGCGCCGAGCTTTCGGTAGCGTTGCGCCAACTCAAGCGGGTCCACGTCATAGCGGGTCTCGGCATCAAAGTCGCCTCGCAACAGGCGCACACAGCGTCCGTCACGCAAATCAATCGAGGGAATCAACAACACGCAGCAGGATCCTTCAAGTCAGAGCGGGCATCGTTAGCCCGCGATGGGCATGTGTAGCCCGAGAAAGTTTTCAAGGAGTTGCGCGCCGGCGGTGGCGGAGCGCTCGGGGTGAAACTGCACGCCCATGACATTGCGAGTGGCAAAGGCGGCACCGATCAATACGCCGTAGTCCGTCGTGGCGATGCAGGCTTGCGTCGAGCCCGGCACATGAAAGCCATGCACAAAATAAAACCACTCTCGATCGCAGCCCTTGAGTAAGGGGTGATTCGAAGCATTCAAAGTATTCCAGCCCATGTGCGGGACTGGATGCAGTGGCGCAGCGACCAATGGCTCGACCCGGCCAGGGAGCAAGCCGAGGCAAGGCGTATCGCCCTCGGCCGAGTGTTCGAACAGCAATTGCATACCGAGACAAATACCAAGTAGTGGTTGCGTGAGTGACCGCAGCACGTCGATGAGTCCCCGTTCACGCAAGCGGTCCATGGCCATCGCCGCGGCACCCACTCCCGGCAAAATCACCCGCGATGCCGCGCGGATTTCATTGGCATCCGAGGACACGGTGGCACGCACCTGCAATCGATCGAGTGCATGGCGCAAAGAGGCAAGGTTGGCGCCACCCGAATCCACGATGACCACCTGACTCACAGCACGCCCTTGGTGCTCGGCAGGTCAACACCCTGACGTGCGATGGCCATGCGCAGCGCACGGCCGGTCGCCTTGAAGCAGGCCTCAATCATATGGTGCGTATTGTCGCCCTGGACAGTGATATGGATCGCGGCACCCAGTGCATCCGCCAGCGAGCGGAAAAAGTGTGGGACGAGCTCAGTAGGAAGCGTGCCCACTTGCTCGCGACCGAATGTGCCTTCAAATACGCTGAACGGCCGGCCGGAGAGATCAATGGCAACCTGCGCGCGCGCTTCATCCATGGGCAGCACGAAGCCAAAACGAGCGATACCTCGCTTGTCGGCAAGCGCTTGGCGCAGTGCCTCACCGAGCGCCAAGGCGCAGTCCTCCACCGTGTGGTGTTCATCAATGTGCAGATCACCCTCGCAGGCGAGCTGCAGCGAAATCCCAGCATGCTTGCCAAGCTGCTCGAGCATATGATCAAAGAAACCGATACCCGTGTGCGCGGTGACCGGATCGCTTGCGTCCAGATCGAGCCTCACTGTGATCGCGGTTTCGCGGGTCTTGCGTTCGGTTCGGACGCGTCGGGCAAGTAACTCCTGCGTGATGGCAGGCCAGTCAAGGCCGAGTTTGCCCGTGGGGTCGTAGCGTAGACCGCGGATGCCCAAATTGCGTGCCAAGGCCAAGTCCGTCTCTCGATCACCGATCACGGCACTGTGGTCACGATCGATCACATGACTTGCAAGCCATGCGTCGAGCAAACCCGTCTTTGGTTTGCGGCAGTCGCAAGCGTCGAGCGGCCGATGTGGGCAGATGAAGATCTCGTCGAACTGAATGCCTTGGGAAGCGAACGCGTTCAGGATGAAGCTCTGGGGCAGATCGAAGTCAGCCTGCGGAAAGCTCGCGGTTCCGAGTCCGTCCTGATTGCTGACCATGATGAGCCGATATCCCGCCTGCGACAGTCGCAGCAGTGAGCCGAACACCGCGGGTGCAAAGCGAATCTTCTCCAGCCGATCGACTTGTTCGTCGGCGGGCTCTTCTACCAACGTACCATCACGGTCAATGAAAAGAACCTTCATGCGGTCGTGGCCTCCAGCGCTGCCAGCAGACGATTGTTCTGCTCAACGCTGCCGATGGATATTCGGACTGCACCGGCGAGGCCGCCGCGTCCCGTGAAATTGCGCAGCAACAGGCCGCTTTGCTCGGCGCGCTGCATGATCACTGAGGGATCATCGCTGGCCACCAGCAAAAAATTCGCCTCGCTTGGGTAGACGTGGGTGACCCACGGTGACCGCACCAGGGCGAGTGCCAGGCGCTCACGTTCGGCAATCAGGCCGCGGATGCGTTCCTGTGTCACCGCCAACACGGCAGGCTGCAGGGCGCGCGTGCCTGCGTCCGCCGTGGGTTGCGGCACGGCGTAAGGCGGAATGATCTTGCGCGCGAGAGCGATCACAACCGGGTGTGCGATCAAGGCACCGAGGCGGATTCCGGCGAGTGCGTGCGCCTTGGAAAGGGTACGCAATACCGCAAGTCCTGGCCGACAGGCGGCTTCCTTGCACCAGGAGTCATTGGGTGAAAACTCGGCATAGGCTTCATCGAGCACCACGAGCGCGCGTCCCTCGGCGAGCGTCAGCACGGACTCAATTGCGGCGTGAGTCAAACCATTCCCGGTCGGGTTGTTCGGTGAGCAGAGCCAGATCAGCTTGCTGCCTTGCTCGAGACTTTGGGCGATGGCCTCCAGATCCAAAGAAAAGTCCGCCTTGAGCGGTGCGTCGAGCACCCGCGCTCCTTGAATCTGAGCCGCCACGGCGTACATGCCAAAGGTCGGCGGCAAGACCGTGACAGCATCACGCCCCGCTTCGCAGAACACCCGAGTCAAAAGATCGATTGCCTCATCGCTGCCACGCCCGAGTAGCAGGTTTTCGGGTGCGACCCCGTAGTAAGAGGCCATCGCTTGCGCCAGAACCTGCGGTTGTGGTTCGGGATAGCGATTGAGCGCCAGCGAATCGACTTGGGCGGGCGGCGCCCAGGGCGATTCATTCGCGTGCAGTCGCTCGAGCGCCGGGTCCCAATGCGCGTGCGAGTAGGCGGTAAGGTCCCGGATTGACGGCCTTGCCAGCTGGAGGACGGCATCCGCGGCAGCGGAGTTCAAGACAGCCGAGTTCACGCGCCACCTTTTTGTAAAGACAGGGTGCGCAGTCGAAGATCGACCGCCAGCGCGTGTGCATCCAATCCCTCGAGCATGGCGAGCGTGTGTGCAATAGGACCGAGCGAGCGCATGCCTTCGGGCGTCAGTTCCTGCACGGTGATGCGTTTGTAAAAATCGAGCAACGACAAGCCGCTATAGGCGCGCGCGTAGCCATAGGTCGGCAGCACATGATTGGTGCCGGAGCAGTAATCGCCCATCGGCTCAGGGCTCCAGTTACCGAGAAATACCGAGCCTGCGCTCGTGATGTCACCGAGCCACGATCTCGCCGCTTGTACCTGTAGCAGCAAGTGCTCGGGGGCATAGTCATTGCTCAAGGTAATCGCCTCGGCGATATCTTTGACGATCACGATCCGACTGCGTTGCAGCGATTGCTCGAGTACGGTGCGACGGCCGAGCGTTGCGGTCTGCTCGAGGGCGCACTGGCGTACGGCAGCGGCCAACTCGGCGCTTGGCGTCAAGAGGATCGCTTGAGAAAGCGGATCATGCTCGGCTTGTGCCAATAGATCGGCCGCCACGAACTCGGCGTGCGCTGAGTCATCGGCGATGACCATCACCTCGGAGGGGCCGGCGGGCAAGTCGATGGCGGCACCGTCGGGGTCTTGCGAGACGAGTTGCTTCGCAGCCGTCACCCACGCAGACCCGGGGCCAAAGATTTTATCGACTTTGGGCAGGGTTTGGGTACCGTAAGCCATGCCGGCGATGGCCTGTGCGCCGCCGATGGCAAAGATATCGGTTACGCCGCAGAGTTTTGCCGCTGCAAGTATAACCGGTGCAATTTCGCCGCCTCGCGCAGGGGTGCAAAGAATACGTACTGGGCACTCAGCGATTGAGGCCGGTACCGCGGACATGATCAACGCTGAAGGCAGGGGTGCGGTGCCTCCCGGGACGTACAGCCCGACGCGCTCGATCGGCCGCAGGATGCGCTCGCAGCGTACCCCGGGCTCGGTTTCAATATCGATGGTCTGCAGCTTTTGCGCTTCATGAAAGCGGCGGACATTGTCGATCGCACGCTGCAGCGCAGCGAGCGATTGCGGCTCGAGTGCCCTCATCGCGGCATCGATCTCGTCAAGGCTCACTCTGAGCGCTGCTGGCGCACCACCGTCAAATTGCTCGGCGTAGTGCAGCAGAGCGTCATCGCCGCGGGCGCGTACGTCATCAATGGTCTTGCGGACGAGCGCATGGATCTCGTTCGCCGCCGATGCCTGAGGGCGTGCGAGACTGCGACGACGGGCGTCCGCGTCGAGCTCTGCAAAATCAATAATCGGGAGCAGGGAGGAGGCGGTCATGTCAGCATTTTTTCAACCGGCAACACCAGCATGGCGCTCGCACCAGCGGCTTTGAGGGATTCTAGGGTTTCCCAGAAGACGTTTTCTTTGCAAACCGCATGTATGGCCACACGATCCGATTGTCCTTCAAGCGGAATGATCGTTGGCGATTCACTGCCAGGTAAAAGACGACGAATCTCCGGAAGTGCGCTGCGTGGTGCGTGCAGCATGATGTACTTGCTCTCTCGCACCTGCTGTACGCCATCGATTCGCAGCAACACCCGCTCAACCCAGCTCTGCTTGACTGGCGCCAGCGGCACCGGAGTCATGACGATGACGGCGTGGCTTTCGAGCACAGTTTGTACCTCGTACAGCCGGTTGGCGGCCAAGGTGGAGCCGGTCGAAACGAGATCGCAGATGAGATCCGCGCGACCCAGTCGGGGTGCGATCTCCACCGCACCCGAGAGGGTTACGATCTGCGCGTCGATACCGTGCTCAGCGAGAAAGCGTCCCAGCACATGCGGGTAGGTGGTAGCAATGCGCTGACCGCGTAAGGAATCGATGCCGTGGTAGGCAAAGCCCTCCGGCACGGCAATGCTCAGCCGGCAACGGCCAAAGTCCAGTGCGCGCAGCACGGTGAATGCCGGTTGCTTGCCCAAAGAAATCATCTCGAGACGTTTTTCTTCGATGACATTCAGCCCGACGATACCAAGATCGCAGACATCTTCCTCGACGAGATCCGGAATATCGTCATCGCGGACGAAGAGTAGATCAAAAGGCATATTCTCGCCAAAGCCCACAAGCTGGTCCTTGCCACGAGAGAACTGCAGCCCACAACGACGCAGCATGTCGGTCGAGTGATCTGTCAGACGTCCCGACTTTTGGATCGCGAGCTTCAGTCTTTCAGGATTGTTCAACAAGATTTGTCCTCTTCGGCCGTCGCGCCTGACGTTTAAGTGCCGTCTGATAACCACCGTGGCCTGCTGCGAGGTAACGAGCGACACGCGCGATGGTGGTCACACTGACCCCGGTGTGCTGATGAATTTCCCGGTAGGGAAGCCCGCGCTGCAGCCAGCCGACGACGACCCAGCGATCGCACATTGCCTCGATCTCCGCTGGGGTGCACAAATCCTCGAGAAACGCACGGCATTCGTCCGCTGATCGCAGGCAAGCGAGCGCTTCGTAGAGCGCCTCGCAGCGGGCGCTCTTGTCCGCGGGGTTTTGCTTACGCGGTGGTTTCATGGTCTGGGCCGTCGATGCTTGTTTAATGTGTTAACGCGTTAGTACAATAGCACGGAACCGGCATCGTCGGCAATACAATCCCCGCAGTGCTGGTTGACGCTGATGACTGCCGCTGCGTACACTCCGCCGCCTCATCGAGACCGGCTGAGGGACAGGCCCAAAGACGCCGGGGCAACCGCCAGCGCCAACCACGCTGACATGGTGCCAACTCCTCCGTCATGCCTCGGCATGACACCAGATGAGTGTCGCGTAACCCCGTTTGTGGGTCAGGGCGCGACCCGCCATCGCGCCATCGGCGCGGTTGGTCATCACGGAGTGCCGGTGAGTGTGACGATGGATTAGCGATGAGGCACTCGGCTGGCGATGAGCACGCGTTTTGGCGAACCACAACTTTTCGATTCCCGCACCACGCTGCAGCCGCTTGCCTTGCACCACGGTGGCATCGTGCCGGCACCCGAGGTCGCTTGGCGCCTCTGCGGAGCTTCGGGAGCCCCGATCGTGGTGGCGCTCGGTGGTATCTCTGCGCATCGGCGCACCCATGCCGTGGATGGCGAAGCAGCGGGTTGGTGGCAGGGTATGGTGGGTGACGGTGCGGCACTCGATACCCGTCACCTGCAGGTGCTGAGTTTTGATTATCTTGGGGGGTGGGGCGGATCCACTGCACCGCAAGTGGACCGACCGCTGCCCGCGATTTCGCCCTTCGATCAGGCAGAGGTCTTGCATCAACTGCTCGCGCAGTTGCGCTTGCCGCGTTTGCGAGCGATTGTGGGGGCATCGTATGGCGGCATGGTTGCGCTCGCGTTCGGTCAAAGATATCCGCAGGAGGTGGCGGAGCTTGCCATCATCAGTGCCGCTGAGCGCACTCACCCGATGGCAACGGCATGGCGCAGTGTGCAGCGTGACACGGTGCGGTTTGCACTGAGTCAAGGCAAGGGTGCCGAGGGTCTGAAATTGGCGCGCGCACTGGCGATGAGCACATACCGCAGCCCGGCGGAGTTTGCGGCACGCTTTTCCGCCGCGCCTCGCTTCGAAGCGGGGGTCGCGAGGTTTCCGGTCGAGGACTACTTGCTGGCACGCGGCGCGCACTATGCAGAGCGTTACTCGCCGGCGAGCTTTCTTTGTCTCTCTGAGTCCATTGATCTGCATGCGGTGGATGCAGCGAGCATTTCGGTACCCACGCGGGCCCTAGGTGTGGCCGAGGATCAACTGGTACCGATCGCGGATATGCGCGCGCTGTGCGCGCGTTTGCCGCGAGCGCAATTGCACGAGATATCGTCTTTGTATGGTCACGATGCATTTCTCAAAGAAACAGAAATTCTGCGTGAATGGCTACAACCGCTAACAGGAGAAACTGCTTGAGCGAGCCCAGACATCCTCGTACCCGTGCCGTTCGCGCGGGGCTTGAAACCGACCCCTTGACCGGCGCGGTGGTACCTCCCATCCATCTGAGTTCGACTTATGCGTTTGAAGCCTATGGCAAGAAGCGCAAGTATGACTACTCGCGTTCGGGTAATCCCACCCGGGACCTCTTGGCAGAAGCCATCAATGATTTGGAGGGTGGGGCAGGCTGCGTGGTGACGGGCTCAGGGATGGCGGCCATCCACCTCTGTGGTCAGATCTTGCCGAAAGCTGCCCGCATGTTAGTCCCGCACGATTGTTACGGCGGCAGTTATCGGCTTTTCGCCGCATGGCAGCGGCGGGGCGACTTTCGCGTCGAGTTTGTCGATTTTGGCAACGATGCGGCAGTGCAGGCGGCAATGGCGCAGCCGTTTGATCTGCTCTGGATCGAAACACCGAGCAACCCCTTGCTGCGGCTCACTGATATCGCCGACTTGAGTGCGAAGGCGCATCGGCAGGGTGCCAAGGTGGTGGCAGACAACACTTTCCTCTCGCCCGTGTTGCAGCAGCCTCTGCAACATGGCGCCGATATCGTCGTCCATTCAACGACCAAATACTTGAACGGTCATAGCGATGTCGTTGGCGGTGCCGTAGTGGCGGCCTCTGCCAGTGATCACGAGCAGTTGGCCTGGTGGGCGAACGCCACAGGTGCAACCGGCTCGGCCTTCGATAGCTTTTTGACGCTGCGCGGAATGCGCAGCCTGCATGCTCGGATGAGCCTGCACGAGGAAAATGCCAATCGTGTGGCCGAGTGGCTCACGCGGCAGCCAAAAGTGGCGCGCGTTTTTTACCCCGGTCTCGCAACGCACCCGGGATACGAGCTCGCCCGTCGGCAGCAGGATGGTTTCGGTGCGATTGTGAGCTTTGAGCTTGAGGGTGGGACGACGGCAGTACAAAACCTGGTCGAGCGTTTGGCGTTGTTTTCCTTGGCGGAATCCTTGGGTGGCGTCGAGAGCCTGATCGCCCACCCGGCGACGATGACGCACGCGGCCATGGATCCCGCGGCGCGGGCCGCGGCGGGCCTCACCGACGGTCTGCTACGCCTTTCAATCGGTATCGAAGCGGCTGAAGACTTGCTCGCCGATCTCGATCAGGCGTTCAAGACACTCGCCTAAGGCGCAGCCCGTTTCAACGCGCGGTGCTTGCCTCAATGGCGTTGGTGACGGCTAAGCCCATCTCACGCGTGGTGAGCCGTGGCGCGCCTGCGGCGGCAATATCGGCCGTGCGCGCGCCGCTTGCGAGGGCGGATTCAACCGCACGCTCGATTAGATCGGCCTCGGCATGAAGTCCAAGAGAGTGTCGCAACAACAACGCCGCACTCAAGATAGTGCCGCACGGGTTGGCCACGCCTTGCCCGGCGATATCGGGCGCTGATCCATGAATGGGCTCATAGAGCCCCGCGTTGCCCGTCCCGAGTGAGGCCGATGGCAGCACCCCGAGCGAGCCAGCGAGCATCGCGCCCTCATCGGTCAGGATGTCGCCGAAGAGGTTCTCGGTGAGGACCACGTCAAAATCCCGCGGTCGTCGCAGTAGATGCATCGATGCGGCATCGACAAACATGTGTTCGATATTGACCCCAGGGAACTCAGTGCGTATCACACGTTCGCTGACACTGCGCCACAGTTTGGAGGTCTCAAGGACATTGGACTTGTCGACCTGGGTGATCTTGCTGCGTCGCTGACGCGCTAACTCGCCCGCGGTGCGTGTAATGCGTTCGATCTCGGCGACCGTGTAGGCGCATTCATCAAAGGCCCGATCGCCCTCGCGACCCTTGCGACCAAAATAAATCCCCCCCGTGAGTTCGCGCACGAAGACGAGATCAACACCCTGGATGATGTCGGCCTTGATCGGCGAATCATTGACGAGCGAGGGTGAGACCTTGATCGGTCGAAGATTGGCGTACACCCCGAGCTCGGCTCGCAAGCGCAACAATGCGGGCTCGGGCCGCACGGGGGCCTCGGGTCCCCACTTCGGACCGCCGATTGCGCCGAGTAAGACGGCGTCGGCGGCACGACACCCCGCCAAGGTCTGTGGTGGCAGGCCATCGCCGAAAGCGTCGATGGCGACTCCACCAAACGGGAGTTCTTGCAACTCGAATTCGTGACCAAAATGACGAGCGATCAGCTGCAAGACGGCGACCGCCTCCGCAGTGACTTCCGGGCCGATTCCATCACCTGCGAGAACGGCGATGCGTGCCTTCATGCTCGCTGCCTGCCCTCGTAGGCACGGATCTCGGCATCCTTGGATAGCAAAAAGCCCAGCTCGTCGACGCCGTTCAGAAGGCAATAGCGCGCGAATGGATCAATGGGAAACGACACCGGGGCGCGGCCCTCGATGACCAAGGTCGCTGATTCGAGGTCGATGGTCACTTCGGCCCCAGGATGCGAGAGCAACCAAGCATGCGTGGACTCATCCACCACGACCGGCAACAGACCGTTTTTCAAAGAATTGTTACGAAAGATGTCGGCGATCTCGGTGCTGATGACAGCCTGAAAGCCGTAATCGAGCAGAGCCCACGGCGCATGCTCACGCGAGGAGCCACAACCCACGTTGCGACCCGCGACCAGAATTCGACAGCCGGCCGCTTCGGGGCGGTTGAGAATGAAATCGGGTTTCGGCTTGCCGTCGGCGTCATAGCGCCAGTCGGCAAACAATTGTTGACCGAGACCTTCTTTGGTGGTGGTGGTCAAAAACCGACCGGGAATGATCTGGTCGGTATCGATATTAGTCGATGGCATCACCACGGTACGTGATTGAATTTTTTGGATGGCATGCATGTCAGGCAAACTCCCTGGGGTCGGCTACCTTGCCGCGGATCGCCGAGGCGGCGGCGGTCTCCGGGCTCGCGAGCAAGGTGCGTGCACCCACGCCTTGTCGGCCCTCGAAATTGCGATTGCTGGTGCTGACGGAATATTGGCCTTTGGCGACCGTGTCGCCATTCATTCCAAGACACATCGAACAGCCCGACTCGCGCCATTCTGCTCCGGCGGCCTTGAAAATCTGATCAAGACCCTCGGCCTCGGCCTCGCGCTTGACCTCCTGCGAACCCGGTACCACCAGCATGCTCACGCCTGGCGCGATCTTTTTACCCTTCAGAACCGCGGCCGCGGCGCGCAGGTCACCCAAGCGACCATTGGTGCAGCTGCCCACGAACACGACGTTGACCGGTGCCTCCTGGATGGCTTGTCCGGGCGTGAGTCCCATGTAGTGCATGGCGGCATCAAAGACAGGATCACCCGCGCGGTCCGGTATGCGACCGCTAATGGGTACCACCATGCCGGGGTTGGTACCGTAGGTGATCATGGGTTCTAAGGTCGTGGCGTCGAGGGTGATTTCCCGATCAAAACTCGCACCTGGGTCGGTCGCCAGTGCCCGCCACGCCGTGACGGCGCGATCCCAGTCCGCGCCCTTGGGCGATCGATCGCGGCCACGCAGGTAGTCGAAGGTGATGTCGTCCGGCGCGATCATGCCCGCGCGTGCACCCGCTTCGATCGACATGTTGCAAATCGTCATGCGCTGTTCCATGTCGAGCGCACGGATGGCTTCGCCTCGATACTCGAATACATACCCGGTGCCACCAGAGACACCGACCTGGCCGATGATGGCCAGAATCAAATCTTTGGGTGTGACACCCTTCGGCAGCCGCCCCTCGACATTGATCGCAAAGGTCTTGGGCTTTTTCTGCAACAGGCACTGTGTAGCGAGTACATGACCCACTTCGGTGGTACCAATACCGAAGGCGAGGGCGCCAAAGGCACCGTGGGTCGAGGTGTGACTGTCGCCACAGACGATGGTCTTTCCGGGCTGGGTGGCGCCAAGCTCGGGCCCAATAATGTGCACGATGCCCCGCCGAGCATCCTGCAGACCCAACAGTTCGATGCCAAAGTCGGCGCAGTTCACTTCCAGCTGACGGATCTGCTTGGCGGCCGACTCAATCGTGATCGGCGCGCCCCCAAAGACCTGCTCCGTGCGGGTCGGGGTGGCGTGATCCATGGTCGCCAGCGTGAGATCCGGGCGACGGACTTTCAGACCTTGCTCACGCAGAAGAGCAAACGCCTGCGGTGAGGTCACCTCATGAGTGAGATGTAGATCAATGAAAATGACGGCTGGGGTATCGGCCGTGGCCGGGACCACCTCGTGCGCGGACCAGACTTTTTCAAATAGCGTTCGTGGGGTTGTCATGCGTGTTCCTCTTGCGCGCGCTGGGATGTTTCGATGCGGTTGATTACCTCGAGAAACGCACGGCTGGCCGATTCAACGATGTCGGTGCTGACGCTCGCACCACGATAGCTGCGATCCGCAAAATTGACGTAGACCACGGCCTCGCCCTGCGCATCCTCGCCCTCGGATAAGCTGCGCAGCTCGAACTTCTGCAAGCTCGGTGACACCCCGGTTGCCGCCTCGATGGCTTTGAAGGCCGCATCGACCGGACCGTCGCCCTCGGCCGCACGTTCCACCACCGAACCATCGACGTGCTTGAGTGCGACGGTCGCCTCACCGCGCGAGCCACTTGAGGCCGTGCGCAGACTGGCAAGCGTCCACGGACCTGCGTCGCCGCCCTCGGCGCGCAAGACCAGGGCTTCGATGTCGCCATCAAACAATTCTTTTTTGATATCCGCCAAGGCCTTGAAATCAATGAATACGCGTTCGAACTCGGCATCCTCGAGCTCAAAGCCCAATTCCTTGATGCGTTCGCGCAGCGCATGGCGCCCACTGTGCTTGCCAAGCACGAGACTGGAGCGGGCGAGGCCCACATCCTGTGGTCGCATGATCTCATAGGTGCTGGCGTGTTTGAGCATGCCGTGCTGGTGGATCCCTGACTCGTGCGCGAAAGCGTTTTCGCCGACGATGGCTTTATTTCGCGGAATGGGCATGCCGGTGATACTCGATACCAGTCGCGATACAGGGTAAAGGCGTTGCGACTGAATGCCGGTTGCCGCATTAAAGAAGGTCTCGCGCGTACGCAGCGCCATCACCACTTCTTCGAGCGAGCAGTTGCCCGCGCGTTCGCCGATGCCATTGATGGTGCACTCGATTTGACGCGCGCCAGCCACCACGGCCATCAGGCTATTGGCCACCGCCATGCCGAGATCATCGTGGCAGTGCACCGAGAGCCGCGCCTTGCCGATGTTGCTGACGTTTTTGGTCAGATATCGGAAGAGCTCGGCAAACTCATGTGGCACCGTGTATCCCACGGTGTCCGGGATGTTCACCGTGGTGGCACCCGCATCGATGACGGCCTCAACGACCTGCGCAAGAAAATCGAGCTCAGTGCGTGAAGCGTCTTCCGGCGAGAACTCGATATCGTCACAGAATTCACGCGCGATCTTCACGCCCTCAACAGCCCGGCGAAGGATTTCCTCCTTCGCCATGTTGAGCTTGTGCTCACGGTGAATCGCACTGGTGGCGAGAAACACGTGAATCCGGTGCTTCTCGGCATCGCGAACCGCTTTGGCGGCGAGCTCAATGTCGTCGCGTGAGCAGCGGGCGAGACCGCAGATGATGGGCCCCTGTACCTCACGGGCGACCGCATTGACGGCCTGCCAGTCCCCCTGGGAGGCCGCCGGAAAGCCCGCTTCGATGATATCCACACCGAGCTCGGCTAGCGCTTTGGCCACCCGCAACTTTTCCGGTTGCGTCATGCTGCAACCCGGCGATTGCTCGCCATCGCGCAGGGTGGTGTCAAAGATCATTACCCGATCCAGTGTGGACGTCATGTCATCGATCTCCTTTGCTAATGCGTGACTCAGCGTCCCTGATCCAACCAGGGCATGCGACCACGCAGTTTGTAGCCGACCTTCTCGATCTGGCGGTTCATATCTGCTTTCAGCATCTTGTTGTACTTCTTGCGGCCCGTGGCGTTCTCGCGAATCCACTGACGGGCAAACTTGCCCTGTTGGACTTCTTTGAGAATCTTCTTCATCTCGGTCTTGGTTTGTTTGGTGACCACGCGCGGCCCGCGGGTGAGATCACCGTACTTGGCCGTCTCGCTGATGAACTGATGCATCTTGGTGATGCCGCCTTCGTGCAAGAGGTCGACGATCAGCTTGAGCTCGTGCATACACTCGAAGTAAGCCACCTCGGGTTGATAACCGGCCTCGACCAGAGTCTCAAAACCTTTGACCACGAGCTCAGTGGCACCGCCGCACAGCACAGCCTGCTCACCAAAGAGATCCGTCTCGGTTTCTTCGGCAAACGTCGTGACGAGCACGCCGCCCCGAGTTCCACCGATGCCGTCGGCATAGGCAAGCGCCTTGGCGAAGGCCGACTTGGATGCATCCTGATGCACGGCCAGCAGGCAGGGTACGCCGCGGCCTTCTTCGTATTGCCGGCGCACGAGGCCGCCCGGTCCCTTCGGCGCGATCAAGACCACGTCCAAATCTTTGCGCGGCTTGATCTGCTTGTAATGGATATTGAAGCCGTGGGCGAAGAGCAGCGTGGCGCCGACTTTGACCTGCGGCAACACGTCTTGATACAGCTGCTTCTGCGCCAAATCCGGCGCGAGCATAACAATCAGATCGGCCCCGATCACCGCTTTGACGGGCTCCGCCACCGTGAGACCGTCACGCTTGGCTTTCTTGAAGCTGTCACCTTTACGCACTCCGATGACGACATCGAAGCCACTATCCTTCAGGTTGAGAGCGTGAGCCCGGCCCTGGCTGCCGTAACCGAGCACGCAAATCTTCGCGCCTTTCAGCGCTTTTTTGTTGACGTCCTTTTGCGAATACAACTTCATAACGAACTCCCCAATGACCTCAGGTCGATTTTCAAGCACAAAAAAACCCCGCATCGGCTCGTGACCGGTGCGGGGTTTGGTGATCTCTCAGCGCCTCGAGGTCCTGACCTTCAGCATCAGACCCCGACGCGCAACCCGCGCCGGTCATCGCTCGATAGCACTAGTAGCTGGCCAACGGCCGGCTGCGCGCCCAAAGCGGGAGCGTCGTGCTGGAAAGATGAGGCGGTGCGAATCATCCGTCTATGGGATCACAATCGGTGACGGGCTGTCAATGAATCCTGTGCGCTAGAATCGATGCCATGACATCCCCACCCGTCGTCGCGGCGACTAATCTTGCATCCATCCCCTTGTGGCTCGTTACCGAGACGAGTTATGTCAGTTGGTTGGCAGAGCAACCCGTGGCCATACGAAATTGGCTGTTCGCGCAGCGGTTCAAGCCGGAACGATCGCGGGCGCTGGCGTGGTCCGATGCCGAGGGCACGCCGCGCGGGGCCGTACTGGGGCTTGGTAATCTCGTCGACGTGAATTCTTTGTCTTGCTGGCACACGGCGGGAATGACTGATCGCTTACCGGGCGCGTGCTATCGCATCGCGACGCCGCTTGCGCCAAGG
Organism: uncultured Acidibacter sp.; assembly: GCA_964533305.1. GTDB lineage: Bacteria > Pseudomonadota > Gammaproteobacteria > Steroidobacterales > Steroidobacteraceae > UBA964. The sequence continues at coordinate 30,914 of CAZHLL010000013.1, forward strand.
GCGGGCTATCAGGCGGCCTTGGGCTGGTGGCTCGGTCACTATCGATCCGGTCTATATAAACCCCAGCCGCCGGCTCAAATGGCGGCGTCGGGACTGCAGGCGGTGCAAGGTGTCACGCTCGAATGCCCGCCCGGGGTCGACCTCGATCGGTTGCGAATCACGGTCGAGTCGCAACACTGGGCGCGAGATCTTATTAATACTCCGGCCGGCGACCTCGGTCCCGAGGAGCTGGCGGCGCAGGCGACGGCACTCGCGCAAGAGCACGGGGCAGAGATATCGGTCACCGTGGGTGAAGCTTTGCTCGCCAACAATTATCCGCTGATTCATGCGGTCGGTCGCGCGAGCAGCCGAGCGCCGCGACTGATCGATCTGCGCTGGCGCGGTGTTGCAGCGGGCAAGGATTCGGGAGTGCCGCGGAGGCGAGTGACTTTGGTTGGCAAGGGCGTCTGTTTTGACACGGGGGGGCTCGACCTCAAGGCCTCCGCCGGCATGGCACTCATGAAAAAAGACATGGGCGGTGCGGCGGTGGCGCTCGGGGTCGCGCGCATCGTCATGTCTGAGCGGCTGCCCATAGAGCTACGCGTGCTGATTCCCGCCGTCGAAAACTCGGTGGCTGGCAATGCCATGCGGCCGGGTGATGTGCTGCGATCGCGCCGCGGTCTCACCATCGAGGTGGGCAACACGGATGCCGAAGGGCGCTTGATCCTGGCCGATGCCTTGACAGCAGCAGATGCGGAGCAGCCGGATTTGTTGCTTGATTTCGCGACACTGACGGGCGCCGCGCGAGTGGCGTTGGGTCCGGAGCTGCCCGCCGTGTTTACCGATGATGCCGGCTTGCGGCAATCGATTCTGGACTGCGCGGATCACGAACAGGATCCCGTCTGGCCGCTACCCTTGTGGGATAGCTACGATGAGGAACTCGCGAGTCGCATTGCGGATCTGGGCAATGTCGCAAGCCACGGCATGGCGGGTGCGATTTTCGGTGCACTGTTTTTGCGTCGCTTTGTGTCCCGTGGTCGACGCTGGGCGCACTTTGACCTGTACGCCTGGAACTCGCGCGAGCGGGCAGGCCGTCCGGTGGGAGCCGAGGCGCAGTGTATGCGCCTTGCAGCCAGCTTGATTCGTAATTCTTTGTAATTCCATTCAGGAGCATAGTCCGATGAGCACCCCCAAGCGCAAAGTCGATCCGAGGCGTTGGTCACGACTGGTGGTCGATGGCGTCAAGCAGACGCCATCCCGCGCCATGCTGCGCGCCGTGGGTTTCACGGATGCCGACTTCAAGCGGCCGCAAATTGGGATCGCATCGACCTGGGCGACCTTGACGCCTTGCAACGTCCATATCGATACCTTGGCCGAGCGCGCTGCCTCGGGGGCGAACAAGGCAGGGGGCAAGGCCGTGCTGTTCAACACCATCACGGTATCGGATGGTATATCGATGGGCTCGCCCGGTATGCGTTATTCTTTGGTCTCGCGGGAAATCATTGCAGACTCGATCGAGACGGTGGTCGGCGCCGAGGGCTTTGACGGTCTCGTTGCCATCGGCGGCTGTGACAAAAATATGCCGGGTTGCGCGATTGCGATCGCTCGGCTCGACCGACCTGCCGTGTTTGTCTACGGGGGCACCATCCGTCCGGGGGCGAAACGACGCGACATCGTTTCGGTGTTTGAAGCCGTGGGCGGCCATGCGGCAGGCACTGTCAGCGATCGGGAGCTCAAAGAAGTCGAGCGCACCGCCATTCCCGGGCCGGGTAGCTGCGGCGGTATGTACACGGCCAACACCATGGCGTCGGCCATGGAGGCGCTGGGTCTGTCACTACCGGGGAGTTCCGCCCAGGACGCGGTCAGCCGCGACAAGCTGGATGACTGCGCACGCGCGGGTGCGGCGGTCGTCAAGTTGGTAAACGCCGGCATCACTCCGCGCGACATCTTGACGCGCAAAGCTTTCGAAAATGCGGTCGCAATCACCATTGCGCTCGGGGGCTCAACGAACGCGGTGTTGCATCTGTTGGCCATCGCGCATGCGGCTGGCGTCAAGCTTTCTTTGGATGACTTCACCCGCATCGGCAAGCGTGTGCCGGTGCTTGCCGACTTGCGTCCGAGCGGTCGTTACGCCATGTCGGAACTGATTGCGATCGGCGGTATCCAACCTCTGATGCGGCGGATGCTGGAGCGAGGCATGCTGCACGGGGATTGTCTCACTGTCACAGGTCGCAGCATCGAACAGAATCTCGCCAAAGTTCCGGACTATCCAGCGGGCCAGGACATCATCAAAAGTTTTGATCAGCCCGTCAAGCGCGACAGTCACCTCGTTGTGCTCTACGGCTCGCTGGCACCCGAGGGTGCTGTCGCCAAAATCACTGGCAAAGAGGGCTTATCCTTCACCGGCAAGGCCAAAGTATTCAACGGCGAGGAGAGGGCGACGCAGGCAATCCTTGCCGGCAAGGTCAAGGCGGGTGATGTGGTCGTGATCCGCTACGAGGGGCCGCGCGGCGGCCCGGGTATGCGCGAAATGTTGAGCCCGACCGGCGCCATTATGGGACGCGGTCTCGGAGATAAAGTCGCGCTGATTACGGATGGACGCTTCTCCGGTGGCAGCCATGGTTTTGTGGTCGGCCATATCTCGCCGGAGGCCGCGGTAGGCGGGCCGATTGGTCTCATTAAAAATGGCGATGTCATCACCATTGATGCGGTGAAACGCCAAATTGAAGTGGCACTCACAGGCGCAGAATTGCGTGCGCGCCGCGCCGCTTGGCACGCACCGAAGTCCTACGCAACGCGCGGTGTGCTCGCGAAATATGCGCGTACTGTTGCAAGCGCATCGAAGGGCGCGGTGACGGATTGAGAGGTGTGACAGCCATCATCCAACCACGTTTGCGCGCGGATGGGTTGTCAGTACATTCGACCGCGGTTAAAGTTGGGTACAGAACAGGGGGATTCGCAAAGGACTGCTACGGGGTGCATCGCGCCCGTGACAGGAAGACAGACGAGCCTCCGTTTCAACTGAATCTGCGCGCGCGGTGGTGCTCCAAGCGTTCCCGCGTCGCTACGGGTCGGTTTGGGTCTTCAGCTCTGACGGCGTTGACCGGCAAGGTTGAAGTGATGGTTGCGAATGTCACGCGCGTCGGGTTAGCGTTGCCGCGTTGCCGTTTGTGATCAGTATTTGCGAACACGAGTAAACATGGCCGTCTACGTACAGCGAAACAATCCCCACCGGGTCACGGTACTCGCCATCATCATCGGCTTCCATGTGCTGATGGGGGTGGGACTGGTGACGGGTCTAGCGCAAAAAGCCGTTCAGCTTATTGCGCCTCCCATTCAGACGGACCTCATCGAAGAAATCCAACAGGAAGATCGCCCGCCGCCGCCGCCGCCGCCACAAATGGAGCGTCCGCCGGTGCAGGTGCCCCCGCCGGATGTGGTGATCGACATTCCGATTCAACAGGCGACCAACACGATTAGCAACGTCACCGACAAGCCGGTGCCGCGGGTTGTCGCACCGCCCCCACCGAAGGTCGTGGTCGCGGCCAAGATTCGTCGCATGCCCTCCAGTGAAGACTACTATCCGGCCGCCTCCAAGCGGGCGGAAGAGCAAGGGTCGGTAGTCGTTAGGGTGTGTGTAGACGATCGTGGTCGCCGGATCGGCGATCCGACAGTGGTGACATCTTCAGGGTACAGCCGTCTGGATGCGGGAGCCGTTCGGCTGGCCAAAGCGGGGCGCTATCAAGCCGGGACCTCTGATGGTCAGGCTCAGTCAGAGTCCTGTGTCTCTTTCCGCGTCAAGTTCGAAATCAAGTAAGTTCAATCGTTCGAGGAAATTATGGAAAACGAAGCAGCAGCCGTCATGGAAAACCCGTTTGGCTTTCAGGCGGCATGGGAACAGAGCGACTGGGTCATCAAGGTCGTGTTGTTTTTGATGATCTACATGTCTCTTGCGTCTTGGTACATCATCATCATGAAGACATTGGATCAGCGCAAGCTGATGGCTGCCGCGAAAGATGCCGAGAAAAAGGTATGGTCGGCAGGCTCCCTTAGCGAGGGCGTTGCCAAGTTGCCGAAGGGTGATCTCTTTCGCGAAGTCGCTGAGGATGCGCTGCGTGCCAAAGAGCACCATGCCGGTCGTCTCGGCGATCGCATGGATCTATCCTCCTGGGTTCAGATGTCGTCCGGCCGCGCTATCGATAGTGTGTCCTTGAACATTTCGACTGGCTTGCCGTTTCTCGCCACGGTCGGTTCGACGGCTCCCTTCATTGGTCTCTTCGGCACGGTGTGGGGTATCTTGAAGGCGTTGCTCTCAATTGGTGTGTCCGGGCAGGCCAGCATCGACAAGGTTGCAGGCCCCGTCGGTGAGGCGCTGATCATGACTGCGATCGGCCTTGCGGTGGCGGTGCCGGCAGTGTGGGGCTTTAACTCCCTCGGTCGCCGTAACAAGGAGCTGCAGGCGAAGCTGGGTGACTTTGCGTCCGATTTGCATGCGGCCATCATCAGCGGTGCCCGCATGGAACAACCCGCGCCGGCCGCAGCAGCACCGGCAGCCAAGAAGTAATCTTGGCGGGTTGTCATCAAAGTATCGATTGAACTTGAGCTAAGGTGCCGGGAGGCTGCCCGGATTAAGGCAGCCTCCCAGGTACCCACCCCTGAGGAATCAAGATGGGCATGAGCGTGGGATCGGGTGGCGGAGAAGACAACGCCCCTATGTCAGCCATCAACACCACCCCACTCGTGGATGTGATGTTGGTGCTTCTGATCATCTTTTTGATCACGATTCCGGTGATCAACAAGACGGTCAAGGTCGAGCTACCAAAGGCGGCCAATATTCCTACTCAGACGAAGCCGGAGAACATCACCATCGCGGTCGATGCCAGTGGCAACATCTACTGGAACGAGGTGCAGGTCGCTGATCGCGAGGCGCTGCTCGCGCTGGTGTCGGCGGAGGCGGTCAAAGATCCACAACCCGAGATTCACATCCGCGGCGATGGCAACGCGCGATATGAAGACATCGGTCGTGTGATGTACGCCATCCAGCGCGGTGGCGTCGTCAAGGTGGGTTTCATCACGGAGCCCGACCGCGGTATTCGCGGTACGCGCTGAGCCTGGAATTTTTAGGAGTTCAAGACCATGGGAATGAGCGTAGGCGCAGGCGGCGGCGATAACGAGGCGATGTGTGACATGAACACGACGCCGTTGATCGACGTGATGCTCGTGTTGTTGATTATGTTCATCATCACCATCCCGGTGATGACGCACGCGGTCAAGTTGGATATGCCCCGACCCTCGGACGCACCACCTCCGCCGGTACAGCCGGAAATCATTGATATCGAGATCGATTTCGATGGCACCGTGGTTTGGAACGGCAGTGTGGTGCCGAGCATGGATACGCTCGAAGCGTATTTCCGCCAGGAATCACAAAAGGATCCGCAACCTGAGTTGCATTTGCGCCCGGACAAGCGCGCGAAGTACGACGTGGTGGCTCGAGTGCTCGCCTCGGCGCAGCGAAATCGCTTGGTCAAAATCGGCTTTGTGAATGTGGCCGAGTTTCAGGACTAATGCACTGCGTCGTCTTTTGATTGTTGAGACGGTTTCCGATCGCCGTGCCCGCGAAGGGTACGGCGATTTTGTTTATGGACTGAACCTTTGAGGTCGAGAGGAAAGTCATGACTAAGTCGGTTGCACTCTATTGCGCGATGGCCGTATTGGCATTGGGAACGGTGGGCGAGCTGCAGGCTCAAGCCAAGGCTCAAGTGACGGCGGCGGCGGGTAAGCTGTTGCAAGAAGCGCAGGCGGCGAGCAAGGCGGGGCGCTGGGCTGAGTGTCTGAGCAAGCTGCGGCAGGCCGAGGCGGCTCAAGGTCGGAACAGCTATGACTCGTATGTGATCAACGAGTTGCGGGGCTTTTGTGCGCTGCGGTCCAATGATTTCACGACCGCCGTCGCGGCCTTCGAGAGCAACCTGGCGTCCCAGTTTGTGGACAAGGCGCAGATTCCAAGTCGCACCAAGTCCATCATTCAGCTGCATTACAACGCCCGCAACTATGCCAAGGCGATCGAGTTCGGCCAGCAGTCCATTGCGCAGGGGTCGGCGGATAACGATATCTATCTGCTTGTCGCTCAGTCGTACTATGTGCAGAAAGACTACAAGAACGCCCGAGATTTCGTGCGTGACTGGATGCGCAGTCAAGAACGTCGCGGGCAGCGCCCGAAGGAAAATGCGATCCAGATTTATTTGACCTCGTGCATCAACCTCAAAGATAAGGCCTGCGAGACTGAGGGTTTCGAGAAGCTCGTGACCTACTACCCGAACCCGGAGTCCTGGCAGAACCTGATGCAGTCGCTGTTCCGCAGTCGCTCGGAGTCCGTGCAGTTCAGCGCGTTCCGCTTGGCGAGTGAAGTCGGCGCACTGACGCGCTCGAGCGACTACACCGAGATGGCGCAGCTCGCTCTGGAGCGTGGCTTGCCGGGCGAGGCACAGGGTGCCCTCGAGAAGGCGTTTGCTCAGAAGCTTTTCACCGAAAAACGTGACATTGATCGCAACAGTCGTTTGCTGGAAGCCGCTAAAGAACGGGCCACCCAGCAGAAAGCAGGGCTTACCAAAGCCGAGCGTGATGCGAACGCCGCGCCTTCGGGGGACGCCAAGGTGACCTTGGGCCAGGCCTATCTCAGCTTCGGTCAGACCGATAAAGCGATTGCCGCGATCCAAGCGGGTATCAAGAAGGGCGGACTCACGAGTGCGGCTGAGGCTCAGCTGGCCTTGGGGATGGCTTTCCTCAAAGGTGGCAACAAGGCGGAGGCGCGTAAAGCGTTTGCTGCGGTCAAGGGCGATGGTGACCTTGAGCGAATTGCCAAATTGTGGACCTTGCGTGCGCGCTGAGCGACGTCGGACACCAGTGCCGTCGGCGTGACAACTGAGTTTTGAGGGGTAGATATATGACGCGAATGATGTCTTCTCGCCGAGTCTCGGCGTGGGCGCTGGTTCTGGCATGTGTATTGAGCTCGGGTGGGAGCGTGATCGCTCAAGACAAACCGTCGCTCTCGAAGAAGGTCGCCGCCTCGGTTCGATCGGCGCAGAAGGCGCTCGAGAAGGAGCAATGGGCTGACTGCGTCGCCGATCTGCGCAAGGCCGAAGCGGTGGAAGATAAGGTTCCGTACGATGTCTTCGCCATCAATGAATTGCTCGGTTTCTGCGCTGCACGTATGGATGATCTCGCGACAGCGGGCAAAGCGTATGAGGCGGCCCTCGACAGCGGCTTTCTCGATCCGGGTTTGATCAATCTGCGCCACAAACAGCTGATGCAGGTGAACTACAACCTCAAGGATTACGCAAAGGCTGGTGCCTTTGGCAAGAAAGCCATCGAGCTCGGCGAGAAGGACGAAAATACGTATATCCTGACGGCGCAGGCGTTTTATTTGCTGGAAGACTTTGGGGCAACCCGTGACTTTGTTCGCGGCTGGATCGGTGAGCTCGAAGGCAACGCCGGTAGCCCGCCCGAGATTGGCGTCCAGTTGTACCTGAGCTCCTGCATCAGGCTGCAGGATGACGTCTGTGCGCAAAACGCACTCGAAAAGCAGGCGATGTATCACCCACGCGAAGAGACGTGGCCCAACCTGATTCTGCTGGTATTCCGCCAGGCTGAAGAAGCGCAAACCATTGACGTGCTGCGGCTCGCGTTTGATCGCAATGCCATGCGCCGCGCCGAAGAATACACCGAGATGGCGCAGCTCGCGCTCGAGCGCGGTCTGCCTGGCGAAGCTCAGTCGGTGCTGGAGGCGGGTGTTGCCAAGTCGGTGTTCAGCGAGCCCCGTGCCAAAGAATTGAGCGATCGCCTTTTGGCCAGTGCGAAGGCCCAGGCCAAGGCTGATCGTGTCGAACTCGACAAGCAGGCGTCCCAGTCAGCGGCGGGTAAAAATGGCCAGGTCGATGTGCGTATCGGTCAGGCGTTTTTGAGTTATGGCGAGCCCGGCAAGGCCATTGAAGCCATTGAGCGCGGTTTGGCCAAAGGCAACGTGCGTAACGTGCCGGATGCTCAATTGTCCCTGGGCATCGCGCAACTGCGCGCTGGCAACCAGGAAGCGGCCGTGCAGGCCTTTGATGCCGTGTCGGGCAATGCGACATTAGAGGTGCTCGCGCGACTGTGGAAGATCGCCGCGCGCTAAGCCCGGCGCACGCGGTGCGAACCGACTTTGGCTTTCGACTTTAGCTTTCGACCGCAGCAAGTACCTCGGCCTCACTCGCGGGCATGTCGCCGCGAGTGAGTTCTTCGAGCTCGCTGTGCACGGCGCGCATCATGCGATCCACATAAGCGGATCGGCGGGCTGCACGTTCTGCAGCAGCACGATCATCCGGCTGCCATGACTCAATTTCTTTGGCTGTCATCACTCGATGTTTGGCCAAGAGCCGCTCGACGGTGTCGAGGCGATCGCGAGTGACCGAGAGCTCCTCCATCAATGTCAGGGTCATCCACAACAATTTGTCGATCGCTGGATCACTGAAATACTGAGGCTTCTTGCCCTTGGCGATGCGCGGTAGCCGGGGAGCGGCGGGGGGCGGCGCTTCACTTTTTGCCGCGGGTTTACGTGTTGCCGCGGCTTTACGTGTTGCCGCCTTTTTGCTTTTCGCCGCCGTGCGTGGACTGGCTTTGCTACGGGTGGCCATCAGGCTGCCTTCCTTTTTGAACGACCAAGTCTCGCAGAGCCGGCCTGTCGTTCTGCCGCAAGGATTTTCCAGAAAAAATGCTCGGTGTAGTTCATTTGAGCGACGTCGAGCTTGGGGGCAAACTCGTGCACCTTGACCTCCTCGCTCGCGAAGCCGGCCTTGCGTGCTTCGCCGGCCAAATCGAGATCGGTCATGTAGCGCGAGAAAGTTTCGTTGTTATTGTAGGCCTCCCAGTTGTGCATGAATTTTTCCATCGGTGTGCGACCGCGTGGAATTTCGAGGTGCAGCATGAGTCCGCCGGGACGCAGCAAGCGACGACACTCTGCTAAAACGCGCACCAGAGCCGACTTTGAGGTTTCGTGCAGCATGATGTGCGACACCACCAGATCGAAGCTGCCGTCCGCGAAGTCCGTGTGTTCTGCATTCTGCTGACTGAAATGCACCGCAGCCCCGAGCGCCTGAGCTCGAGCGTGGGCATAGCGCAGCACGGGAGCCCCGACGTCGATACCATGCACCTCGGCCTTCGGAAAGGCCTTGGCCCAGACCACGGTGCTGTTGCCGATCGCGCAACCGAGATCCAGAATTCGCTTCGGTTGAAAGTCCGCGTGATGCTCACGCAGGAAGGCGAGCAGGGTATCTCCCATGAGATTGTTGTGCGGCCCCAGGGCTCCACCCATGTAGAGATTGATGCCTTTGTCATACACGGCACCGGCCGCGACATCATCATCCGTGAAATCGCTGTGATACCCGCCCGGTTGCAGATGGATGTCGGCGGCGGCGTGGTAACGCGGGATCTCAAGCCGAGGATCGAGTCGCAGACTCCCCACCTTGCCACGGGATTTGGCCTTTTTGATCAATGTGGGTAGTTCGCGCTCGACGGGGTCGATCACCGACTCCCAGAGCAGTTCCTGACTACGCCGCTGCATCGCGCTCCAGAATTGATAAAAGGGATCGCGTGTCATGAGCTCACGCACTTCCTGCTCATTCTTGGGCGTCCGCCCGTGTTGACGCTCAAAGCGCGGTTCAACGCGGCGGGCAAAGATTTGATAATTGCCAGGCATCAATTTGCCTGACAAATGTCCGCGCAGGGCCGAGACAAAATCCTGCCTCGCCTGCTCGTCATGCTGCGGTTGAGGAAGCATCGAATGCCGATGAAAGGCGACCATGGGAGCTCTCATGCTGCAAATTGAGTCAGCATCGTACCAGTGCGGCTTGGATATTGAAGACGCAGCGGCTGATTGTCCGGATGGCGGTTGTAACGCGGCGCGGGTAGCGCGGCGCTCGTCGACTACCGAGATCCGCTCTCGATGTGATGCTGTCGGAAATCGCGAAACGGCTTCAATAGCCGCTCAGCCAAGGCACTCTGGCGAGCGATCCGATCGGCCGACGCTGCCTCATCAAGAGCAGCCGCTTCGATGGCCGCTCGATTGATGTTCGCGTGCTGCATGAGCAGGCGCTCTAGCGTATCGATACGCTCGAATGCCACCGCGAGCTCCGTCGCGAGCGTGACGTAGGCCGCATGCAATTGATCTACCGCTGGGTCATCGAACACTTGCGGCCGGTGGCCTTTGGGCGTGTCGGGCGGGCTAGCGGCGTCGGATGCAGATGCAAATGCGTTCACGTTGCTCGCTCAATGAGCTCGATCCATTCTCCCGCGGCTCCGATACAGACCGCTGCACGTCGGCCCTGGTACGGCCTGCCTTCAACAACAGCCGGTGGGGCAAGCCACTCGAGGCCCGAGTCAGGCAGCGCGTCCACCTCAAAACTGATCATTGAAATTGCAGGAGGAAGCTCCCCCGAGAGCGCGGTGCGCGGCAGGGTACCCGCGGGCATGTGATCGGCCTCAATGAACGATTGACCACGCAAGGCGAGCGCGGCGAGCTCATGCGGCGTTTCGGCCGGCAAACCATGCGCGTTGGATATCACGCTAATCACACCCGGCACCACGGGTGCGGGCGCGACGCCAAAATGACGACCATAGAAATCATTGAGAGAGGCGCAGGAGGCACCCCCCAAAATCACGATGAAAACGCGATCCACATAGTGCTTGGGATCGGGTGTATCGAACTCGGGTAGTTTTTCTTTGAAAGAGGTGAGGTAGATGGATTCACCGGCGGGGCCGAGCGCCTGCATCGCTCGGATCTTGTCCGAAAAAGAGAGATCCGCCGGTGGGCCAATGATCTGGAACGGCGAGTGTTCAAGCTTGGCGGCAATCCCATCCGTATCCTGCACCATGAACTCGGCCGCATTCCAGCCCATATGCTTGAAGGGTACATAGTCGGTTGGTACCTTGCTTTCCACAAAGCGCAAGGCCGTTGGGCCTTCACCGCCCGGGAGCATCAGCGCATAGCGCCGGCCCGCCAGCCCGGGGCACGCCCATAGCCCTGCTTGGGCGGGGCTGAGCTTGCCGTGTTCGATCAGTTGATAGCCGAGATAGAGGTGATAGGTGTCGATCATCGACTGCACATCACTGCAGGCGATAGTGACGCAACTGATTGGTCCAATAGTTGGGGTGCGGGTCATGCAATTCTTCCTGTCAGCGCGGCGAGATAATCGATCACCGCCGCGAGGCTCATGACCTCGGCATATTTTGCCTGCAGGTCGAAGAGGTTCGCCTCGTGCGGGCCTGCGGCGCGATCGCCCACTGCCTCCCGCACCACCACGGGAACAAACCCATGCTGACAACAATCGACGGCGCTGGCTCGGACGCAACCGCTTGTGGAGAGCCCGGCGATCAACACCGTGTCGATACCCAACGCTGTCAGGGTTGAGGCCAGTGAGGTCGCAAAGAAGGCACTCGCATACTGCTTCGAGATCACCGTTTCCCCGGCGATGGGCTGCAGCCCGTCGGCAAACGCAGCCCACTCAGGATGCTTACCCGCTTCGAAACAGCCAAGGGCGGGAACCTTGCGGAAGAACACGCCGCCGTCGCGACCACCCGGTTGGTAAACCACGTTGGTGTGGATGACCGGAATGTGTGCAGCGCGTGCAGCCGCCAGCAAAGTCGCCGCGTCATCGCGCGCCTGCTCTACACCCGCATACAAGGGTGAAGCGGGATCAAGATAGGCCTGCACGAAATCAATGATCAGCAGAGCAGGGCGTAGACCCGGCTGCAAAGACTTGTTGAAGCCGCCCCGCGCATAGTTTTGTTGCAGTGACTCGGACATGGCAGACCGGATCAGATGACCTTCGCCGCGCGCAGCGCAGCGAGGCGTTCAGCCGAAAACCCGAGCAGGTCGCGATACACATCGTCGTTATGTTGACCGAGCTCGGTGGGCGCCGGGCTATGGATGCCGCCCGGTGTTTCAGAAAACTTGGGAGCGGTGTTCTGCATCTTCAGCTTGCCAAAGTAGGGGTGATCGGTCTCGACGATCGCATCACGCGCCTTGAAATGCGGATCTTCGAGCATCTCGGGGGCGCGATAAATCTGCCCGGCTGGCACACCGTACTGATCCATTAGCGCCAGTACTTCACGCGTACTCAGGGTTCGGGTCCAGGCCTCAATCAAACCATCGAGCAATTGCTGATTGCTGCCGCGTGCCTGGTGGTTGACGAAGCGCGAATCTTTGGGCCACTCATTTTGACCCATAGCCTCGCACAGTCGGCCAAAGACGGTATCCTGGTTGGCCGCGATCAAAACCAAACCGTCGCTCGTGCGATAGACATTGGACGGCGCCACATTGGGCAGAATCGCGCCCGTCCGTTCACGAATGTAGCCGGTCTTGTCGTATTCGGTGATTAGCGATTCCATCATCGCCAACACTGCTTCGTAGAGTGCCGAGTCAACCACCTGTCCGCGGCCGGTTTTCTCACGGTAGTGCAGGGCACCGAGTGCGCCAAGGCACGCAAAGGTCGCGGCGAGCTCATCGCCGATGCTGATGCCCATGCGGGAAGGCGGAGTGGAGGGGTCTCCGACCACGTAACGCAGGCCGCCCATGGCCTCACCGATGGCACCAAAGCCGGCGCGATGGGAGTAGGGACCCGTCTGGCCGTAGCCCGACACGCGAATCATGATCAAACGCGGATTGATCTTGCTGAGCTCCTCGTAACCGCAGCCCCATTTCTCCATGGTGCCCGGTCGGAAATTCTCAAGTAGAAAATCAGCTTCTTTCACTAACTCTTTGAGAATGCTCTGACCTTCAGCTTGACGCATGTCCAGTGTGATGGCCTTTTTGTTCCGGGCAACGACCGGCCACCAGAGCGAGGGTTCGCCGGCTTTTTGCCGACCCCAGACGCGCAAAGGATCGCCTTGGCCAGGCGGTTCGATCTTGATGACCTCGGCGCCCATGTCGCCGAGCAACTGCCCGCAAAAAGGTCCCGCGAGTAAAGTCCCAAGTTCAATCACGCGCAGGTCTGAGAGGGGTCCGCGTTTAAAGCCAGGATCGGCAGCCATGTCTATCCTCGATGTTCGGTGTCCAGTTGCTCATCACGATCACGACGAGTGGGCGGCACTTGTACCGAGCGTGGTCACGTGGGTCAAGGTGGATGCGACTTCTTCTCCGATGTTGCTAGAATCAGTCGTCCTGTTTGCATGACCTGCGCGCTGCAACAGATCCCTATTGATACACGCTGAGGTGGGCAT